>JAFVYN010000170.1 GCA_017508605.1 Clostridia bacterium
GAGCGCCGGTATAGAGAGAGTATTCACCAATCTCGGAAATTCCGGTGGCGATCATGTAAAAGAGAAAGCAGTTCAGCGTGGAGGTGGCAAGGGTGATGGCGATCTGCCAGATACCTTCCGCGCCGATCAGCTTGCGGATGCCCGCAAAATAGCGCTTGAAGACTTCGTTGTATCTGCCGATGAAGAGGTCGGAGAGATCGAAAAGGCGGATTTCCTTGACGAGATCCTTGTTGACCAGCACGTCAGAATAATAGCCCATCTGACGGCGATCCTTCGAGCGGTGGCGCATGTAGAGAAAATTCTTTCTGCGGAAGATGAAGTTCACGATCGCCGAAAGGATCGAGAGCAGGATGAACACGATCATGAGAAGGGGTGCCCAGCTGTTCAGGTGGGGCAGAATACCGACTAAGACCGCGATGAAGGAGATCATGCTGATGATACGGCTGACCATGGAAAAGGTGGCGTTCATGATGTGAATGGGACGCATGCCTGCCTCACGGTTGGCATTTTCCATTCGCTCGTAAAACTCGGGAGAGTCAAAGGACGCAAGGTCGATCTCCTTGGCTTTTTTCATGATCTTCGTCTTGATGTGATTGGTCACGACCTCACCCGAGATCCGTGTGAGGATATTGTTGACGGTATTGACAAGGCTGTTGACGAAGGTAAAGCCGAACTGCCACAAAAGGGCAACGAGAACAGCGTCGGCGCTTGCGCTTCCCGTAAGGGCTGCAGCAATGACTGTGATCAGCTCAGCGGAGATAAAGGCGCCCACAACGGGAGAAACGCCGTTGAAGATTGCCATGAAGATCATCAGAAAGACAAGAGAGGGTCTCGCTTCCCAGACCAGACCCACGGTATAAAACAGTCGTTTGAAAAAGCTTTTTGTGATATTGACAAGGTAGCGCGGTACCTCTTTGATGCTCTGCGGCTTTGGTTCGCGAAGCTTTGCCATCATGTCTTCACGCCCCATGCCGCGCGGACCGAATCCTCCGGGTCCCATGGGATCACTTCCTTTTTCTCATAATATCAGTATTATACAATCTTTTTGGTGACTTTGCAACCGAATGACGAAAATTTATTGAAAAATTCACAAATTTGGAATTTATTTTTCCGTTTTTTCGTGTGAATAGGAAAAAATGTCAAAAGAGCGTTGACAAGAGGCGTCTTTGTGATATAATAAGGACAGTAACAAGAAGAGTAAAGATCCATTCGTGAAGTGCCAAGGGGACGGGGAGTTGCCGCTTGGACGAAAAGCCTTCGGCTTGCGGTCTGGGTCTTGCATCCCGCTTCACAGGACATAGGGGAAGTGCCTTTCTTATTGTCGTATGAAACGAGGATAAGGAGGTATTTTTTTTATGGTAAACAAAAAAGCCCGGATCAGACTGCGCGTTCTGATCTTTTCGGCGATCCTGTGCGCGCTTTCGGTGGTACTCGGACAGTATCTTTCCATCAAGATCGGCGATTCGATCCGCATCGGTTTCGGCTCGCTCCCCGTTCTTCTGGCGGGCTACCTCTTCGGCCCCTGGATCGGGCTTCTGGTCGGGGCGCTCAGCGATATTGTAGGTTGTGCCGTCTACTACGGTCTTGGCTCTATGATCCCTCTGGTTACCGTTGGTATGATGGCGGAAGGATTTTTGGCGGGGCTTTTTGCCAAAAAGAAAACACCGCTTAAGGTGGTGTTTTCGGTTGCGCTTTCCCGTCTTGTGGGAACTGCTCTTCTGAGAAGTCTCGGTTTGTATCTTCGCTATCAGATGCCGGCGGAGCTTCTTCTGATGCGTGTGGTATGCGTTGTGATCGAGATCGTTCTCATGGCGATCTTACTCACCTATCTTCTTTGCCGTAATCAAACGGTGCAAAAGGTTTTGAAAGGATGGACTGCGGAATGATGACCTATGACGAGGCACTTGCTTATATCCACTCGGTCAATTGGCGGGGCAGCCGTCCCGGGCTTTCGCGCATCACCGCGCTTCTTGATCAATTGGGGCATCCCGAGAGGGCACTTCGCTGCATCCATATCGCGGGAACCAACGGCAAAGGCTCGACCTCGGCAATGCTGAGTACGATCCTTCGGGAGGCGGGCTATTCGGTGGGCACCTTTACCTCTCCCTTTATCGAAAGCTTCAATGAACGGATCATGAAGGATGATAAACCGATCGGCGACGACGATCTCTGCCGACTACTTTCCCTCGTCGCGCCCATCGCCGAAGCGATGGACGATCCTCCGACCGAGTTTGAGCTGATCACCGCTCTCGGCTTTCTCTATTTCAAAGAGACGGGCTGTGATATCGTGGTGCTTGAGGTCGGTATGGGGGGACGGCTCGACTCCACCAACGTGATCGAAAAACCCTGTCTCTCGGTCATCACCGGTGTGGCGCTCGACCATATGGCAGTACTTGGTGATACCGTGGAGCTGATCGCCAAAGAAAAGGCGGGCATTATCAAGGAAGGCTGCCCCGTTCTGTACGGCGGTGACGATCCCGTGGTGCAAGAGATACTCGAAAGGGAAGCCTTGCAGAAAAACGCGCCCTTTTTTGTCACCGATCGCAGTACGCTTTCTGTCAGGCGATCGGATCTTTACGGCAGTGTGTTTGATTTCGGGGGCTATCGCGCGCTTTCGCTTTCTCTTGCGGGACTGTATCAGACCCGCAATGCCGCAACCGTACTGACGACGGTTTCGCTTCTTCGTCGGGAAGGGCTTTCGATTCCCGACACGGCACTTCGCTCGGGTCTTGAAAAAACCGTATGGCGCGCGCGGTTTGAGGTGATCTCAAAAGAGCCGCTCGTTATCTTCGACGGTTCACATAATATGGAAGGGATCATGGCGGCAAGAGAGTCGATCGCCGCTTTCTTCGGCAATACCTGTGTCCTGCTTCTGACGGGCGTGATGGCGGATAAGGCGTATGAAGAAATGGCGGAGATCCTTGTGCCGCATATACGGGAAGTCTTTACCGTAACGCCCGATAATCCCCGCGCGCTGGATTCCTCAGCGCTTGCCGAGGTATACCGTAAGGCAGGGGTCGGGGCGAATGCCTTTGATACCGTAAGGGCGGGCGTTCGCGCCGCACTGATTCGCGCGCATGAAGAGAAAACGCCTCTTGTGGCACTCGGCTCGCTGTATATGTACGGCGAGGTGAAGAGCGAAGTCAAGGCTCTTGTGAAAGAGCTGTTTTCATAAAAACGTTAATGCTCCCGGTACGGGATCAAGCAAGGAGGATATCACATGATACAGCTGCGACAAAAGCTGAAAACTGTTTTTTATGACTTCGTCAAAGCGTTTTTCTTTCTTTTGGCGATTCCCTTGCTCTTTCTGATCCTGTATATAGCGGACCGTCTCGGTTACGTCGGGATCTCGCTTCCCGAAAGCAACGGGGCTTTGTGGCTTCTTGTGTTGTCGATCGTTTTCGGGGCGGCAGTCCTTTTGCTTGCGCTCGGCTTTTCGATTGTATTCTATCGGGATCTTCGCTTGCTGAAAAGGGGTGCATGGCGCGAGATCGAGGGTGTTGTGACACGGTTTGATTTCTACCGTGAAGGCGGTGATTCCCCCGATCTTCTGTCCCGTCCCGTGGTGCGGGATCTGAAAACGGGAGAGGTCATGACGCTTTCTCTTGACCGTGAGGTCGAGGCGGAAGGACGGTATCTGATCTATTATCTGCCGAATACCAAAACCGCCGTTGTGATCAAGGCGCTAAGATAAATGAATGGGGCTTTCTTCTTTTGTTAATAGATTGAAAGAAGAATGGGTGATGTTCTTAGCGGAGAATTTGAAAAGCGCTATTCAGTGCGAGCATCGCATTTGACCGGTCAAACGCAAATGGGCTAAGCCCAAACCCTTATACAGAAGAAAGAGATAACAAATCGGTTCGTAGCCGAAATGTTATCTCTTTTTCTGCTTTGTGAAGTTTTTGCTACGCAGAAGTGAAGTTAAGTTTTCTCATCACTTCGCCGTCAGGCGAAACTTCACTCACAAAGTGAACTTCACTATCGAAGATACCTTCACTTGCCCAAAGGGCAAACTTAGTTTCAGCGTGTTCTCCGTTAAGGATAACACGCTAAAGCCCCCATTTTTTTGTTTTCCGTTTTCAGAAAAAAATTTTTCGGGAAAATCTGTTTTTTCGTTGACTTTTTGGTTTGATTTCGCTATAATGGTTTTGTATGGGATCATAAGTCTCAAAAAGATCAAGATTTCAAAGGATGGATATACGGTATGTATCAATTTCCGATCGGCGCGATGCTCGATTCCTTCCGTGTGGATACGATGACGGCAATCAAAAAGGCTGCCTCTCTCGGCGTGACGGGTCTTCAGATGTATTCGACCAGCGGCGAGAATGCCCCCGAGAATATGACGGCAACGAGAAAACAGGAGATCCTGTCAGCAATGCGCTCGGAAGGCCTTGTGTTTTCCGCTCTTTGCGGAGACCTCGGCTTCGGCTTTACCGATCCCGAGAGAAATCCCTCGCTGATCGAAAAATCCAAGCGGATCCTGACGCTTGCGAAGGAGCTTGGTACTGATGTGGTCACAACGCATATCGGCGTGATCCCGAAGGATCCTTCTCACGAACGCTATAAGATCATGCAGGAGGCTTGCCATACGCTTGCCGAATACGCGGATTCCTTAGAAGCGCATTTTGCGATCGAGACGGGTCCCGAAACGGCTGAGGTTCTCAAGGGCTTTCTCGATTCTCTCTCCTCGCGCGGCGTCGCGGTCAATCTCGATCCCGCCAACTTTGTGATGGTGACGGGTGACGATCCCGTGAAGGCGGTATATACGCTCAAGGACTATATTGTTCATACCCACGCAAAGGACGGTATCAAGATCTTTGATAAAGATCCTGAAATGATCTATCACGTGGTTGACGACGCGCTTGCCCATCTCGGCTCGGCATATGAGGAATTGCCTCTCGGCAAGGGGCACGTAGATTTCCCGAACTATCTGAAAGCGCTTGACGAGATCGGCTACCGCGGATTTCTTACCATCGAGCGTGAATGCGGCGAAGATCCCGCCAAGGATATCGGCGACGCGGTCGCATTCCTCAAGAATCTGATCACAGCATAAGGAGGATCGGTATGGTCAATATCGCAATCATCGGCGTGGGCAATATTGCCGAAACGCACCTGTTAGCTTATTCCAAAAATACAAATGTAAAAGTCGTGGCATTTTGTGACATCAATCCCGACCGACTTGCCTATATGGGCAAGAAGTGGGGTGTTGACAAATGCTTTACCGATATGAATGAAATGTTCGCTTCTGTTCCCGAGATCGACGCTGTCAGCGTTTGTACGTGGAACTCCGCTCACGCGCCCTGCACGATCGCCGCTCTGAAGGCGGGCAAGGATGTCCTCTGCGAAAAGCCGATGGCACTCAACGCCCGTGAAGCCGAGGAGATGCTCGAGACGGCGAAGGCTTGCGGCAAGCTTCTGATGATCGGCTTTGTGCGCCGCCACGGTAATGACTGCAAGATCGTCAGAGAATTTGTGGATTCCGAGTATTTCGGCGAGCTTTATTATGCCAAGGCGACCTATCTGAGACGAAACGGGAATCCGGGCGGTTGGTTTGGTGACAGATCCCGTTCGGGCGGCGGACCGCTTATCGACCTCGGGGTACACGTCATCGACCTTGTGCGCTTTATTCTCGGCAATCCCAAGCCGGTATCGGTCTATGGCGCAACCTTTACGAAATTACATAACAGACCCGGCATCAAATCCGATAAGGGCTACCGCGCATCGACGGCGAGCGGGGAAGACGTCTGTGACGTTGAAGATCTCGCTTCCGCAATGATCCGCTTTGATAACGGAGCGGTGCTTTCAGTAGAAGCGGCATTCTCGCTCAACCTCAAAAAGAACGAAGGCAAGATCGAATTCTTTGGAACGAAGGGCGGTGCCAAGCTGGACCCCGAATTAGAGCTTTACGGCGAAATGAACGGATATATGACCGACATGACGCTTTCGAGCGTTAAAACAGCGCTTTCGTTCGACGGTCTTTTTGAAAACGAGATCAACCATTTCATTGACTGTGTGGAAATGAAGGCGGAATGCATTGCGCCTGCTGAGGACGGTGTTACGCTGATGAAGATCCTTGACGGCGTATATGAATCGGCTCGTACCGGTCATGAAGTGATCCTGTGAGGTGTGCCGTGAAAAAACGTATCGTTATTCTTATAAGCGCCCTTTCCGTTTTGTTGCTGGCGGCGTCTGTCTTCACCTTGACGGTGTTTGCCGAGGAGGAAGAAAGCCCGAAGCTTGTGGCAACCGTCCCCTTTGAGGTGACAGAAGAAGATCTTGTGATCGAAAAGCCAAAGGCTCAGCCCAAGACTGAAGATCTCGCGAGTAAGTTTTTAACGCTTGATAAAGACGTGACCTCATGGTTTACCGCTTCTTCGATCAAGCGTATCAAGGATCATTTCAATCGCATCTACCCCGTTCTCTGCGAGGAGTTCAATTACGGTGTGATGTGGGATATTGAATACGGTATTGACTCTTCGAATCCGGCTTACGTCGCGTATCAGATCGGCGGCAGCCGTGAAACGCAGAAGATCATTAAAATGAATACCGACCATTTCAAGAAAACAGCATCCGATTTCAGCACGCTTTCACATGAATTGACACATGCCGTGCAGTGCTATCGCGACGCGAAATACGGTCCCAATAATTCGGCAAACGGCGGGGAATGGCTGACCGAGGGCGTGGCTGACTATAGCCGCTTTTTGTTGGAGCCGACACCCTTCAGCCTGCCGGAGTTCAATCAGTCTCAGTCGTATACCGACTCCTACCGAGTAACGGCGCGCTTCTTCGTGTGGCTCGATCAGCAGTATGATACCACCTTTATGGAACAGTTCAACGAAGCGCTGAAGACTGAAGTTTACACGCAGACCATTTTTGTGAAGATCACGGGCAAGACCCTTGACGAGCTTTGGGCAATCTACGCCGCAAGCGATCATAAAGTAACAAGAAAATAAAGACGAGGTACTGAACCATGACCAGACTTTCTGACACCTATCTGACATTTGATAATTCCGAAGGCTTGATCGACAAGCATCTTGAAGAAATGATCATCGATTGCTTCAACAAGAATTACCAGGCAATCTGCGATTTCTTCAACTACGGCGAGCTTCGTAAAACTTCGATTGTTCCCATGCCCGATTACGATGGCGTTGCGGCAACTTACACCGAGACAGCCAAGGTCATTATGTCGACGAAGTATTATGAAAAATATCCCCTTGACGCCGACAGCCTGACACACGAATGGGTCCACGTAGCGCAGAATTATAAGAACTTCCGTCCCGGATGGCTGACCGAGGGTCTTGCTGACTGGGGAAGAGAAAAGTTCGGCATTTACAATAAGGAAGCCGGTTGGGCGCTTCCCAAATACAATCCCAAGCACCATTACAGACAGGCTTACCGTGTCACGGCAGCCTTCCTCTGCTGGCTTGAAGAAAACGTTGATCCCAAGCTTCCCTGGAAGCTCAACGATTCTCTCAAGAAGGGTACCTATAAGCCCAGCATCTGGATCGACTTCACCGGTAAGACAGTCGATATGCTTTGGGAAGATTACGCTAAGGCAAACAGCTGAGAGTTATAACCGAAAAACCGCCAATCCCAAAAGGATCGGCGGTCATACGCGGGCGTGGTGGAATGGCAGACACGCTGGTCTTAGGAACCAGTGGGCAACCGTGCAGGTTCGAGTCCTGTCGCCCGCACCAAAGCAAAGGGGGAGCATCGCTCCCCCTTTGCTTTGGTCTAAAAAAGAAAGGACTCGAACCAGTCGAGATCCTGTCGCCCGCACCAAAGCAAAGGGGGAGCATCGCTCCCCCTTTGCTTTGGTCTAAAAAAGAGCGTACTTGAGGCGGTCAAAAATGCGGTTGGCTTATGAAAAAACGCTATATTCTCGCGTTCCGGGAGTGATTCCTTGGTTCGGGGGTTGTATTCCTTCTGGCGAAATGGTAGAATGATAGCAATCAAAACCCGAATGCGAGGAGGCATTACCATGGAAAAGAAAACAATAGGCAAATTCATATCGGCTTTGCGCAGAGCAAACGGTATGACACAAAAGGAGCTTGGCGAAAAGCTCTTTGTTTCGGATAAAACTGTGAGCCGATGGGAGTGTGACGAATGCACGCCTGAGCTTTCCCTGATCCCTTCTATCGCGGAGATCTTCGGCATTACTACCGATGAGCTTTTGCGCGGAGAGAGGAACAATCCCGACAGGGAAGCGGTCACTTCCGACAATAGTGCGAGCAAACAGAAGGTGAAAAGCGACAAACAGTTCAAGCTGATGCTTCATAGCAGAAAGAAAAAGTTCACCAATCTTTCTTTTATTTCAATAGGGCTGTGTTTTATGGGACTGATCGCCGCCATGATATCCAATCTCGGGTTTTCCGAGGGATTTTTAGGCTTTTGTCTGGCAAGTGTATTCTTGGTAGCGGCTACGATCTGTCAGATCTGTTTTACCGTAAGCTTCCGTTTTCTGATCGATGAAGAAGATGCGGAATACACCGAGAGAATGAAAAAAGCCAATACCGAGATGGTGTTCGGCTCGGTCAGGATCTTTTTCGGAATTCTTCTGATTTTTGCGTTCTGTCTGCCGATAGCCCTTCTGACGCTGGCATAAGAAAGGAGTGGCATAATATGAAAGATATACTTTTTTTCGCTCACAGCGGGCTTTCGCTTGACTCGTGGGTCTTGTTCGGCACTATATCCGCCGCCGCTGTATTTCTTCTCGCATTCTGTGTGTATAAGATATTCGTGTTGAAGGCACTGATCAAAAAAGAGATCGTATGGCTTGATGAGAGTGCTGTCAGCAAAGCCCATGCGGAGGGCAAGCTCCTTGGAAAGATCTGTATGGTATTCACGGTCGTGCTGGTGGTTCTTTTGCTTGTGACAAGTATCATCACCTCGTACGTTACCGAATCCACCTTTATCAAACGAGAAAGATTTGACGATCCCGCCACCTTTATTACTTATATGCAGAGCGAGTATGACGCATGGTATGAAGAAGGCTACGGGGATCTGCCTGTCAGCGAGAGACCCTCGCACGATATCCTGAAAAAGTGGGCAGAGATCGACGGGAAGGCTTACTATTATAATCCCGGTTTGTTTGAATCCATCCATGCGATACCATTGACGAACGGCGAATGGGAGATCGTGGTCACGACAGAAGCGGCGGATCAGACGGGAGAAACGCTGTATACGGTGTTCTGCCTGGGGCTTCTGTCCTTGTACGGCATCAATTTGGCGGTATCTGTGATCTGGTATCTCGTCAAAACGAAAAAACGCGCCTGAGCGCGGCATAAACGGGGCGCGAGCTTTTGCAGAGAAAACGGCATCTTGATTTTTTTGTGATTCTGTGATATACTGAATCCAAAAGCGGAAGGCGGTAGGGTCAAAGCAGAGAAGAGATCCTATGTTTGATCCGCTTGAGATGAAAATCAAAATGAGGGTAAAGCCAATGGATCAGAGGATAAACGTTTGTGTGATGGGAATTGATGACACCAGTACTTTTTCTTTTAACGCTACGCCATCGCAGGCGTTTTTAAAGCTGAAAGAAAAGCTTGAGGACGTCGGGATCCGGGTCGTGAATACGGGGCTTGAGGATGAAAGTGCCCATGCGCTTGACCTGATCAAGCAGTCGGATGCCATGATCGTCTTTTTCCCTCTGTGTGAATGCAGATCGGTTGCCAAGCGGGACCGTATCAAGACTCTTATCAAGAGCGCCCGTGAGCGTGACGTCAAGGTTTTTTATATTTCGGAAAGTCCCTTTTATGAGACCTTACGTTTACAGGGCTGTTTGACAGAAGAGGAGATCCGTGAGGTGAAAGCCCTGGTTGAGGGTTGCGTGTTTCTCGAGCTTCGTGACGGAAATTTTTCCCACTCGGTAAGAACGATCGCCGCGGAAGTGTATAACCGACTGAATGTCAGCAATGAAAAAGCTGTCTTGTATGACAAGTTATCCGAAATGAAGAGATTGGGGTATCAAGTCGGCATGTCGGACGTTTCCTGTAAGCTCATCAGATTACTGTGCGAGGAGCTGCCTTCTCTTACCATGGAGGGCGAACGGAAGCGGCAGTATAAGGAGATCCTGCGGCTGTGGATCTCGACGTATCATTGCGGGTATTATGACGGAAGCTCTCAAGACGAACGGAACGCGGCACACGTCAGGATGAGTACTGCCGGTGTCATCGACAAGTTAACCGACGAAAAAGAGTTTCAACGGAATGACGCGTATTATGCCGCGCTTGCTTTGCATTATATCTATCTGAACGCACTCACTTGTCATGACGCGGTTGAAACGATTACCAATGATGACGTTCATATCTTGAGGCAAAGAGACAACAAGGATCGATATATTGAACAGCAAAGACCGTTTTATCAGAGGCTGTGCGACGCGCTTGCCGATGAAGAGACGTCCGCTTGTCTTGAGAGCCTGACTCCCGATGAGAAGGATCTGATCGATAGGGCGGAGGATGCGCTGATCGAAACCTTAGTTGTCGACAGTCACGGAAGTATTTACCGTAAAAAGGACGGGGTATTACGCCCTCTTAAGTTTCCGAAAGCCGAGGAGATCCCCGTACATACCGAGGAAGAAAAGGTCCTTCTTTCGATCGCGGATCTGATGCAAAAGGCCTCTCAGCTGTTTTACGGCATGACGGACAGAGTCAGGGCGGTCGAGTATATGCGCTGTCTGAAGACAAGCTATGAGCGGTTGAAGAATTACTGCGAGATCGTCGGTGATAAACGCATCGCGGCGGAATGCGTGACGAAGATCGCCGAGATCGTCAATATCATTGAAAAGCATGCGGGCGGTGATTCCGTTTCCGAAAAGATCGAAAACGGGATCAAGGCGTATCTTGGTCTGAAGATACCCGCCAACAATCGCTTTGATGTTTTTCTGAGCTATAAGCATGAAGACAAGGACATTGTCAAAAAGCTTTATTATTATCTGAAAGAGAACCATTTGCATACCTTTCTGGATTTTATCACCTTGCCCGAGCTGTCCGATTCCGATTATGAGGAAGCCATCATGAACGCGCTTGACTCTTCTCAGCATTTTGTTGTTGTCATTACCAAGCTGGAGCAGCTGGAGTCGCATTGGATCAAGCTTGAAATGAAGACCTTCAAGCATGAAATGTCAGAGGGCAGAAAACAGAATTCCAATTTTATCATTCTGGTATCGGACGACGTTTATGATGCGATCATAAGCTCCAATAAGTCCTGCTTGCCGATCCGCTATCGCTCGGTGGAGGTCATCAAGATCAGCGCTTATCGGGAAACGCTTGCTTCGTATCTGACACCGACCGAATGAGATTGGTATCCATAAAAACTACCGCAAGTGATGTAACTAAGGATCACTTGCGGTAATTATTTTCATGAGGAATGTGAATAAATTGTAAAATCCAATCGGGCGGTCTTGACCTTATACCAACTGTAGGGTTTATAATATCTATGAGAAATGAACATTCTGAGAAAGGAGAAGCTATGACAATATCAGATGTTGAGAAACGAACCGCGCTGCCGTCAACGGCGATCCGTTATTACGAAAGCCGCGGTCTGATAGCGGTCAGAAGAAAGGAAAACGGCTATCGGGATTACGATGAGGACACGGTGCGTATTCTTCTGAAGATCCGTCAGCTCCGTGAACTGGGTGTTCCGCTTTCGGATATCATTCTTTGGCGCGACGGTGTCGTGACACGGCGCGAGCTGATCATGAAGCGCCTGCAGACGATCGAGGATGACGGCAAGAAAAGCCGTGAATGCCGAGCGGTCTGCGAAGCGCTCCTTCGCGGCGAGCGGGATGCTGAGATGCTATTTCCCGAAGAGACGTTTTGTGAAGAAATCTCCGAAGAGGCGGCAGATGTGACCTGCCCGCTGCTTCTCGGTGTGGATATCGGAACGACTACGATCTCAGCACAGGTGATCGCGCTTGACAGTAAAAACGCACTTCAGACCTATTCCTTTGACCACAATGCCCGCATGACGCTCGATGGCTATCCCGATGCCTTCTGCGACGATGCTGAGCGTCTCATTGAACGCGCGAAGGCGTTGATCCTATCGATCCTGAGACGCTACCCCGGTATCGTGTCGATTGGCGTTACGGGGCAGATGCACGGGATCGTTTGTACCGATCGGGAGGGGAACATCCTCTCTCCCTTCTACACCTGGCAAAACGCGTTTGGCGAATATCGGCTTGACGAAGGTTTGACTCTAACCGAAGAGATCGAGAGGCTGACGGGCGAGAGGATCCCGACGGGCTACGGTGTTGCGACCTATTACGCGCTCTGTCGGTTGGGACTTCTGCCAAACGGCACGGCGCATGCCATGACGGTCATGGATCTCTTTTGCGCAAGGCTCTGCGAAAGCGCACCGGTGATGCATGCCACCAATGCCGCCTCGATGGGGGCGTTTGATATGAAAGCCTGCCGCTTCAAGCGTGAGGTTCTTGATAAGCTCGGAATTCCCGAAGGGGTTTTCCCCGAGGTGCGAGAGGGCTATGCCCTTGCGGGGGCATATTGCTATCAGGGACGAAGGATCCCCGTGGCCTGTGCCATCGGTGACAATCAAGCGGGGGTATTCGGCTCGCTTTCCGATGACAGTCTCGTGCTTGTCAACGTCGGCACAAGCGCACAGGTCAGTATGATCACAGACTCGGCAAAGCCCCATGGCTCAGCAGAGCTTCGCCCTTATTTTGACGGCAGGTACTTGCTGTCGGGCGCCATCCTGTGCGGCGGTGCCGCCTATGCCATGGTGAAGAACTTTATTTATTCTGCCGTGACGGGGTTGGGGTTCAGCGTGTCAGACAGTATGATCTACAGCTATCTGAACCGCATGGCGCTCGAAGGAGATGGCTCACTTCGGGTGACTACCGCATTCAGCGGTACGCGGGAAGACCCGACCAAGCGCGGATCGATACATAATATTTCGCTGAATACCTTCACACCGCAGGCGCTTTCTTGCGGGGTACTACACGGTATTGCCGATGAGCTTTACCGTACCTTTTCCACGATGAGTGAAGCAAAGAAGAAAATTGGTGTGGTGGCATCGGGCAATGCTGTCAGAAAAAACGAAGCTTTGTGCCGAGAGATCCAAAAGGCATTCGGAGGAGAGCTTTACTTACCTCGTTATACCGAGGAAGCATCCTATGGCGCAGCCCTGTACGGCGGGATCGCTTCGGGTCTTCTGACACGGGAAGAGTGCTATCGCGCCATCCGATATCAATGACAGAAAAGAAAAGGAGACTGATATGAAACGTTATGTTAAACTGCTTGCCTTATTATTCAGCGCCGTCATGCTCATAACGGCGCTTCCGCTCTCGCTCTTTGCGGCTGCGGGGGGATGGAATACCGATCTTACGGGACTTACCTCGACAACGAATAAGCCTGCCAAGATCACCTATCACACCGCGGGTGTGACGCTGACCCGTACCCATGAAAATGACGGTCTTGCCATCAGCAAGACGAAGACGGCGGGAGATTTTATCTTCGAAAGCGACGTGACCTTTGATTCGGGTAACGTGGCGAATCTGATCTTCGGCGCGCAGAATCAGACCAGCTCGCAGGAATCCTTCATTTTCAAATTTGACCGTCACAACCGTGCGGAAACCAAGATCTTTGTTTTCAGTGATGCCAAGGGCTTTCCGACGGTAGCTTCGAATAACGGAAACAGCTATCCGATGGATCAAAGCTCATATCACATGAAGGTCCTTCTGCTTGACGGCACCTGTGCGGTCTATGTGGATGAGGTCTTGGTTTGTTCAACAAAATTGCCCGAGTACTATCGGGACGGATTTCTTGGCATTGGTGCCGCGGAGGGAAGTACAGTGACATTTCAGAATACAGAGTTTACCGATCTCGGTAAAAAACAACTGGCAAAGATCGAAAATATTGAGGTGGAAAACAGCGTACTGACACCGGAGTATACCGATACCGTAACGGCGTACGGTGTTCTCGCGGTATCCAACAGAATATCCCTTGCGTGGTACTTAGGATTCATATCCGATTTGTAGGTGTGCTCCTGCTCCTCGTCGATGACGATAAGTCCGAGATTCTTCACGGGAGCAAATATAGCCGAGCGAGTGCCGAGTACC
>JAFVYN010000171.1 GCA_017508605.1 Clostridia bacterium
AGTTTTCAAGCTTTCAAAAACATTTGGACCGGGGACAGAGGAATTTGTCAGTACCTGCCGTAGATGGAGAAGCGATGGTGCTGAACGATGTTCACAAAAAAGTTTTCAAGCTTTCAAAAACATTTGGACCGGGGGCAGAGGAATTTGTCAGTACCTGCCGTAGATGGAGAAGCGATGGTGCTGAACGATGTTCACAAAAAAGTTTTCAAGCTTTCAAAAACATTTGGACCGGGAACAGAGAAATTTGTCAGTACAGCGGTAGCGCCGAACGATGTTCCCGAAAAAGTTTAAAAGCTTTTAAAAACATTCGGGACTCAGAACAGTTATGAGGTGATTTTATGGCAGGCTTTTGCGAGATCAATATCAAAGAGGGTATGCCGACGGTTGCCGAGGCGCTCAGCTATCTGCAATCGGCATGCGAGCGACTGAAAAAAGAAAAATACAAGGTGATCGCCGTGATCCACGGCTACGGCTCCACCGGCAAGGGCGGTGCGATCTGCCAGAAGGCACGCAGTTGGCTCACGGCGCGGGTGAAAAAAGGAGTCTTCAGGACGGTGATCTTCGGAGAGGATTTTGAGCTTTTCAATTTCGAAGCGCTTCGTCTCAAGGGGCTTTATCCCGAGCTGAAGGACTATTTCGGCGGACACAACCACGGTGTCACGATCGTGGAGCTGTGATGAAAAAAATGAAGATCCGACTGATGGGAATGATCCCTCAGTCGGATCTTTTTTGATACAAGATTACGGGATATCCGTCTCTCCCGCCGCGTTGAAGGTGACGTAGAGATAGCCGCTGACGAGGTTTTCGCCGTTTTCGATGCTGTAAGCGAAGCGGTAGCTTCCGCTTGCGATTACCGATTCCTCTCCCGTGAGCGGGGTATAGGTGTTGCTTGCGGGGTCGCTCAGCACGTCGATCACCCGATCGCAGGGAATACCGTACTGACAGATATAGGAGGCAAGCTTGGTATAGAACGCCCCGTAGCCGATGGGCTGACTTTCGGTAAGCTCGATGAAATGGTCGGTGATCATATCATAAGTGATAACGAGCGCGCCGTTTGGATCGGTCGAGGCATTCACGGTGGAATGCGTCAGCGTGATCTTTTCGGGGTCAACGGTGTCAAAGGACAGCGCTGTGACCTCCGACGAGCGGATGCCGTCCGCGGTGGCGATATAGGCGACGAGGGTATAGCTTCCCTCGGTCAGGGCGGGCAGGGTCAGGGAGACGTCACTGACCGATACGCTGAAGCTGTCGGCGTCGGTATAGACGGTGGTTTGCTTCTCTTCGGCATGAAGATGGAAAAGTCCGTCCTTCCCCGAGAGGGCAAAGCTTACGGTATAGGGCTCATTTTCGACGAACAGCAGGGTATCTGTCAGCGAAAGCGTCAGAGCTTTTACGGTGAGCGTCATGCCCTTATGGACAAGTCCCTCTTTTTTCGCAACCGTGACGGGCGCGAAGTGGGCGTTCAGCTCGACTGCCTCGGTATTCGTCGCGTCGATGATCTCGGCATTTCTGACGGTATCGAACATGGCGAAGAAGCGTTCGGTATCCTCGTTTTCCACACGGATGGCGGCGGCAATGCCCTCTTCGGTGGCTTGGTTGAAGCCGTTCCAGGTGTAGTATTTCGTAATCTCGTCAAGCTCGCTGAAGGCGCGTCTGACACCGGGCAGGACGGTACCGATATCACGGCGGCAGGTAAGTCCGGTTTCATCGAGGAAGGTTTTGAGGATCTCAAGATATTCCTCGACCGAGGAGGCGCGGATCGAGAGAGAGACCTCGGCGGTATACTGCGGATAGTAGAAGGGCACGCGCAGTGCCGAGACCTCTGCCTTGCCGTCGGCAAAGAGATCTCCCATTTTGACGGTATTGCCGTTCTTGAGAAGCAGAGTGCTTTGATCCATTTGGGTGATCAGAGGTACAGAACCGATCTCACCGCCGACCTCGGATTTCTGCACCGCGCTTGCGGGGGCTTCGATTCCGTAATAGCCCTCAAAGGCACAAAGATGCAGGTCGATGGTGACGAGAGAATCGTCCTCAGCGCCCATATAGTAGAAGAGGTCGGTTTTTTTATCGGCGCTGATGATCTTCAGAAAGCCGACGGTTCCCTCCTTGGGATTGTAGAAGGAATCGTAGCAGATATCATCCTTCATGACCATATAAGACACGTTGTAATGGGTGGGGTGCGGGCCGACCCAATAGGACTCCCAATAGCCCTTGGTATTGTCGGCGATCATATAATCGGTTTGGTAGGTATCGTTCGGAACACCGCGGATCATTTCAAAATGCACGCCGGGGATATAGACCATGCGGTTGTAATATTTGTCGCTCTTGTGATAGTATTCGTAGACGTTGAGACCGTCTTCGTTCCGATAGCGGCGGCAGATGCTTTCCCGATCCCATTCTCTGCCGTACAGGATCTCTTCATTTTCGCCGACGTGGAGGTAATACTGTCTCATTTCGTCGAGCTTGACCCATTTATCGACCACGCGCACGTTCTTTTTGATACTGTCGATCAGTGCCGCGGCTTCTTCTGCCATGAGGGCGATCCCCTCAGCGGTACCCGAGAAGGCTTGATAGGAATTTGACACCTCTTTAAAATCGCTGAAGAGATAATTCTTGCCGTCATAGGTGACCTTGCCGCCGCTGACACCGCCGTCATACACCGTTTCGGAGGCGGATTCACCGAGGAGGGGGCGAACGGTGGCGGTCATGCTGTTAAGTGTGCCCTCTTCTCTGATGCTGTCAAGTGTCATGGTCGCGAGGGCGCGCATGGTTTCAGAGCCGTTTTCAAATATATCCCCCTCGCTCTTCAGGTGCGCAGGGTCAAGTCTCTCCGAGGCAAGGAGCAGTCTGACTGCCGTTTGGGGGTCAAGCAGGGCTGAGGGAGTGCCCGGATTCTGAGGGTCATGCGTTTGATTGGGGTTTGTGCCGGACGGTTCGCCGCATGCGGCGAACACCGTTGTCAGCATGGCGATAAGTAAGAGGATAGAAAGCCATTTTTTCATGGTGTGTCTCCTTTTTTGGTGGCGCTTTTCAGCTTTTCTTCGTTTACGATCTCGATATAGTCACGGAATTCCTTCAAGATCCTGCGACCCATTGCGCGGTAATCCATACCAAGCACCTTGTCGATCTTCTGTTTGCGGAGGGCTTGGGGAACCTGATAGACCGTCATGATGGCATCAAGTGTTCTTTCGATCTGTATCGGCAGGGGGATCTCGCTTTCCCGTGTCATGATGGCAGCGTATTCCATACCCGACACGAGATTTTCAGTCGCTTGCCACTCCTGTTCCGTGAAATCGGGACAGAACTCACCGAAGACCGCCTTGGTCTTCTGGGTATCGTTCTTGCGGATCCGCGCAAGGGTGTAGGCGGAGGAATATGCCGAAGAATAAAAATCTCTCGCGACCTCACTTTCCTCGCAGATCGCCGCGATCGCGGTCAGCTCCAGGCAGTAGGCAAGCAAAGATGTTTTTCCTTCCTCGGCAGCTTGCTCCATCAGAAGCTTTTGAAAATCAAACAGCTCGTCGACAAGCTCGGCTAAAAGATGATCCTTGGTGGGAAAATAAAAGGTGATATTTCCGGGACTCAGATCGAGAAGCCTGGAGAGCTTTTTCATCGAGGTGGCGGAATATCCCTCTTCTATGAAGAGCCTGGCGCCTTGACGGATGATCTCAAGGCGGGTGTGGTTTCGTTTTTTGTGGATATGCGGCAAGGTACTCACTCCTGATGTAGTATGCGTACTATTAGTATGCGTACTAATTTTCTTGTTCTTATTATATATGCCTCCGCTTTTTTTGTCAAGGGGTTTTGGGAATTTTTGGGGGATATTTCCGAGAAAAGGTGAAAAGGTCGGATAGGATCGGGACATGTGCCGGTTTTAACAAAAATAAGCGCTGTTTTCTGACGAAAAAGAAGACAAAAACGAAAGAAACCGCGACTCTCGGATTCTGAGAGTCGCGGTTTTGGTTTATTGGATGATCAGTTTGGTGTGCTTGGGGAAGGAGGGAGAGAAGATCCTTGCGTATTTGGTGTGTGGCGAGAGCGTGACGGTCTTCAGATTGGCGCAATCGGAAAATGCCTGCTTGCCGATTGTTACGAGGCTTTTGGGGAGGGTGATTGCCGTCAGATTGCGGCAGAGTCGGAAAGCGCCCTCGCCGATCTCCACAACGCCCTCGGGGATCGTGATTCCTGTGAGGGTATCGTTTCCCGAGAACACACGCTCTCCGATGACCTTGACGTTTTCGGGGATGACGATCGCGCCGCCCGTACCTTCATAGGCGGTCAGCACCCCGTTTGTGACGGTGAAGTGGTGTTTTTCAACGGTTTTGGTGTTTTTTTCGGTTTTGACGGTCTTTGCAGTTGGGGTAGTTTGGGGCTTCGGCTGTGCCGCGGGTGTTGGCTCGCCGTCGGTATAGAACAACTTTGCCCCCGCGGGGAAGGATTTCTTGGTTTCGGCAGAATACACGGTCTTACTTGACAGAGACACGTGCTTCAGCTTCGTACAGCCCGAAAAGGCGTATTCTCCGACGGTTTGAACCGATGTAGGGAGGGCGATCTCTTTCAGCGCCTTACAGCCGCGGAAGGCTTCGGGATCGATCTCGGTAAGTCCCTTTGGGAACGTGACGGTTTCGAGCTGCGCACAGTCCTTGAAGGCTTCTCTGCCGATGGCACGAACGCCCTCGGGAATCGTGATATGCTTCAGTCCCGATGCCTTGAAGCTGTGGCTGGTGATCAGCTCGATGCCCTCGGGAGAGTGATCTCTTCGAGATTGGTGCAGCCCGCAAATGCCCAGCCGCGGATGAGTGTTACGGTGTCGGGAAGGGTGACCTTGCGGAGATTTGTGTGATCCTTGAATGCCTCACTGCCGATGGTGTGAACGCCCTCGGGCACGGTGATGTTGGCGCTTTGACTGTGACAGCGCATAAGCTCGCCGTTTTCGATCGTGAATTCATTGGTCTTCATGGTGATGGCGGCAGGCTCGGGCTTTTTCTTGGTGAGATTTTTGGAAAGTCCGTCAAGGGAGGCAATATTTTTGGCGGTGGGATCGTCGGTCGTGACCGCCTTCTTCTTGGAAGCGAGGGTATCATCGGTCATGGGTGCGGGCGTGGTTGTCGGTGTAGCGGCGGTCGGCTCGCTTGTCTCAAGGCAGGGCTTCAGAATGCCCGCGCGGAGCAATTCGCCGTAAAAGGAATCGTCATATTCATGCTGATAGCGGAAGATCGCCTGCGTGGGGCCGAGACGCATACGAAGACCGCCCGTAAGCTCGATCTTCTCAAGGTGAACGGCGAGTATATTGCGGTTCAGATCGAGAGCGTAGCTGATCTCCTGATAGCAGTTGTGAGAGGCAAGCGAAGCCTTTGACAAAAATGCCATGATGCAGTTGGCTTTTTCAAGATGCTCGGCAATATACTCCGACCACCGCGTGCCGACCTCGATGCCTTGATCGAACCACACACGAAAGCCGCAGGCGGCAAGCGTTTCGATGATGGGCAGAACACGGTCGGAATCCTTATGGGCGTAGCTGACAAAAATATAGGGTTTGTTTCCTTCGTACGGTGTCATGGAATAGTCCTCTCTCGTTTGTTACGGTTTATGTACAAAATATCTTGGGTCGGAAAACGCATTCGGTTCAGTTTTTGATGACCCATGTGGTTTTCGGGAATGATCTGTTAAAAAAGCGGGCGTATTTCGTGCGCTTGCCGAGATAGGCTTTGGCAAGCTTTCGGCAGTTAACAAAGGCACGCACGCCGATCTCTTTGACGGTCTCGGGAATGGCGACGGCGGTAAGAGAACGGCATTCGCCAAAGCTGTCGCTGCCGATCCTTTCAAGGCCCGATGATAACGTGAGATCCTCAAGGCTGACACAGTAAACGAACGCCATCTGCCCGATCTCCTTCACGCTTGCGGGAATTGTGACGGACTTCAGAGCCGTACACATGGCAAACATATTGTTGCCGATCGTTTCAAGTCCCGTTTCCAGGATCACCTCGGTGAGCGTTTCACATCCGAGAAAGGCGGCATCGCCCACGGTTTTGACACTGCCCGGAATCGTGACGCTCGTTAAGTGGGCACAGCTTTGAAACGCCGCCTGACCGATCGCGCTGACTCCGTGGGGAATGACGATTTTTTCGATATCCGATCGGATAAATGCCGCCTCGCCGATCGCTCTGACCTCACGGGGCAGGATGACCTCACGCTCCTTGCCGCGGTATTCCAGAAGAACGCCGTCTTGTATGAGAAGATCCCCGTCCCCGGCTTGATTTGTGTTGTATTCAAGGGAGACGGTGCTTGCGGCGGGGTCTTTTGGGGCATTGCCGTCGATCGCCATGCAGGGGAGCATCAGCTCGGAGCGGGAAAGCTCCGTTAAAAAGCTCTCATTAGTTTTGTGACGCTCACGGTAGATCGAATGCAGTGTGCCGAGCTGAAGCTCCAGCCCGCCCGACAGCTCAAAGCTTTCCCAATAGACGGCGATCACGTTGACCTTTTTGTTGATAGCGTAGTTGATCTCTCGGCGGCAATTGTGCGAGGCGTCAAAGGCAGGGGAGATAAAGGCAAGCATGACGTGGCAGGCTCTCAGATGCGCCGCGATATATTCGGGCCATTCGGTGCCCGCTTCGATGCCCGCATCGTACCAAACCCGAAAGCCGCTTTCGGCGAGGGCTTCGATAATGGGAAGAACGCGCTCTGCGTCCTTGTGAGCGTAGCTGATGAAGATATAAGGCTTACTTCCTTCATAAGGTGTCATGACGGTACCTCTCAATCGGCAGTATAGTATCAGTATACCAAAGGCGGCATTTTTTGTCAAGAGCAGGGGAAAAAGAGATTGGGATACATCCGCAAAAAAAGGGGGGCTTCCGGATTCCGGAAGCCCCCCTTTGGGTTAAGTGAAGATAAGTTTTGTATGTTTCGGGAAGGAGGGAAACAGAATTCTTGAGTAGGCGGCGGTGGCAGGCAGAGAGACCTGCATAAGAGAGGCACAGTTCTGAAACGCGCCGACATCAATTTCGGTAACCGATTGAGGGATCGCAACGGAGACGAGACACGTACAGTCCGCAAAGGCATCCATACCGATTTTTGTTACCCCGTCGGGAATTACGATCGAGCAAAGTGACTGACAGCCCTTGAAGGCCTCGGGCGCGATCAGACTGACACCGTGGGGGATCTTCAGAGACGGGTCTGTGCCGTTGTAACGGAGCAGGATGCTGTTTTCAATGACAAAGCCACCGGCATTCATGGTGAGAAGGACGGGGACAGACGTCGGTGCGGTCGGAGGCGAAACAGTATCGTTCACGCGATGGATCGTTGTATGATTGGAAAAGGAAGGCTCCATCTGCGCGCATCGGGCACCGTGCGGGATATAGGCGTTTCTCAGTTCCGAGCAGCCCCAGAAGGCATACGGACCGATCGACGTGACGGTACTTGGCAGTTGGAGGGAGGTGAGTGCGGTACAAGATGCAAAGGCATTTGCGGAAAGAGTTTTGACACCGCTGACAATGGTCAGCGAGGACAGAGAGCCGCAGTTACAAAAGGCAGAGTCCGAAACAGTTGTCACACCTTGCGGTATCGTAAGCTTGCGCAGGGATTTGCAACCGTAAAACGCTTTTATTCCAATCTCTGTCAGTGCGCTGGGAAGGGCGAAGTCTTTGAGCTGAGGACACTTGAAGAATGCGCGATTTCCGATTTTCATGAGGTTGTCCGGCACAATGACGGTTATGAGTGTCCTACAATCCTCAAAGGCGGATTCCGGGATCTCCGTCAGCCGCTTGGACAGTGTGACGGCGACCAAAGAGCCGCAATGAGAAAAAACATTCTTTCCGATTGTCGTAACGCTGTCGGGCAGGGTGATGGAAAGAAGCTGTCCGCAGAATGAAAAGGCGGAAGTGCCAATCTTTTCAACACCGTCCGGGACCGTTACCGATCGGATTGCGGCAGATTGAAAGGCTTTAGCGGCAATCTCGATGACACCGCTTGGAATGATCACGTCCTGCTCTTTGCCCTTGTACTGCTTAAGAACGCCGTTTGTGATCACAAAGCTATCACCTGAGAGCGTCAGCTTTTTCGGAAGCGTCGGTGCCTGCTGAGGTCGGGGCTGCGGTGTCGGTTGGGGTTGTGGCTTGGGTTGGAGGATCGGTTGGGTATCGCGGCAGGGAGCGAGCATTTCTGCCGTTGACAGCTCGCGGCAGAAGGAGGACACACCGCTGTGACGGTAATAAAACGCTGATTGCAACGTGCCGAGCTGAAGCTCCATGCCGTCGGACATTTCAAATTTTTCCAGATACACCGTGATGATGCTCTTTTGCTTGTTGATCGCGTAATTGATCTCACGGCGGCAGTTATGGGAGACGTCGAAGGCATGCGACACAAAGGCAAGCATGGCGGCGCATTTTTTTAGATGCCCCGCGATATACTCGGGCCATTCAGTCCCCACCTCGATGCCCGCATCGTACCAAACACGAAAGCCGCTTTTGGCGAGGGCTTCGATAATGGGAAGAACGCGCTCTGCGTCCTTGTGAGCGTAGCTGATGAAGATATAAGGCTTACTTCCTTCATAAGGTGTCATGTCAGCGCCTCCTGTGGGGGATCCTTCATTTTCTTCAGTATAGCATGATTATTCGATAAAATCAAGACCGCTCCGTTAAAAACAGAGCGGTCTTTTGGTTATGAATGAAAAATTATTCGGGCTTTTTGTTGTTTCTGAAGAAGGGCTTTCTGCCGCCGCGATTGCCGTTGCCGTCGCCTTCGCCACGGGGCTGTCTCGGAGGTCTGCCTGCTTCCTCATCGGAGAGCTTGGGAAGAAGAGCCTTGGCGGAGAGGTTGTATCTGCCCTTTTCGTCAACGCCGAGGAACTTGACGGTCAGCATATCGCCTTCCTTGACAACGTCCTCAACCTTTTCCACAAACTTGTTGGAAAGATCCTTGATGTGGCACATACCTTCCTTGCCGGGAGCAAATTCCACAAATG
>JAFVYN010000172.1 GCA_017508605.1 Clostridia bacterium
AAATGCTTTATGGGCTAAGCCCAAACCCTTATACAGAAGAAAGAGATAACAAATCGGTTCGTAGCCGAAATGTTATCTCTTTTTCTGCTTTGTGAAGTTTTTGCTATCGCAAAAGTGAAGTTGCTACGCAGTGAAGTTTGTAGCACAGCCAAGCTGTGCAAAGCACAAGTGAAGTTAAGTTTGCCCATCACTTCGCCGTCAGGCGAAACTTCACTCACGAAGTGAACTTCACTATCGAAGATAACTTCACTTGCCCAAAGGGCAAACTTAGTTTTAGCGTGTTCTCCGTTAAGGATAACACGCTAAACGCTTTCGTGTTTTTTTGCCAAAAACAGCCACAGGCAAGGGAAAACGGTGCAAAAAAACAGCCGTCCTATTGCTTTTTGGATTCTCTTTTGATAGAATAAGGGTAATGAACGATACCGTTCACATCGCTTCATTGCGATCACGAAAGGAGAAACGCATGAAACAAACACTGTCTTTTCTCATGATTCTTTGTCTTTTGATAGGAGGGATCGGCATGATCTCAGCATTCGCGGAGGGTGAGCTTCTCACCACCGACAAGACCGCCTACGGCGAGGATGAGCCCATTACGGTAACAGCCGTCGGCTCGGGCAAGGACTGGGTAGGCATTTACTATCCCGATACGCAGAATTCGGTGCGTTGGGTCTACGTTGAGGACGTCGGCTCGGGCACACCCTTCGATATCAGAACAGTGGGCGTGGTCAACGACGGCATGCCCGACACCCTCGCGCCCGGCAGATATATCATCAGGCTCATGCCCGATGATACCACCGACCATTCTCTCGCTCTTGAAACGGTCGAGATCACGATCGGGGACGTTGATTCTCTTCCCATCGTGAGCGGTGACAGCTCACGCCTTTCGATCGAAAAGACCACCTTCGCTTATAACGAACCGATCACCGTCAGCGCTGTCGGATCGGGTAAGGACTGGGTCGGTATCTACTATCCCGACGAGCCTCACTCCATCCGCTGGGAATACGTCGAAGCCCTCGGCTCGGGCGTTCCCTTTGACGTCAAGACCGATACACGGGATAACGGCTCCGCGCCCGACACCCTCCCTGCGGGCAAGTATATCATCCGACTGATGCCCGACGATACCTCCGAGCTTCACCGCGCGGTCGCGTGGGTAACTGTTACGGTGGAAGCGCCCCCCGCCCACGCACCCGAGCTTCCGATTTCGGCAAGTTATCAGCTGAAAAACGATACCGACGGCTTCGCTGAAGGCAGACTGCAGATGACCTTCGGACAAGACAGCGCCGCAACCGACGTCATCCCCTATTGGGGCAACGAGAACGGAAAGCTCAAGGGCTATACCGCGCTTGCGAAATTCAAGGTCACGGGAACGACCGTCACCCGTGAGATCCCCCAAAACGTCCTGATCCCCACGGGCGCAACAAAGCTTCTGCTGTATACCGTCAACGCCAACGGCATGCTGTCCGAAGAGGCGTATGAGATCGACCTGCCCGAAAATGCCGCCGCCAAGGATCTCGGCAAGCCCCTCGTGGAATTCCAGGCGGTCAGCGATATCCATCTGAACGCCTCGGCAAATCATACCTACAATCTCAATTTCAAGAATATGCTCAAGGACGTTGCCCTGAACAGCCCCGAGAGCATCGGCATCTTCATCGCGGGGGATATTGCCGACCACGGATATGAAGAAGAATTCCGTCAGCTCGTCAGTATCCACAATGCGGTGGAAAACGCGCCGCCCTACTTCCTCGCCATCGGTAACCACGATCTTTATAACGGCGATTATGCCGCCAAGATCGCGCAGTTCTTGCGCTATGCCAAGCTGCCGAGCGGAGAGAATCCCGAAAGCACACATTACGATTTCTGGCTCGGCGGCTATCACTTCGTCTTCCTCGGCAACGATGCCGCACCTGTCAACGGCGTTGAGACCACGCTTGGTCCCTCCACGATCAAGTGGCTTGAGAGAACCCTTGCCGAAAACCGTGATGAATCGAGACCCACCTTCCTTTTCTTGCATCAGTCTCTCTACGATACCGTAGCGGGAAGCCTTGCGGGGCAGGGCTGGAACGGTGTCGCAAGCGAATCGGGACTTCGTGCCACACTGAAGAAATATCCCGAGGTCATCATGTTCAACGGCCACAGCCACTGGACGCTGGACTCCGAGCGCAATATGTATCCCCGCTCCGAAACACTGCCCACGATCTTCAATACCGCATCGGTAGCATATCTCTGGACGAGCTACCGTGTTGCGGGCGGTGAAAACCTCGACGGCAGCCAGGGCTATTACGTCCGCGTGTATGAGGATAAGGTAGCGGTACTCGGAAGGGACTTCATCACAGGGGAATGGATTCCCTCTGCCATGTACGTTGTTCCGTATGAGAAAAAGAGCGCGGGAGAAACCCCCGATACTACCGTAGTACCGCCCACGACCGATGCACCCACAACAACCGATACGCCTACAACGACCGATACACCCAACATCAGTGAGCCGACTGAACCCGATCGAGGCTCGCCTCTCGGTCTCATTCTCGGCATCACCGCCGCCGTCGCCGCCATCGGCACCGCCGCCTTCCTGATCATCAAGAAGAAGAAATCCAAATAACCGCACTCCTCCCCTGCCCACACACCCTTTCTCAAAAGCTTTTCGCTCACTCCACCCTACCAACACACCCCGATATAAAAGTTTTTGATTGACCTTTTTCCAAAAAGGTCACGGGTGTGGGCAGCGCCCACGAAACCCGAAGCAAAGCCTTGTGTCAGCGCTCACTCTTCCCCTCAGCGCTGACACAAGGCGCATTTTTTATGTTGCGATATCTCTGTCGGAGTCCTTTTCGGGCGGTACTCTTTTGGGAGTAAGCGATTACCGTTCATTACCCCCCTCTCCGCCATACAACAAAAACAGCCGTTATCAAACGCATCTTGCATGCGTTTGATAACGGCTGTTTTATTTTCAACTCTGATACATCGCCAAAAGCGTTTGTCGGCTGTCAAAACCGGACTGCCGCAAGAAGCTGAGCGCGGTTATTGGCGTCTGATCACGAAATACAAGGCATCGTCATGCTCGGCGGGGGCGCTTTTTTCGGGTGAGCCGTAGACCGCGACGGTCTCGAAGCATGCCGAGGTGTACGCCCTCTCGATGGCTTCGGGCGAGAACCAGACCTGCCGCTGGCTTTCCTCAAGACGGGTATATTTGCCGTTTTTCCCCTCCACGAAAAAGGTCAGCTCAAAGCTTGCGGCAAGGGGGGATTCCTCGGGATAATTCTGCCATACGCAGTATACACCCTCTTCGTCATATACGTAGGTGTTTTCCGCATAGGTCTTGCGGAATTTATGCTCGGTGTTCACGTCGAACACGAAGATCCCGCCGGGCGCCACAAAATGCTTCAGTCGGGCAAAGACCCTTTGAAGATCCTCTTCGGTCTCAAGATAATTCAGGGAATTGAGACAGCAGAAGCCGCCGTCCACCGTGCCGTAAAGATCAAGCTCCCGCATGTCCTGACAGAGATAGAGGGGATACAGCTCTTTTTCGTCACTGTTGTCTCGCGCCGTCATCAGCATGTCTTCGGAAAGATCGACGGCGATCATGTCATAACCGTCTTTGGCGAATCTTACGGTCAAAGCGCCCGTGCCGCAGGCGAGATCGAGAAGTGTCGCGCCCTGTCCGATGCCGTTTTCCTTGAAAATACCCTCGATCATACGGCAGATCCCGTCATAATCGACCGAGGCGTTCAGCTTGTCATAAAAGCTTGCCAGTACCGTGTATGCGTTCATTCGCCCGACTCCTCGTATACCCGAAGGAATTCACGCATGTGCGCGATATTCTCTTCCCGTGAGCCGCCGTCGAACAGTTTTGAAATCAGTGCCATCGTGTCCCCGCGGACAGCCGCCTTTTCCTCTTCGCTTGCGTTCTCACCGACCCCGCGCTTGTTCGCTACGATGGTATACACGGCGGCATAGAAGCGCTTCAGCTCTTCCTGTGTCAGCTCATAGGTCTCTGTCGCGTCCTCGGGAAGCATTTCGATCTCCACGGAGGTATCGGTATCGCCCGACACCGCAGGAGTCTCGGGAGTTTCGGGAGTTTCGGGCAAAACGGAAAGGTCGCCGCTTTCGGGAAGCGGTGCTTTCGAAAGCGAGCGGATCAGCATAAGAAGTCTTGACGCGATATAGACCGCAAGCGAAAGCTTCAGAAGGGAGTAGGCAAGAAAATAGCTTGCCTCGGTATAAAAGCCGATCGCGAAGATCAGATCGGAGAGGGATTCCATCAAAGACAGGGTCATCGCAGCAAAGCCCGACAGAAGATATGCCGTAAGACATTTTTCCTTGATGACGCGGTGGGTCTCAAGCGTTACGTAAAGAAGGATCGCGGCAAGGGTCACCACACCGAAGGACCAGCGGGGATTGTTGATGTGCTGGGGCATGTCGAAATACACGCGAAGGGTGTACGCGATCACATAAGAGATCACAAAGAGAAGAAGCGCTACGGTCTCCTTCTTTTTCAGAAAGACCGAAACGAAATACGCCGCCGCGGGAAGCGCGAGAACCAGCGTCACGATATGAAGCAGTGAGGTCAAGGACATGTATTCCCTTGAGTATTCATCCAGGATCGCGCCGAGCCGATCTGAGCTTCCGTTTGCGAGAAACTGTACGCCGACGGTGACAGCAAGAAGGATCGCTACTATGAGAGCGGCAATTCTGACAAAAAGCGAGGACACAAAGGGGGTAGCCTTCCGATCCTCCTCCGCCTGAGCGCGCTTCAGGGTCACAAGACAGCCAACGCCAAGTAAAAGCACCGGAATCAGGCATATGTAAGGAAGCGCCTTCACAAGCCACGAGGTGCCGTTCTGCCAGAGAGAGGTGGAGAAATCGTAGCATCCGATATATACAACGGCATACAGCACCGCCATCACAACAGCAAGCACGAAGGCGGATATACCGAAGGTGAGCGCATAGGTTTTATTTTTCAAGAAATCATCCTCTTTCTTTTTTGAAGATATCTACTTTGTATTATACCGATTTTCAGAGAGATTGCAAGACCTTTTTCTGTTTTTGCCGTGCTTTCTCCCGTTTTTCGCCCTCAGGACCGAAAACACAAAGCCAAGCGTTTCGTGAAGCTTCAGAAAGCGCCTCGGCTCACAAAGACAGCGAAACAGCCATTCAAGAGACGCCCTCTGCATCCAAACGGGGGCACGGGGCTTGCGTTTTGCATAAACGTCAAGACTGCCGCCGAGGGTGAGAACGGGAAGAGAAAGCCTCTTTGAAAGGCTTTGCCCCACCGTTTCCTGACGGGGCGACCCAAGACAGCAGAAAACGATCTTCGCCGAGGAGCGCCGAAGCGCCTCGGTGACCTCGTCAAGGGTGAAATCAAAGCCCGAGCGCGTATAGACGACCGAAAGCCCCGGAAGCTCTTCGGTAAGGCGCTTTTCGGCAAGCGCGGCAACACCCTCTTTGCCCCCGAAAAAGGCTACGGGAAGCTTCTCTTCGGCGGCGAGTGCGAGAACACGCCGACCGAGATCCACCCCCGCCACTCTTCCCTGCTCAAGCGGTGTTCCGAGCGCCTTTGCGCCCCACACGACTCCCGCTCCGTCGGGCATCACGAGGGATGCCGACGAAAGCGCCGAAAAAAGCGCGGTGTCATGCTGCGCGCGGTAGAGGATCGCGGCGTTCGGCGTCACAGTCAGACAGGGCTTTCCCGCTTTGGCACAGGCGATCACCTGCCGCGCCGCCTCTTCGCAGGAAAGCGTATCCAGTTGTACCGAAAGCACCCCGATCTTCTTCAAGCTTCGTCACCCTATTTTGAGAATTTTTGGGCTTCCTTTACGGCAAGCGCGTCACAGCGCTCGTTATAGGGATGTCCCGCATGCCCCTTGACCCAAACGTATGTAACGGTGTGCGGCGCGATCGCCTTGAGAAGACGCTCCCACAGATCGGGATTGAGGGCAGGACTTCCGTCCGACTTTTTCCAGCCTCGCTTTTGCCAGTTCTCTGCCCAGCCCTTCGACAGCCCGTCGATCACGTAACGGGAGTCTGAGGTAAAGACCACGTTACAGGGATAGCGGAGCGCCTCAAACGCCGTAATCGCGCCGAGAAGCTCCATGCGGTTGTTGGTGGTCATCGCCTCACCGCCCGAAAATTCCTTTCCATATCTGCCCGCCTGCAGGATCGCTCCCCAGCCGCCCGGACCGGGATTGCCCTTGCAGGCGCCGTCGGTGTAAATATTTACCTCAGTCAGTTTCATAAGCACCTCTCTTCGCCCTCATTCACTCACCGTAAAGGGTGGGGGCGATGATTCTTCATAGATCTTCCCTGCCTCAGAGGAGGGATATAAAAACATCCGTCTTGCGGCATCTTCATTAAGCTTGCCGCCGAGATAGTCAGCCGCCTTCGTAAGATTCTTCTCGGCAAGCGCCTCCAGGGGCGCCTTCCCCACCTTCACCGTTCTGCCGACCAGGGTAGCAAAGGCAAGCGAGCCGTCACTTGAGGAAAGCTCACGGAGTAAAACGAGCGCATCCTTGAAAGCAAGATCGGTCTCGACCTCGCCGTATGCCGCGCGGAAGAGCGAAACGAGAGCAAGGGGCGAAAATTCATGCTTCAGCTTGTGAAACAGCGAAGCGATCAGCTTGCGTTGGGCACGCATCCTGCCGTAATCGGCATCGGGATAGGCATTGCGGCAACGCACAAGCCCCTCTGCCGCCGCGCCGTCGAGATGCTGTTCTCCCGCAGGCAGTGAGATCGTCAACCCCTGCTCGGGATCGTGATAGGAGAGCGCCCTCTCGAGCGTAACGTCCACACCGCCGACGGTGTCGATCAGCTTGGAAAACGCCGACAGCGTCAGCGTCGCGTGTGCCGCCACTCTGACACCGAAGACCTCGCCGAGCTGTTCGGCAAGCAGGGTGCCGCCCTCAGAAAACGCCTCTTTGTCATCGGCGCCCCGCCGTTTGGCGCGAAGGCAGGCGGCGGCAAAGACGGTGTTCAGGCGCTTGCCCTCGGAGGTCAGACTGTCACGGGGAATCTGCAGGACCGAAAGTCCGCCTTCATAAAGACGGACGAGCATCATCACGTCGGCATTGTAGGACGCCTTGTCCACACCGACCAGAAGATAGACCCGATCGTCAAAGACCTTGGCGGTATCCACGCTCTCCCCAAGCGTGCGGTCTGTGATGCCGATCCCGAACAGCGTCAGGATCAGCGATAAGCTGATATAAAAAAGCACGATCCGTCGCATATTGAACCCTCCTTCATGCGGTATCAACAGTATACCACCGAACCAATAGGCTATGCGGACGAGGTGCTGTCAAAATGCGGTAGTCAGAAGGGTGTGCGTGCTGACGAAGATGAGAACGTCGGTGTTTTCGTCGGCATACAAAGGCTCATACGCCGATAACAGTCGGTACGGGCTTCTTAAATCGACCACCGTGATCTCGCCATAGTCCTTGACAAGATAGGGCAAAAACGCGCGGGCAAAGGAATCGCGGAAGACCACAAGCCGCCGAGAGGGATCGCCCTTCGGATTGACGATGCGCACCGTCATGCTCGTCAGCTCCGCTCCGAGATAGAGATCGTAAGGATCAGCGAGGGCGCCGCTCTGATAATACGCCTCTGTGCCGCTCTCTCTTTCGACCGTCAGCGAGCCGATCACACCCTCGGAATCTGACAGACGGTACCAATCGTCCTCATAGGAGCCGAACACCGTCTGTAAGGCAAGGGTGCCCTTTTCACGAAAGGCAAGCTCTTTTTGATCAAGAGCGGTGAGAGAACAGCCCATCGCCTCGCTAAGGCGCTCGGCAAGAGGGCGGTAACACTCGGCACGCACGTGAATGTCACCCCGATAGTAAGAGGCATCCGACAGCTCGGCTTCGATATCGACGGTATCAAAACGGCAGTCCTCCCGAAGATAGCGCATGGCATCCTCATAGGACGAATCCCGCAAGCGGTAATGTCCGCGGTGTGGGATCAGCACAAAATATGCCCGTTTTCCTTGGCAAAAGGTATCAAGATACCCCGAGATCACCGAAAGATTCTCATGAAACAGGGCTTCGTCAAAGGCTACGCGCTTTTCAAGAGCGTCATCCTCCACACGGATGCCGTTGACCTCGGGAATCATGAGTCCCTTCGTCATAAACAGCCCGTATAAGCCGAGAAGACGGGAGCGCTGTGGGAAGGCGTCGAGCAAAAATGCCTCAAGCTCTTTCACAAAGGATTCCTTTGCAATGTCCGATGCCGCGGGAAGAGGGTGGGCATATCTTCTCTCCTCGGGGATCACCTCGGGCGGCTCTTCGATACAAAGAAGCCATGCCGAACCGAGAAGAAGGATCAAGAAAAATGAAACGGTCAGTATTTGTAAAAATTTTGTCACTCTCATCAGAACCGAAAATACAAAAAGGGATGCGAGGAAGCACCCACCAGAAAGCAGAAGGCGATCAGGAGACACGCGGGGGTAAGCACCGCCTTAACGAAGGCTTTGCCTCTCCCGTCAAAAAGCCGTTTTGCCGCCGCGCGAAGGATCGGTGTCGAGCAAAGGGCGGACACCGAAAGAAAGGGGAGACAGTCAAGGCATGCCGTGAGCGTTCGGGCGTCTGAAAGGGACGCCCCGATCCCGAGCATCACCGAAAGCTTCCCAAAAGCCGCGCTCAACGAGGAGGCTTCAAAGAAAACGAAGCCCACCGCCGTCACAAGGATAAGATAAGCATGCCCCCAAAACCGCCCTTTGATACTGCCAAAGGTCTTTTCGAGAATGAGAAGGATCGCGTAAAACAGTCCCCATGCCACAAAGGTAAAGGAAGCGCCGTGCCATAGCCCGGTCAGAAGCCAGACCGTGAGAAGATTCAGACAGCGCCGCCACCGTCCGCATCGGCTGCCGCCGAGCGGAATATACACATAGCTTTTAAAAAACGAGGACAGGGTGATATGCCAGCGGCGCCAGAACTCCGTGACGCTTTTGGCGGCATAGGGATAGTTGAAATTTTCGGGAAAATCAAAGCCCAGAAGCTTGCCAAGACCCACCGCCATGTCGGAATAGCCCGAGAAATCGAAATAGATCTCCAGCATATAGGCAAAGGCGGTCAGCCAGGCAAGAAGGACGGTCGGTGCGCCTTGGCTGTAAAGCAAAACAAACGAGGCGAGCGTGTCGGCAAACACGAGCTTCTTGAACAGCCCGATAGAAAAACGGAACGCGCCGTCGGAAAGCCCCGACCACGTCAGCTTCCGCTCTCTGAGAGCGCTCTCGACCTCGCTGTAACGCACGATCGGTCCTGCCACAAGCTGGGGAAAGAGGGTAAGATATGCCAGAAAAACGGTCGGCGAGCGTGTCGCTCTGATGTCTTCACGGTAGACGTCCACCGTATAGCTGATTGCCTGAAAGGTATAAAAGCTGATGCCGACGGGAAGCGCGGGCGCGGTAAAGGAAATACCGACAAGCGGCAGAAAAAAGGCGGCGTATTTGTAATAGACAAGCACCGCGAGACTGCCGATCACCGCCAGGGCGAGTATCGGCTTCCGATACCGCCTGAAGCGGGTGAGAAGACGCGCCGCCGCATAATGCCAGAGCGCCGTCAGGATCAGAAGGGGCAGAAAGCGAAGCTCTCCGACGGCATAAAAGACGAGACTCTGACATAACAGCCAGCCCGTCCTTGCCCGTTTCGGGAGGATCGCATGCACCAAAAAGGTCAGGGGCAGAAAAAATAAAAGAAAGGTCACGTAGGTGAAGGACAGCGCGCTTCACTCCCTTCAGCGTTTGCCTGCCAAGTCCTCCACAGCGCGGCATACGGCTTCAAACCGTGCCTTGTCACCGTCCATGACCAGGATCACGGTGTCCCCGATCGCGTAGGCGGTGTAATGCTCATAGGTCGCGCAGACCAGCTTTCTCGGATCGACGTTTTCCTCGACCGTATCGGCAAGCGACACGGCGTCGGCGGCAGAGCTTGTCTTTAGTATGCCCAAAAAGAAGGGGATCGTACCGATCATCGGCTGACAAATTGCCGCTTCTTTGACGCTTGCCGTCGGCTGAATGAAGAAATGATAAGAAAAGGTATCGCGGTCCTTGAGATTCAGCGTGTCAATGACCGTGGTCAGCCCTTCGCCGATCGAGGGCTGTAATTCCTCAAGAAGCGCTTTGGCGCTCTTGTCAAGCACAGGCGTATCCGAGGATGTCTTGCCTTCACTCGTCTCGGGAGTATTTGTCACGGGAGCATTCGTCCCGGGAACATTCGTCGAAGGCGCTTGGGTCGTTTCCGAAGAGGTCGTTGTTACGGCGGCGCCGCAGGAAACGAGCGTCAGGGTAACGAGAAGAAGGGCGAGTAAACGGATTTTCATAAATAACCTCACATCATACGTTGAAATCGGGATTATTGTATCATACTTCAAGGAAAAAGTAAAGAGAGTCCTTCTTTTTTCTTGCATTCTTTTAAAGAATATGTTATAATGAAACAGATACCGTAAACAATGGGTCAATCTACCCTTAAGGATACCCCGTAAGCGAAAGGACATACCATGAAGAAAAACGAGCTTTGTACCTTAACCGTCACCGATATCAATAACCGAGGCTTTGGCGTAGCGCGGGCTGAAGACGGCCGCGTCGTCTTTGTCGCGGGCGCCGTCACGGGCGAGAGGGTAGTCGGCAAATATATCAAGGTGGCAAAGGACTATGCCGTCGCGCGCGTCGAGAAAACGATCGAAAAAAGTCCCTACCGTACAGAGCCGGACTGCAAGGCATTTCCCGCCTGCGGCGGCTGTGTCTACCGCCATATTTCCTATGAATACGAAAGAACACTCAAGGAAAACTACGTCAGAAACGCCTTCAAAAAGGCGGGCGTTCCGATCACCGTCGCACCCTGCGCCTATGGGGAGGAGGCAGGCTATCGCAACAAGATCGAATGCCCCCTGACCGACGGCTACGATGCGGGCTTCTATGCCGCCAAGACCCACCGCGTGATCGCGTCGGGCAGCTGCAAACTCGAAAATCCCGCCCTGCACCCTATTCTTGACACGGTGACAGACTTTCTTGAGCGCTACGATATCCCGATCTATCACGAAGAGGATGGCAAGGGGCTTGTGCGCCATATCTATCTTCGCATCGGGGAGCATTCGGGTGAGGTATCGCTCGTTCTCGTTCTGAACGGCAAAACGCTTCCCTACGCCGACGAGCTGGTGAAGACCGTCACCGAGAAGCATGAAAACGTAAGATCGATCCTGTTATCCCATAACGAAGAAAATACAAACGTGATCCTCGGCAAGAGCGCGACCCTTCTCTTTGGCGAGGATGCCATCGTCGATACCCTCTGCTCGCTTTCCTTCTCGCTTTCGCATCGCTCGTTTTATCAGGTCAACGGCAAAATGGCGGAAAAGCTCTATCAAAAGGCGCTCTCTCTTGCCGAGCTTCGTGAAACCGATACCCTCGCCGACCTCTTCTGCGGCGTCGGTACGATCGGTCTTTATATGCTGAAGGAATCGGGAGCAAGAAAACTCATCGGCATCGAGATCGTCCCCGAGGCGATCGAGAACGCCAAAGCCAACGCCAAACGCAACGGCATCGAAAACGCCACCTTCCTCTGCGGTGACGCCAACCGCGAGGAGCTTGCCGCCGCCGACGTCATTGTGGTGGATCCGCCGAGAAAGGGCTGTGAGGAATCCCTCCTGCAGCGCATCGCCTCCCTCGCCCCCCGCCGCTTCGTCTATATCTCCTGCAACCCCGACACCCTCGCCCGCGACGTCGCCGTAATGGCAAAATACGGCTATACGACCGATACGGTGTATCCGTTTGATCTGTTCCCGAGGACAGGGCACGTCGAGTCCGTCGTGTGTCTCACACGACGGCTCGACAACTAAGTTCGCCTGCGGCGAGTGAAGTTTTCTTACGAAAGTGAAGTTGCCTATCGGCAGTGAAGTTTGCGCCACGTGTGGCGCAAGTGAGAAGTAACTTTGGGGCGAACTTAACTTCACTTTGCGACGAAGGAGTAAAACTTCACTGTGAGGAAATTTGCAGAGCAAATTGACGAACAACTTCACTACGAGCGAGAGCGAGTAACTTCACCCAATCTGACTTCACCAAACACCAAAAAGGAGAACAGTAATGAAAGATTCAGAACTTCGTACAAGAGCCAAAGCTTTGGCTCTGCATATAATCGCTGTCTGCGATGAGGTGGATACGCGTAAAGGCAGAGGTGTGCTTGTAAATCAAATTGTAAGAAGTGCTACTTCCATCGGTGCCAATATCCACGAAGCAAATTATGCAGCAAGTAAAGCTGATTTTATAAATAAATTTCATATCGCTCTCAAAGAATGTGGCGAAACGGAATATTGGATCGAAATGCTTGTCGGCTCAAATGCGATAAGCGAACAAATTGCAAAAGAACTCTTGCAAGAATGCGGTGTTATTCGCCGTATGCTTGTCAAGTCCATCACCACCGCAAAGGAAAACGGTTGAAGACAATATGAGTTTTGAGCAAGACCCGAAAGTTCAGTTTACAGCAGTACGGTATAACATATCGAAAGGAGTAAAAATGAAGCGAATTATTGGATCAAAATTTAACAGTATTTTTAGATGTCTTGATATGCTTTGTTTCAATTTGGGGAACGATGTACAGGATGACGAAGGAGACGTTATTCCCGAATATAGATTCCATGTTCAAACGTCTTGGCGTTTCGTAAAAGGAAAAGAGATATTACTCGCATCCAGAGATATTTTCTTGCCTCACGATGAATCATTAGATAATGGATATTACGATTAT
>JAFVYN010000173.1 GCA_017508605.1 Clostridia bacterium
CGTGATAACTCAATCGGTGTTCTCGCATATCCATTATAACACGAATTTTAAATTCTGGCGAGTAGTTTTTGTTTTTTCTTCCTGTTTTTTTCATAAAAAATATGCACCTCCAAAAGTGTCTAACTTTTGGGGTGCATATCACTGAACTGTCTCGGCCGTTTTTTTGTTATTCTTCTGTTTTCATAACTTCTCCAATCGAGGTTGCAAGACCTGCGAGAGACTGAATACTCGAAGGAATGATAATCTTGGTAGCTTTGCCATCTGCGGCTTTTGCGAATGCTTCAAGGCTCTTGATAGCGATAACAGCTTCGGACGGAGATACGTCATTGATCATGCGGATACCGGCGGCGGTTGCTTCTTGAACCTTCATGATTGCTTCCGCTTCACCTTCTGCTTCGCGGATCATAGTTTCTCTGGCTGCTTCGGCACGCAGGATGGCAGCTTGTTTAGCGGCTTCTGCTTCCAGAATTGTCGATTGCTTGCGGCCCTCGGCAACAAGGATGGCGGAATTCTTTTCACCTTCAGCGCGAAGAATAGCTTCACGTCTTTCACGTTCAGCCTTCATCTGCTTTTCCATGGCGTCCTGAATTTCCTTGGGAGGAATGATGTTTTTCAATTCGACTCGGTTGACCTTGATACCCCAGGCATCGGTGGCTTCATCAAGGATCGCGCGCATTCTGGAGTTGATCACGTCGCGCGAGGTGAGAGTTGCATCGAGATCCAACTCACCGATAATGTTACGAAGGGTAGTAGCGGTCAGATTCTCAATGGCAAAGAGAGGATTGGTAACACCATATGCGTAAAGCTTGGCATCAGTAATCTGATAGAAGACGACAGTGTCGATCTGCATACGAACATTATCTTTGGTGATAACGGGCTGAGGCGGGAAATCAACGACTTGTTCCATTACGATCATCTGCTTGGAAATGCGGTCGATAAAGGGAATTTTGATATGAAATCCGTTTTTCCAAGTGGCATGATACGTACCAAGTCGCTCAATAACATACATGTGTGCTTGGGGTACGATACGAATGTTGGCAATGATGAGGCCGATTATGATAACGGCGATGATGCCTCCGATAATAAGTCCTGGCATAAAAGACTCCTCCTTGAATTATAAATGACAAATAAGTTTGACCCCTTCAATGGCAGTAACCGTGACAACAGAATCGACAGCGATCAGAACGTTGGGATCTTCAGAACGAGCTGACCACACCTGTCCACGAACTTTGACTTGGCCTTGTGCCTCGAGGTTATTAATGGGAACGATGACGACGGCTTTTTCACCAATCAATGCGTCAGCGTTTGTGGTTGTTTTTGGGGGTTTAATGCGTTTGATGAGAAGTGAACGAAACAAAACGATCGACAGAACCGTAACAAGGACAAAAACAGCGATCTGAATGGGAATCGATACTTCACAGATCGCGAGAATCAAGGAAATGACCGAAGCGGGAAAAAACCAAATGGAGACAAGCTCGGTAGTAAATGCTTCCACGAGAATCGCGACGATGGCAAGAACACCCCAAAGAATTTGAAAGAAGGTCATAATACTTCATCCTTTCTGTGACTTCTTACAAATACATTATATCACAATTTTTGTATTTTGTAAAGAGTATTTTCACGAAAGTGCAGAAATTCGAATGTCTTTGATCGCTTTTTCGTAGTCGGAAGCTCCGAATACAGCCGAACCCGCAACGAGAATATCAACGCCCGCCTTAACAACGGTGTCGGCATTGGAGGATTTGATCCCGCCGTCTGCCTCCAAGAGAATATCTCTTCCGGATTGTAGGATAAGCTTTTTGGCATAACGGGCATTTTCCAATGCTTCAGGAATCAGAGATTGCCCGCCGAAACCCGGTTCGACAGTCATGATAAGGATCATGTCAACGATATCGATATACTGATCAAGGACATGCGGATCGGTATGCGGTTTGATGGCAAGAGCCGCCTTGACACCTCGTTCCTTAATGTAAAGAAGTGTTTCCCGCACGCGGTCGGTGGCTTCAACATGGAAGGAAATAATGTCTGCTCCTGCTTTGATGAAATCATCAAGATAGCGAATTGGCTCATCGATCATCAGATGGACGTCAAATAGGATCTTGGATGAAGGACGGATTGCTTTAATGATGGGGGCGCCAAAGGTGATGTTGGGGACAAAACTACCGTCCATAACATCAAGATGCAAAAGGTCAGCGCCGGCGTCTGTAATGGCTTTGACCTCTTCGTCAAGTCTTGAGAAATCTGCGGAGAGCAGAGAAGGGGCAATCTGAATCATGGTATCTTCCTCCTGAAAAGTATGTTGAAAAAATAATCACCTTTTGAGCGCTTTACCATAAGATACTATTGGCATACCCAATCGGTATACGCACCCTGCAAGGACGTAAAAGAACGCATTGAGTGTGGACGCTTTGTGAATGCCGCAGGTAGGCGTGTGCCTTAGCGGTCGCGGCAGAGGAGCACAACGGCATGAGAGGCAATTCCTTCGCCATTTCCTGTAAATCCGAGTCGCTCCTCTGTTGTGGCTTTGACGTTAACATCGGCTTTTTCGATTTCAAGTGCTTTAGCTATATTGCTTCGCATGGTATCTATATAGGGCGAGAGCTTCGGCTTTTGTGCAATGACTGTGGCATCAATGTTTCCAATGTGGTAGCCGAGTTTTTTGATATGCTCAAACGTATCTTGGAGCAGGATCATACTGTTAATACCGAGAAAACGGTTGTCGGTATCCGGATATAGCTTGCCGATATCTCCAAGACCTGCGGCACCGAGTATGGCATCTGTAATTGCGTGAAGAAGCACGTCGGCATCCGAATGACCGTCAAGTCCTTTTTCATACGGGATCGTTACACCGCCAATAATGAGAGAGCGTCCCTGAACAAGACGATGCACGTCATAACCGTGTCCAATGCGAAACGGGATCATGTTTGTTCCTCGCTTTCTTTACGGGATAGTAAGAGTGCTTTTGCGATTACGAGGTCGGAGGGTGTAGTGATTTTGATGTTCTCGCTTCCGGTATCGACCAGCTTTACGGGATAATGATAGTGTTCGAATAGCGAAGCATCATCGGTAACTTCAATTCCGTCTTTTCTCGCGGAATAGGCGCATGCCTCCAAAAGCGGTTTGTAAAAGCCCTGCGGGGTGGCAGCGAGATATACATATCTGCGATCTTCTGTACGGGATATAAAGCCAATGCTATCGGCAAGCTTTACCGTATCGCGGGACGGCGTAGCCGCACAAGCAGCACGATGTTTTTTCGTGTTTTCGACAATCTTTTCGATATCATCCGGTGTGATCAGCGGACGCGCGCCGTCATGGATCAGTACGTAGTCAGCACGTGAATCTGTTGCGTCTATCCCAGCTAACGAAGATGCCTGACGGGTAGCCCCGCCTGTAACGGCTGTTTTGTATTTGGTGATGCCGTATGTTTGTGCCATAGCGTCATAATGCGGAATATCCTGTTCGCGACAGACAACAATGATCTCCTTGATGCTCTTGGTTTGTTCAAAAGCAAGAAGAGAATATGCAACGACGGGCAAATCAAGAATCGTTTGGAACTGCTTGGGAAGATCGCCACCGAAACGTGTAGAGCTTCCGCCTGCCAGAATGACAGCGGATATACGCGGTTTTATCGACAGCGCGGCACGTAAAGTTTTAAAAAAACTCTTTTTGGCTTTCATACAGCATACTCGATTCTGACAGCGTCGCCGTTTGTTTCAAGTGTGGTAGAGAAAAATATTGTGCTTGCTTTTGTCAATGCGAGGTAATCTTCCACACCGGCGGTTTCACATGCGGAATGCATGGCAAGCTGAGCGAGTCCGATGTCCACAGTCTTCATGGAAACACGGGTGCTTGCGATAGACCCGAGCGTAGAACCGCCTGCCATGTCGGAACGATTGGCAAAAACCTGAGTTTTTACATTGGCTTTCGTGCAAATCGATTTAAAGAGCGCGGCTGATACACCGTCTGTTGTGTAACGCTGAGATGCATTGTATTTAATGACAATTCCGCAGTTCATGTGAGGTGCATTCTGTCTGTCTGAAAGCTCAGGATGATTGGGGTGGCAAGCATGTGCATTGTCAGCCGAAAGCATCATTGAATTGTTGAGCAGGGAATCGGCATCGAGCTGAAAAGCTTTGACGATACGATTGATAACCACCGTCAGAAAATCCGATGCGGCACCTTGCTTCGTTTCGCTACCGGTTTCTTCGTTATCGAAAAGCGCATACATCGCTATGGAATGACCGATGGATGCTTCAAGAAATCCTCCGAGTGTAGCATGTGCGCATTCCAGATTATCAATGCGAGGCGCAAGGAAGAAGCTGTTATCCGCACCGATCAAGGTTGCTTTTTGGCGACAGTATAAGAAAAGATCGTGGCCAAGGATAGAATCGGGCGTCGTATGGGCAGCTTGGGCAACCAGATCGGTCAAATGCTTACCGGATGAAAGAGATGCCACAAGAGGCATGGTATCAACAGCGGGATTATATGCATATCCATCATTGATCTTGCGATTCATATGGATCGCAACGTTAGGAATGACAGCAAGATCGCTGTCAAGGTTAACGAGTCGGGTCTCAATACCAAATTCAGTTGAGATGGCAACGCGACCCGCAATCGAAAGAGGACGGTCAAACCATGAAGGAATGATCATCCCGCCGTATCTTTCGGTGTTGAGTTTCACGTACTCGCCCAATGCCTCACTTTCGGCATTGGGTTTAATTTTGAACGTGGGGGAATCGCTGTGAGAAGCAGCAATCATGATACCCTTGGGTGTCTCATTCGGTAAACGAAAGGCAATGACAGAAGAACCGTTCCGTGTTAGGTAGTAATTCTTTCCGAAGAGAAGTGGAGAGGAGGGATTATCGTTCAATTTGATAAAGCCGTTTTCTTGAAGAATCGTTTCTATCTCAGAAACGGCATGATAAGCGGAGGGGCTTTTATCAAGAAAAGAAAAAAGATTCTGAATAGTCATGGGTAATGATTCCTTTAAATTGATATAAAAAAGCAGCCTTCATAAATGAAGGCTGCTTTTGGATGTTTTACTCTTCGTCGCAGCCGCAATCGCAATCGCCGCAGTCGCCGTCGCAGCATTCAAGGTCGAGTTCGATCTTAGTGCCGCACTTGGGGCAGTCGATGCTTTCGAGGTCGAGCATATCCTCGCTGATGCAGAATTTCTTACCGCATTCGGGGCATTCGATTTCGTAAAATTCCTCGTCATCGTCGTAATCATCTTCGTCGAAGTCATCATCGTCATCATCATAGTCGAAAACTTCTGCTTCAACATCGCCAAGATCAGCGTCAACCTCTTCGATGTATTCGCTGAGGTATTCGGTGTCTTCTTCAACGGCGTGGAGGGTGTCTGCGATGCTTTCAAGAGCATCAACAATTGCGGAAAGGAGCTTTTTCTCAGGAGTGTCGGCTTCAAAATTCATGCCGTCCATCATGCCTTTGATATAAGCAACTTTTTCAGAATTGGTCATTGGTATCACCTATCATTCTCCGTCGTTATCGGATAACACACGATCCCCGACGGTCAGGATACGGTGTTATAGGGGACTTATGCTCTCGAGAGATATTCGCCGGTTCTGGTGTCGATCTTCAAAACATCGCCGATGTTGATGAAGAGCGGAACTTTGATGGTTGCGCCGGTCTCGAGGGTTGCGGGTTTGAGGGCACCCTGTGCGGTGTTACCTGCAAAACCGGGTTCGGTTTCGGTTACGGTCAGTTCAACGAACATAGGAGGTTCGATTGAGAAAGCCTTGCCCTTATAAGAAAGAATCTTGCAGAGCATTTCTTCTTTTACGAACTTGAAGGAATCGCCAAGGAGATCCTTGCCGATGGGTTCCTGTTCGTAGGTTTCCATATCCATGAAATAATACAGGTCTCCGTCGTTATAGAGATACTGCATTTCGCGTCTTTCGATATAAGCGTTTTCAAACTTATCAGTGGGCGAGAAGGTTGTTTCGGTTACGCCACCCGTGATAACGTTACGAAGCTTGGTTCTTACGAACGCAGCTCCCTTACCGGGTTTTACGTGCTGAAACTCGATTACCTGATAAACTTTACCGTCCATCTCAAAAGTTACGCCGTTTCTGAAATCGCCAGCTACTACCATTGTGTTGTTTCCTCCGAAAATAAAAATTATTATTTTGAATAATACAGTTTATTATACATCATTCGAAATTGATTTTCAATAGTTTTAACATTTTATTTACAATTCAATTAGATTTTTCGGGCACTTCGTAATGTTTTCGACCGTGTTTTCTCTGAAAACCACCATATCTTCGATTCTGACGCCGTAAAGACCCTCAATATAGATACCCGGCTCACAGGTAACAACGTGGCCTTGAGCGAGTGGCGTCGGACAGTCCCAACGGACGCGCGGCGCTTCGTGGATATCCATACCGACGCCGTGACCGAGACCGTGACCGAAGCGCTGACCGTATCCTGCTTCGGTAATAAAGTCTCTTGCGACTTTATCGATTTCACATCCCGTTTTTCCAAAGTCAAACGCCTGTAGAGCTGCTGTTTGTGCATTGAGAACGGTTTCGTAAACACGCTTCATGTCACGGTCGGCTTTTCCGATCACAACGGTTCTTGTCATATCGGAACAGTAGCCGTCGACAACGGCGCCAAAATCAAGAGTGAAAAAGCCGCGTGAAAGTTTTACGTTATCCGGTACACCGTGTGGTAGCGCAGATTTTTTACCGGATACCGCAATTGTGTCAAACGATGTAGAGGTAGCACCGAGGCGGCGCATTGTGAATTCAAGCTCGAGGGCTATTTCCACTTCCGTACGTTCCGGTGTGATATATGTGAGAATATGTTCAAATGCTTTTTCAGCGATGCGCTGAGCTTTGATTATAGCATCAATCTCGCAAGGTTCTTTCGTGATGCGAAGTGACTCGATGATTCTGCCTGCTCTCTTGAAATGACAGGCAGGCAGAAGAGAACGATATTGATCGAGTTCTTCAACGGTGATCGATGCTTCTTCGTAACCTATTTCGATAGCTCCGTCAAGAAGGGCATAAAGAAAGCGGCTAC
>JAFVYN010000020.1 GCA_017508605.1 Clostridia bacterium
AAGCGAAGCACTCGACTATTGGATGCCCGTTGACTGGTATAATGGCGGTATGGAGCACGTTACTCTCCACCTTCTCTACTCCAGATTCTGGGCAAAATTCCTTTACGATATCGGTGTTCTTTCCTGCAAAGAGCCCTACCTCAAGCGTACTGCTCACGGTATGATCCTTGGTGAAAACGGCGAAAAGATGTCGAAGTCCCGTGGCAATGTCATCAATCCCGAAGTCGTAATCGAGGAATACGGCGCAGACGGTCTCCGTCTTTACGAAATGTTCATCGGCGACTTTGAAAAGAGCGCTCCTTGGTCGCAGGCTTCGATCAAGGGCTGTAAGCGTTTCATCGACCGTGTCGCCGGTCTTACCGACCTCGTCAAGGGCGAAGGTGTCACCGCCAAGCTCGAATCCTCCTTCCACAAGACCATCAAGAAGGTCACCGAGGATATCGACTCGATGAAATTCAATACGGCAATCGCCGCCATGATGTCGCTCGTCAATGAGATCTATGAAGTCGGAACGCTGACACGCGACGAGCTGAGAACACTCGTCACGCTTCTCTGCCCCTTTGCGCCTCACATCTCGGAGGAGATCAACGAATTCCTCGGCTATACCGACATCCTCTCTCTTGCCGCATGGCCGACTTATGACGAAGCCAAGACGATTGATGATACCATCGAGATCGCCGTTCAGATCATGGGTAAACTCCGCGGCACCGTTACGATCCCCACAGGTGCTACCCGCGAAGAAATGATCGCCGCCGCCAAGGCTGACGAAAAGATCGCCACTCTGATCGAAGGCAAGACGATCGTCAAGGAAATTGCCGTTCACGGCAAGCTTGTCAACCTCGTTGTTCGTTAACCTTACAAGGCCCGGGAAAAAAATCAAAATTATTTCAAAAATTTGCATTTTTACTCTTGACAAGCAAGGTGAGATATACTATAATAGTTAAGGAATTTTTTTAAAAAATTCTCTTGCCACAAGCGAGGGGAGGGATATAGAATGGCAGAAATCAGAGTTAAGGAAAACGAATCTCTTGACAGCGCTCTCCGCAGATTTAAGAGACAGTGCCAGCGCTCCGGCGTTCTCACTGAAGTTAAGAAGAGAGAGCAGTACGACAAGCCCAGCGTAAAGCGTAAGAAGAAGTCGGAAGCTGCAAGAAAGCGTAAGTATAAGTAATCTTAACAAGCTAAAACGGTTGAGCTTTCGCTCAACCGTTTTTTCATTCCGATGATACAAAAAAGCGCTCTTCGTAAAGAGCGCTTTTCATTAGCTTTCACTGTCACTACGAATATACTGATAGCGATACGGACTTGCCGTCAGAGGCTCATGAACAAGCAACTGCACACGCTCAGCAGAAAGCAGAAAATCCGCGATCTCACGGTTTTCGGTAATACTATCGGGTAAATACGTAGCGCATACAGGACGGTAAGTATCGGCGTGAAAATCGCCCGCACAGGTCATGATCAGCTTGTTCTCATGCGCGATCCCGATCAGCTTCTCCGCGCAGGATTCGCGGTAAAGCGGATGGCAGTTGATCTCAAGGCCGTCAAGATATGCGGTATCAAGCACCGTTGTTCCGTTGCGGAACGGATGCGCTTGGATCATAGCGCCTCCCGCCTCCCTGACAGCCTCATACAACTTCTTCTGCGAGTAGTCATACATCTCGGGATGCTTGAGAACGAAATCGGGAGATACGCCGTAAATAAGAATATGAACACTCGGACTTTCCTCCCAGGTGACTTCAACACCGAAAAACACCTTCAGCCCCATTTCATCGCCCAAACGCTTGGTGTATTCATATTCCGCGATATAATCGCAGGCAAATGCCATGGCATCGTTATCCTTCAGATAATATTTGGTATAATGATTGGTAAGAACAATGCCGTCAAGTCCGATATCCCTTGCAAAAGACAAAACCGTCTCAGCGGGGATGCGACAGCAATGGCTGATGCCCGAGGAATGTGCGTGAAGATCCAGTTTCATAATGCTTTCCTTCCCTTTCAAACAGTCAGATAAATAAAAGATCCGCATCCTTAGAATGCGGATCTTCGTTTGGTGCCGGTGGCGGGGGTCGAACCCGCACCCTGTCG
>JAFVYN010000174.1 GCA_017508605.1 Clostridia bacterium
AAAGATTTTCCGAGGCGAGAACGTGATCTTTATGGACTGCGGCGCCGCCTATGGGGAGTCCTTGGGCTGTCTGTGCCTGGAGAGTGGCAAGGAATATTACGTATCATGAACAAGGGCGAGCTTCTGACGCTTTCGATCACCGATACGGCAAGCGGCAAGGACGAGATCACTCCCGTGGCATTCCGTCTTGACAGCATGCAGCTCTCATTTGAGAATCTTCCCGATTTTTCGACCCTTGGCACGGTTTCTCCCACGTATAACGCGGGTCCCGGTCTTGTTTCCGACCGTTTTGCGACCACGACGGAGGACTCCTTTGTCAAGGTCATTACCAATACCGACGCAAAGAAGCTCGAAGGGTACACCGCCGTGCTTCGTGAGAACGGATTCAAGGAGATCTCAAAGAACGTACTTGACGGCGATACCTATTATTCTTACGAAAAATACGGCAAGCTTATTTATCTGTATCACAATCACCGTATCAGCGAAACGAGGATCGTCATCGACAACGCAAGTGACAGACTTTCAAAGCTTGAGATCGACTACACTCCGAAGGCGGGTGACACCACCGAGTTCTATCAGTATTCGATCAACTACGATCTTGCCAACAAGGTCGGCTATGATCCCGTGGTCTATACCGAATCGGGTACGATCAACTGCGGCATGTGTTATATCATCAAGCTTGCCGACAACAGCGTTATCGTGATCGACGGCGGTCATGAAAAGCAGTCGACACAGAGATCAAGACAGGGTCTTCTTGACTTCCTTCGTAAGATCACCGATACCAAAGCGGGCGAAAAGGTAAGGATCGCCACCTGGTTCTTCAGCCACGCGCACGGCGACCACGTCCGCCTCGGCAGTGACTTCATCAACGATTTCCACGATGAGATCGACCTCATGAGCGTGACCTACAATTTCCCCTCATATCAGTATATGAGCTCGGGTTATGACAGCAATACCTTTAATCTGAAGCAGTCGATCAACACCCATTTCCCCAGGACCCGTTATCACAAGCTTCACACCGGTGAGGTCATGAATATGGCAGGTGTTATGATCGAGGTCGTTTATTCGCACGAGGACGCCATCACGTCAAACGGCACGACCGAGATCGGCGACTTCAATTCGACTTCGACCGTTCTCAAGATCACCTTTGACAATATGACCCTCATGCTCCTCGGTGACATCAATACCGAGGCGGAAAACGCCATTGTGGCGATGCATTCGGGTGCATACCTCAAGAGTGACATGGTTCAGGTATCGCACCACTGCTTTAACTTCCTGAATAAGCTCTATCCCCTGATCAATGCCAAGATCGCTCTCTTCCCGCAGTCAGCCTTCAACCTCAAGGATCCCGCAAACGGACAGGGCAATCTTTACAAGTATCAGTCGGTCATGGTCTACGCGACCGAAGAGTATTTTGCGCACAAGTACACCTATAAATTCACCGTTGTTGACGGCAAGGTCGTTTCCGAAGCTCTGCCCAGATACGACGCCAAGTGATCTCTACAAAAACTCCGCTGATTTCGGCGGAGTTTTTTGATTGGGTATTGAAAAAAAGGAAAAAATCGTTTATACTGTAGAAAAGTACAGGAGGCAGAGGCATGAGATTTGAAAATGACGGCGAGATCTTCTCGGCGGGATATCCCGGAATCGTTCCTTTTCTGATGGAGGAGTACAGAGGCGAGGTGTCCTTTGAGGTGTATGAGGGGATCAGAACGCTTGCCGAAACGTTCAGAGAACGCTACAAGGGTCGGTATTTCGGCAGGGAAGCGCTGACCTTTATTGCGAGGGGAACAGACGCATATCTTGAGAAAAATGGCTACGAACGGGATACCGTCGGTATGACGCGCTATTATTATCAGTATGAGCTGACTCCC
>JAFVYN010000175.1 GCA_017508605.1 Clostridia bacterium
CTTCACTGCGTAGCAACTTCACTTTTGCGATAGCAAAAACTTCACAAAGCAGAAAAAGAGATAACATTTCGGCTACGAACCGATTTGTTATCTCTTTCTTCTGTATAAGGGTTTGGGCTTAGCCCATAAAGCATTTGACCGGTCAAATGCGATGCTCGCACTGAATAGCGCTTTTCAAATTCTCCGCTAAAAACAGCACCTATTCGGCTTTCGTGTCTTTTGGTATGGCGGTCACAATGCGCGATCAGTTCCACCAGTCGCCCCACCAGCCGCCGCCCGAGCTTTCATAACCGCCCTGAGCGTACAGCTCTTCGGAATTGAAGAGGGTGTCGATATAGGTGTAGCGTTCGGTGAACCAGGTGCGAAGATGATCTACGTTTTCCTTATAGGATTTGAAGCGAAGGACCGCGCGCGGCTCCTGGTTGATCTTTCTGTTGAAGACCTTCCATAGGGTGAAGTTTTGTGACATATCGTCATTGAAACAGACGAGGAAACGGTCGATCTCATACAGCATGGCATCGTAAAGGGTGGTCTTGACCTCATTCCAGCGTTTTAAGAGCATATCGCAGAACCAGGTCTGATTCATAAGAAGATAAAACCACTCGTGCTGCTGCATCATGTCGGTCTTTTCGCCGACGTAAAGGGTCTCTACCGCGCCGTTGTCGAGTCTTTCATCGTTGCCGAGCGCAAGGTCAAAGTCCCAGGGGCAGGTGAAATAAATCTTATCCCCCGCCTTTTTGACCATGAAGAAGGAGGAATAGCCCACGTCGGTATTCTTGACGAGTGCTTGCAGAATGAAGGTGTCGATGAAGGAGTCAAGGTCGATATAGCGGCTGACCTCTGCCCGATTGCCGTTTCTGATGGCTTCGTGCGTATCCTCGAAATAGCGGCGCAGGAATTCGCATTTGTCATCAGCAAGCTCGGAATCAAGATAATCGCTCTTGATATTGTACTTGGTACGGTTGATGCGGAAATACGAAATGCCCTCTGTACCGTCCTGGTCAGCATAGCTGTCACGCTCGATGAGATAATCGGTGTCGATCTCGTTGGGGTTTTCGGCAATATTGATACGGTAATCGTTGATATTATGCTGTTCGACTACCTGATACACTCCGGCATATTCCCCGTTGACGTAAAGCTGAACGAAGGAGGATGAGGAGCAGAACTCAATATGCGAAAGCAAGCGTCCCGCCGTGAAAGCGAGATGGTTGCGAAGAAAACTCTTGTCGCAGTGATTGGCAAGCAGGACCCAGCTTTTGGCGGGGCCGTAGCCCTGACCGAAGAGATTGACCTTTTCGGTGAATTTGAGGCGGTAGGATTTCTTTTCGGTGTCAGTATAGGTGTAGTTGCCGCGGCAACGCACCTCAGTCGAGCGGTCGGAGAAGCCGAAGATGCTGTCATCCAGCGTACCCGATACCGATACCGTCGCGCCGATATACTCATCGCGCGAGACGATCGGAGCGTTGTCGGTCGTGTTGATATGGATGGTGGGCAGGGCTGCGTTCTTTTCGGATTCCATGCCGATGGCGGAGGGGTTGCCCACCGTCAGGGGCTTTTCGGTGGTGATCGGCAGAGTCATTTCGGGCGAGGCGGTTGTGCCGCCGCCGATATCCGTTGTGCCGTCGGGTGTCTCACAAGCCGTGACGAACAGCGCGATCATAAGAGCAAGAAGGGCAAAAAGCAAATACTTTGTTTTCATGTGTTAAGTCCTTTTGACATCGTATCGGAAAACACCGACCAAATTCCATTATACTATGGATCATTGGTTTTGTCAATTGACGAATTGTAAACAATCAGAGCCAAGGCGCATGAGACTCAGCGCTTGATCAGGCGCCAATAGGTGTCGGTGCAGTGTGAGAAGCGTTCGTAGTCGGAGACCGATTCTCTTTGGTGAGGCTCGGTGAAGGTCAGGGCTTTTCCATGACAGAAGAAGCCGATGACCTCGCCGTCCTTGACAAGCGCGTGGCGGGGATACAGCCGTTTGTACGTCACGGTATAGTCGGGATAGCCGTCCTGCGACCATTCGAAATCGGTACCGCTGTAATCGGTATAGGAACGTGTGCCGTATTCGAGCTTCCAGCCGTTACAGATCGGAATCATCGCGTCGACTTCCTCTTTGTTGCACGCAACGTACTCAAAGCTTCCGACACCCTTGACGTCGACGGCGTCGCGCGAGGACGCCTTGCTGAAGCGGTAGCAGTGCGTAAAGCTGTCGGGATCGTCGGGATACGGGGGCAGACGGATATCGTCAAAGGCAATATCGGAGATCACGATATCGGTATCGGGCAGGTTGACCGCCTTGAGCGAGGGGCAACCGAAGAAGGCAAGCGCTTCAATCGTTCTGACGCTTGCGGGAACCGTGACGGCTCTGAGATCTACGGCGCGCATAAATGCCTTGGCGGCGATCGTCTCGACCCCGTCGGGAATGACAAGCTCAGTTATGGGCTTGCCGTTCAGACGGTAGCGGCGGTTCAGATTCTCGGGAAAACGGAGGGTACCCTGACAGAGCTTGAAAAGATCGTGATCCGAAAGGTCGACGGTCAGCGCGAGATCCTCGGAAAGCGCCTTCTTTCCGAAGTTTTGGCATTCGGCGGTGATTGTAAGGGAGGTGATCCCTGTATTTGTCAGCGCTTCGTCACCGATCCCGGTGAGAGCCTTTGTCAGCGTGAGCGATTCAAGATCGGAACAGTCATAAAAGATACGCTCGGGCAGATAGTTGCCGAGAAGCGTGGCGCTCTTCAGATGCTTGCAGTAAGCAAACGCGCTCTCACCCCAGCAGTCCGCATCGGGAACGGTGATCTCGCCAATCGCCGTGTGATAAAACGCTTGCATGCCGATGGTTTTTACAGCGGCGGGAAGCGTGATCTCTTCAAGGCTTGTACAGTCTTTGAAGGCTTCGCTTTCGATCTCGGTGAGCGTTTCGGGAAGAACTGCCGACCGAAGAGAGCTACAGCCGCTGAACGCCTTATATCCGATACGCTTGCATTGCTTCGGAAGTGTCAGACTGACAAGGGAGGTACAGCGAGAGAACGCGCCCGTTCCGATCTCTTCGAGGTTCTCGCCAAAGACGGTCTCGCGAAGCGAGGTACAGCCATGGAATGCCATATTGCCGATCGACTTGAGGCTTTGGGGAAGCGCTACGGTCTCCAAGGAGGTGAAATGGCAAAATGCCTTCTCGCGGATCGTCTCGACACCCTCGGGGATCACAAGATCCTTCACATTCTCGCCATGGATCAGATACGTAAGACTGGTATAGTAACTGAGGGGAAGCTCTTTGGGAGTCGTACACCAGGCGTTGAGGTCGGTGATGTTCAGCTTGAGGGTCACCTTGCCCGATTGATATGTTCCCTTACTGAAAGCATCCGCTCCGATCGATCGGATGCCGTCGGGCAGCGTGACGGAGGTCAGCCCGTCACAGGAATGAAATGCCTTTTCGCCGACCGTTCTGACACCTTCGGGCAGGATGACGTCGGAAAGCTTTTTACAGCCGCTGAACGCATAATCTTCAATGGCGTCAAGTCCCTTCGGAAAACCGACCTCCTCCAGCACGGTGCAACCATTGAACGCGAATTTGCCGATCACCTCGATGCCGTCGGGCAGATCGATCTTCCGAAGGCTTGTACAGCCGTAAAACATACTGCTTCCAAGCTCCTTGAGTCCCGCGGGCAATGTGACGGAGGTGAGAGCGCCGCAACTTGCAAAGGCATTTCCGCCAATGGTCCCGACGGTGTCGGGCACCGTGATCGATCTCAGGTTTATGCAATTACCGAAGGCACCGTCTCCGATGCTGTTCAGGGAGTCGGGCAGGGTGATGGCGACCAGGGAGCGGCAGTCGAAGAAGGCAGAGGATGCGATCTCAACAAGGCTTTCGGGAAGGGTAACAGATGTGAAGGCGCGGCAGTGTGAAAAGGCAGAATCCGTGATCCTTGTCACACTCTCGGGAATGACAAGCTCGGTGATCTCCTCGCCATTCAGAAGAAAATGCATTTCTTCCACACGGGACAGCCCGGGTGCATGCTCACACCACGAGCGAAGCTCGTCAAGGCTCTTCAGTCTGACGGTGACGGTGATATTTTGGGCAAACTGTTCCTCTCGCCCGAAGGCTCCTTTGCCGATCGTTTGGACACTCGCGGGGATGGAGATCTTTTTCAGGTGAAAATAAATACTGCTGAAGGCTCCCTCACCGACCCTTGTCACGCCGTCAGGCAGGGTGATCTCACGGACGATGCCGGGACAGTAGAGGTTGTCGGCGATCTCGGTCACGCCGTCGGGAATGACGAGACGGCTGCCGCCGGTATCGTGAATCGCTTCCAAAACACCGTTTTTGATCGTTACTATCGGATTCATACAAAGGTTCTCCTTTTCGGTTGTATTCTGCGAAAGGGTATGGCTTTTTATTTCAGTATAGCACGGTTTTGATGAATTTGCAATGTTTTTTTATGCTTTCGGGAATGTTTTTGCCCAAAAACAGATGCCCCCGATCGCCTTGCGGCGATCGGGGGGTTATCTCAGCGCTTGTGAAGACGCCAGAAGTAATCGGTGCAATGCTCAAATCTTGCGTTGTCGGAAATCTCACGGTGATCATAGGGCTTTGAGAAGAGCATGGCTTTGTCATCGAGAAAGAAGCCGATGACCTCGCCGTCCTTGACGAGGCAGTGACGGGGATAGAGCTTGCGGTGGGTTCTTTTGTAATCGGGGGGACCGTCGTATGACCATTCGAAATCGGTACAGCTGTAATCGGTATAGGAGCGCTCGCCCGAGGTCCACTTCCAACCGTTGCAGACGAGGGTGAGTGCCTTTGTCTCTTCCTCGGTGCAGGCTGTATCGGTGAAATATCCGACGTCCTTGACCAAAACGGCATTCTCGGAAGGTGTTTCGGTATAGCGGTAGCAATGCGTGAAGGCTTCGGGATCGTTGGTGTAGGGCGGCAGATGAATATCGTCAAAGGCGGTTTCCGAGATCCTGATATCGGTGTCGGGCAGAATGACCTTCGTGAGCGCGGGACAGCCGAAGAAGGCGAAGCTTTCGATCGAGGTCACACTCTCGGGGACGGTGAGAGAAACGAGATCAACGGCGCGGCGGAAGGCGTCCTCGGCAATCACGGTAACGCCGTCGGGGACCGTAAGCTCTCTCAAGGGCTTACCGTCCACGATGAAGTGCATGGGATGATCGGGCAGAACACGTGAAGCACAGCGTGCCTTGAGATCGGTGACGGTCATATACAGCTGAAGCGAGGAACACTCGGCAAAGGCATGCTCATCTATGTGAGAGAGTGTGTCATAAAAGGCAACGGTCTTCAGATTAAGACAGCCCTTGAAGACCTCTTCTTCGATGCTTGATACCTCGCTGCCGAGAGAGATGCTCTCAAGCGCGGTCAGATCGGAGAAGACGTGTGTCTCAAGCGTCTTAATACCGTTTCCGAGGGTGACATTCTTCAGCCCCGTACAATTCGAAAAGGCATATCTGTTCAGCGCCGTGACGCTATCGGGCAGCGTGATCTCCTTAAGGCTTTGGCAGAAGCCGAAGGCAAAGGTTCCGATCGATTTTACGCCTTGGGGAATCGTAACTGCTTTCAGCTTGCCGCATCCGAAAAAGGCGTAATCCCCGATCGCTTCCAGGCTTTCGGGAAGGGTAATGGATTCAAGATCCACGTATTCTCTGAATTGATTATTCGAAATCTCGCGCGTTCCCTCGGGCAGGGTGATATGGGTGATCGGCTTGCCGTTCATGACAAGACGCAGATGGAGGGAAGAATCGCTGACGGAAAGGGTCGGGGAAGCAAGCCAGCTTTCCACACTGTCGATCTCACAGGTGATAGCAATGGGATCGAATCGGTAAAAGGCTCTGTAGCCAACGGTTTTGACGCTTGCGGGAAGCGTGACCTGTTTGAGTGCTTTACAGCCGTTGAACGTGTTCTTACGGATCTCGGTGATGCCGTTTTCGATCATAAGGCTGTCGAGCAACAGGCAGTCCCGGAAGGCATCCTCGCCAAGATAGGTAAGGCTTGATGGCAAGGTAACGGAATTCAGAACGGTGCAGCCCGAAAATGCGGCGTTGCCGATGATCTTGATCCCGTTCGGCAGTGTGATGCGCTCCAATTGTCTGCAACGCTCGAAGGCGGACGCGCCGATCTTTTGTATGCTTGACGGCAGGGTGAGAGAGCGAAGCGACGTGAAATCCGCAAAAGCGGAGTCGGCGATCGCCATCACGCCTTCGGGGATCACAAGATCGGTGACAGGCTTTCCGTTGAGAAGGTATCCTGACTGAAAATAGCCGCCCTTCATGGGGGTTTGGCAGAACGCGGCAAGATCGCCGATCTCACGTATGACGGTGACGCTGCCACCGAAGGCATTGTACGCTACCTCAGTCAAGCTGCACGGCAATATCACGGTTTTCAGCGCCTTGCAGCTGTAGAAGGCATAGGGCTTGATGATCCTGACGCCTTCTTTGATGACAACGGAAGAGAGTGTGTCACAGTTTTCAAAGGCTTTTTCACCAACGGTATCAACGCTGCCGGGAATGACGATGGCAGCGAGAGCGTCGCATTCTCGGAAGGCGCCCTCTTCAATCGTTTCGATGCCTTCGGGAAGGATCGCCTCACTAAGGCTTCGACAGCCCCCAAAGGCGCTTTCACCGATGTGCTTCAGGTTTTTGCCGAAGGTGACAGACGTCAGCTTGGAGCAGCCTCCAAACGCATTCTCCTCAATGGCAGTCACGCTGTCGGGCAGGGTGACTGAGGTCAATTCCTCCGCCCAATAGAATGCCTTGGGACCAACCCTTGTGATTCCCTCGGGCAGGGTCACGGCGCGGAGCTTGGTGAAATAAAAGGCTTCCTCACCGATCTCGCGAAGGGATGCGGGCAAGCGGATCTCGGTCAGGTTGAAGCAGGAGGAAAAGGCACCCTCTTCAATCGTCGTGACGGTATCGCTCAAGGAGACGCTTGAAAGATCGTAGCAATCGTCAAACGTACCCTCACGGATCTCGGTCACGCCGCTGCCGACCGTAACGGACCTCAGGCTCTTACATGAGCTGAATGCCCAGGCGTCAAGCAACGTGACGGTGTCGGGAATCGTGACCTCGGTGAGACTTTCGCAAAGGCTGAACGCCGATCTTCCGATGGTCGTGACGCTTTTGGGAATGTCGATCTTTTTCAGCTTGTGGCAAGAGGAAAACGCGCGATCGCCGATCTCCGTTACGCTGTCGGGGATCGTAACCGAAACCAGGCGGTCATTGGCGGCATATTTGCCGTCAGTAAAGGCTTTTGATGCGATCCTGACAACGCCGTCCGGAATATCAATATGCTTGGCAGAGGTGCTTGCGTGGACCAGAACGCCGTTTTCGATGATAAAATCTTTTGACATAACAGACTCCTTTGAATGTTTTCGCCGTGTCATGGGAAAATACCGTATATTCATTATAACACAAAAAGCGTCCTTTGGCAAGGTGTTTTTATGATTTCATCGTCCGTGAAACGCTTTTTTGCGCAGGGAGACCTTTTCTCGCGGGTCATCCTTCAGGGATCATCCTTCGCGGATGAGATAGTTTCAAGATAACTCTTGACTGAGAAGAAATTTTGTGCTATAATGTACTATCTATTACTATGGGTAAGTATGACCGTTTGAAAATGGAGGTGATTTCGTGATCATTCTTGGGATCGACCCGGGGCTTGCGATCGTGGGCTATGGGGTGATCGAATATAACAAGGGGCGCTTTCGCACCCTGGCGTACGGGGCGATCACGACACCGGCGCATACAGCAGTGGAGGCGAGGCTTTCGCTGATCTACCGTGACATGAAGGCACTGATCGACAAGTATCATCCCGATGAGGTGGCGATCGAGGAGCTGTTCTTCAATACCAACTCCACCACGGCGATCGCGGTTGCCGAGGCGAGAGGCGTGATCTTGCTCGCCTGCCATCAGAACGGTATCGCTTGTTATGAATACACGCCCCTTCAGGTGAAATCCTCGGTGGTCGGCTACGGTAAGGCTGACAAACAGCAGGTCATGATGATGGTGAGGACGATCCTGAAGCTTGACAAGGCGCCGAAGCTTGACGATACCGCCGACGCGCTTGCCATTGCCATCTGCCATGCGCACACGGGCGGCTCGATTCTGAAGAATTTCTACAATCTGCCCTGAGGGGCCAAGGAGGACGCATGTTCCATTATTTCAAAGGTATTCTCGCTCACTGCGTGGGATCGGTGGCGGTGGTGGATTGCGGCGGCGTGGGGTATAAGCTCACGGTCAGCGGCACGACCTCGTCCAAGATCGCGGGTAAGGTGGGCAGTGAAGTCAAGCTGTATTCCTATCTCGCCGTCCGTGAGGACGCCATGGAGCTGTACGGCTTTTATAACGAAGAGGAGCTTGACGCCTATAAGCTTCTGACAACGGTATCGGGCATCGGTCCGAAGGCGGCGATCGCGATCCTTTCGATCCTGACGCCCACCGCTTTGGCGGCGGCGATCGCATCGGGTGACACCAAGGCGATCTCCCGCGCGCAGGGTGTCGGCGGCAAAACGGCAGCCCGCGTGGTGCTTGAGCTGAAGGATAAATTTACCTTCTTCGGCGAGGGCGATGCCGACACTTCGCCTTCGGGCGGCGGTGCCGCGGCGGTGGTTTCGACCTCCGCTTTTGCCGAGGCGAGCGAGGTTCTGACGGTGCTTGGGTTCTCGCGCGCGGAGATCGCGGGCGCTCTCAAGAAAGCCGATCCCTCCCTTGACAGTGAAGCGCTTGTCAAATACGCCCTGAAGCAACTGACGAAATAACGGTAGGTGAACGCTATGAGTAATTTTGAAGAATTTGAACTGGATTCACGCCTTCTCGCTCCCGAGGAGACGGGGGAGGACAGTGACGAGGGCGCGGAATTTTCGCTCCGTCCCCAGCGCCTTACCGAATACATCGGACAAAGCCGCGCGAAGGAGAATCTTTCGGTCTATATCGAAGCTGCCAAGAGCCGCCGCGACGTGCTTGACCATGTGCTGTTATACGGTCCTCCCGGTCTCGGTAAGACCACGCTTTCCAATATCATCGCCAACGAAATGAACGTGTCGATCCGTGTGACCTCGGGTCCCGCCATCGAAAAGCCCGGCGATCTTGTGGCGCTTCTCACCAATATGGCGGAAAACGATATTCTCTTCATCGACGAGATCCACCGTATGTCCCGCGCGGTCGAAGAGGTGCTGTACCCCGCCATGGAGGACTATGAGATTGATATCATCATCGGCAAGGGTCCCGCGGCGAGATCGTTCCGCATGAAGCTTCCGAAATTCACCCTGATCGGCGCGACGACGCGCGCGGGTCAGCTTTCCCAGCCGCTTCGCGACCGCTTCGGCGTTCTTCTGAAGCTGGAGCTGTACTCCCCCGAGGAGCTTTACGAGATCGTCAAGCGCTCGGCGGGTATTATGAATTACGAGATCACCCGTGACGGTGCGATGAAGATCGCCGCCTGCAGCCGCGGTACGCCCCGTATCGCCAACCGCCTACTGAAGCGCGTCAGAGACTTCGCGCAGGTCAAGGGTACAGGCGTGATCGACGAGGAGATCGCGACCTACGCTCTCCGTCAGCTTGAGATCGACCATCTCGGTCTTGACAGCGTGGACAGACGCATGCTCGAGACCATCATTACGCTCTATCACGGCGGTCCCGTCGGTCTTGAAACGCTTGCCGTCACCATCGGCGAGGAGGCGGTGACCATCGAGGACGTGTACGAGCCATACCTCATCCGTATCGGCTTTATCGCGCGTACCTCACGGGGCAGATGCGCGACCCGTCTTGCCTACGATCACCTTGGCATCCCCTTCCCGAAGCAGTCCGGCGCAGGCACAGTCGCAGCGCAGACCGGCATGTTTGACGGTGAGGAAGAGTCGTAAAAAATCGAAAGATCTTGTTTTTCCGTTTTTCGGAATCGCCCTCTCACCCTTCGGGAGAGGTGGCGGCGCCGGGGAGGATAGGGTAACCGAAGCAGGCAACCGGAACGGGTGACTAAGCGAGATCATTCAGTTAAAGTAAATTCTCATGCTTGACAGAAAGCCCTCTCACCCGCTGCGCGGGAGCTCTCCCGTGGGGAGAGCCTTGGGTTAGCGATCGCGGCCGGATACAAGCTTCATTGATATAGTACAGAAGTGAATATGTTTTCATGATCAATCGGACAGTAATGGAGCCTCTCCCCACGGGAGAGGTGGCGGCGTAGCCGACGGAGAGGGCGCAATGGAAAAGATTCAGGTGAAGAAGAATTACGATTTATTAAATATTGCTAAAATATTGCGTCGCAATATGACACCGCAAGAAAAACATTTGTGGTATGATTTCCTGAAAAACTATCCGATCAAGATTTACAAGCAACGCATTATAGACAATTTTATCGCGGATTTTTACTGTTACCGAGCGCGCCTTGTTATTGAAATTGATGGATTGCAGCATTACACCAAAAAGGAATATCTCATGATGAGGCAAGAACCGAGGCAATGAAAAAATACGGTTTGAAAGTAATACGGTTCTCTAATGAAGATGTTGATAAACGATTCTATACTGTATGCTGTGAAATAGATATGAAGATCCAAGAAAGAATCAATGAATTGACCGCCTTTCGTAACGTGAATAACATTGCCGGCGAAAAGAGTGACTAAGCGAGATCATTTAGTAAAAGTAAATTCTCATGCTTGACAGAAAGCTCTCTCACCCGCTACGCGGGAGCTCTCCCGTGGGGAGAGCCTTGGGTTAGCGCCGGCGATTGAACAGGGATGCAGATATGACAAGCAAAAGCCAATCAGCCCGAACGATCAATCGGACAGTAATTGAGCCTCTCCCCACGGGAGAGGTGGCGGCGCAGCCGACGGAGAGGGCAACCGAAGCAGGTAACCGAAGCGGTCAACCGGAACGGGTGACTAAGCGAGATCATTTAGTTAAAGTGAATTCTCATGCTTGACAGAAAGCCCTCTCACCCGCTGCGCGGGAGCTCTCCCGTGGGGAGAGCCTTTGGTACAGATCTTTATTGAGCGTGGCACGTTTTTGATTGGAATTAAAATAAAAGGGTATTGGATTAAAGATGTGAAAGAGTGTTGGCACGTGTCGGCATTGTGCTTCACATTGGATATGAAAAGTTATTGAAAGGATGCAGGAATCTTTTTCGTTGTCTTGAAACATAAAACAGACATCGTCCCGAAGGGTTTTGAAAGGGCGCGAGAAAACTTTTTTCAAAATTTTTCTCGCAAAAAGTTTCCGCGCGGAAGAACGTATGTATATTGCAGATAAATGGACAGAGTATAAGCTGATCGATGCCGATGACGGTAAGCGGCTTGAGGACTGGGCGGGGCATGTTCTTGTGCGCCCCGATCCGCAGATCATCTGGAAGGAATGCGCCAAAAGTCCCCTTTGGAAGCGTGCCGACGCGGTGTATAAACGCTCGAAATCGGGGGGCGGCGCGTGGACGCAGTTCAAAAAGCTGCCCGAGGAATGGGAGCTTTCTTATGAATCTCTCGGGCTTCGCTTCGTTGTCAAGCCGATGGGCTTCAAGCACACGGGCGTTTTTCCCGAGCAGGCGGCGAACTGGGAATGGTTTTCTCACTTGATCCGCGATGCCAAAAGACCCATCAAGGTGCTGAATCTCTTTGCCTATACCGGCGGCGCGACGATCGCGGCGGCAAAGGCGGGGGCTTCGGTGGTACACGTGGACGCTTCGCAGGGCATGAACCGTCAGGCGCAGAAAAATGCCGAGCTTTCGGGTCTTTCCTCGGCGCCCATCCGCTATATCACCGATGACTGCGCCAAATTCGTACAGCGCGAGATCCGTCGGGGCAACCGTTACGATGCCATCATTATGGATCCTCCCTCTTACGGACGGGGTACGTCGGGCGAATTATGGAAGTTGGAGGATATGATCTTCGATTTCGTCAAAATGACGTCGGAGCTTTTGTCGGATCAGCCCCTCTTTTTCCTCATCAATTCTTACACGACCGGACTTTCGCCCTCCACGATGGGCTGTATTCTCTCGCTCGCTCTGAAGGAGCGCGGGGGCAATGTGGCGTGTGACGAGGTCGGCCTTCCCATCGGAGACGGCAGGATCTGTCTCCCCTGCGGCGCGGCGGCAAGAATGACATTCTGACGGGTTTTCGGTCTGTGCCTTCCCGCAAGATTGCTTATACACACCTTCTCTCTCTGCCGGGAGGTTCGCCCATCCCCTTGCCCAAAACGTTTACCGTAAGCGAGATCAACGAGCATTGTGAGAAATACGGAGTCAATCCCTTTTTTTCCGATCCCCATGATACCTCATCCGCTATCGCCATCAGAGAAAATCTGATCCGTCTTGAAACCAAAGAATTCCGGAACCGCTATTTCGGTGTCAGCTCCTTTGCGGAATACTGTCCGCCGATCTATGATCCCAACGAAAACACCTGAAAGGAACGCTATGGCTTTTATTGAAATACAAAATCTGACCTATGCCTATGACGGCGAGGGTGACACCCGCGAGGAAGCGCTCAAGGGTCTGACCTTTTCGGTAGAAAAGGGGGAATTCGTCGCCCTGCTCGGACATAACGGCTCGGGAAAATCGACCCTTGCGAAGCTGCTTGCCTCAGTGCTGGAGCTTCAGGAGGGCGAGATCGTCATTGATTCGCAGAAGCTTTCCGAGCTGAAGACCGAGGAGGAGCTGTTCAGAATCCGCAACAAGGTGGGCATGGTCTTTCAGAATCCCGACGATCAGCTTGTGGCGACCGTGGTGGAGGAGGATATTGCCTTCGGACCCGAAAACGCGGGTCTTGATCCCATTGAGATCCGCCGCCGTGTTTATCGCGCACTCAAGGCGGTTGACATGCTGCCCTACGCCAAGCACGCGCCCCACCGTCTTTCGGGCGGTCAGAAGCAGCGCATCGCCATTGCGGGCGTGCTTGCCATGATGCCCGAATGCATCGTTTTCGACGAGGCGACCGCCATGCTCGATCCCAAGGGCAGACGGGACGTCATGGAGATGATCGAAAAGATCCACGAAAGCGGCATCACCGTTCTGCACATCACGCACAATATGAAGGAAGCGTTGCTTGCCGACCGCGTGATCGTGATCAATGACGGCAAGGTCTATCTTGAGGGTACGCCCCGTGAGGTCTTTTCGCACGTTGAGGAGCTTCGCTCGATCGGGCTGGAGTCACCTCAGGTGACCGAGCTTTGCCACGCCTTGAAGCAACTCGGCTTTTCGCTTCCCGACGACGTCGTGGATGATGAAAAAGCCATTGATCTGATCCTCACGCTATATGAGGAAAGCCAGTAAGAGAGAAGGTAGTGTTATGGAAGGACACAAGCTGAATACAACCGAATATCTTCTCTATGCCGAGCATCTGAGCTATGAGTACGGCATCGGTACGCCCTTTCGCAAAACGGCGCTCGATGACGTGACCTTCGGCATCAGAGCGGGACGGATCACGGGCATTATCGGACATACGGGCTCGGGCAAATCCACGCTGGTGCAGATGATGAACGGTCTTCTGAAGCCTCAGAAGGGAACGGTCTATTACCGCGGCGAGGACATTCACAAGGACAAAAAGACCCTTCCCGCGCTCCGTCACAAGGTTGGGCTGGTCTTTCAGTATCCCGAATATCAGTTATTTGAAGAAACAGTACGGCGCGATATTGCCTACGGACCTCACAATATGGGGCTTTCGGAGGAAGAGATCGCGTGCCGTGTGGAAGAGGCGGCGGAATTCGTCGGCCTCGATAAATCGCTTCTCGACAAATCGCCCTTCGATCTTTCGGGCGGTCAGAAGCGGCGCGTTGCCATTGCGGGCGTGATCGCGATGCGCCCCGAGCTTCTCATTCTCGACGAGCCTGCCTCGGGACTTGACCCGATCGGCAGAAGGAGTATTTTTGAGGGACTTCTCCGTTACCGCGACAAGACCGGGGCGGCGGTGGTCATCGTCAGCCATTCGATGGAGGATATGGCGACCTATGCCGAGGACATCGTGGTGCTGTCTCAGGACAGACTGATCCTCTCGGGCACGCGCGACGAGGTCTTCTCGCATGCCGACGAGCTGATCGCGCATTCTCTCGATATCCCCGACGTCGCGCGTATTGCCGCAAGACTTCGCGCGGCGGGACTTATGCTTCCTAAAAATCTTTATACCGTCGAGGAGACGGCAAAGGCACTCGCGGTGCTTCTGAAAGGGGGAGCGGTATGATCAAGGACATTACCCTCGGGCAGTATTTTCCGGGCGATTCCTTTCTGCACAGGCTCGATCCCCGCATGAAGCTTCTGCTTTCCATCTTATATATTATGATGATCTTCACCGCCACCAGCGTGATCTCGCTGATCGTGATGACAGTCTTCACCTTTTTGCTTCCCGTGGTGGCAAAGCTATCGGCAAAGACCGTGATGGGCGCGATCAAGCCCCTTCGCTGGGTGATCCTCATCATGCTGCTGCTCTTTCTTCTGAACGGCGCGGGTGAGGGCTATCACGTTCTCTGGGAATTCCATTACGGCTTTGTGAATCTCGTGCTTTCGATCGAGGGCATCATCAAGGCTGTGGCGGTTTCCGTCAGGATCGTTCTTCTCGTGCTTTCGGTGAGCGTGATCCTGTCGTATACCACCTCACCCATCGCGCTTGCCGACGCCATCGAATCCCTTCTCATGCCGCTCAGCTATCTGCGTGTGCCGGTGCATGATTTTGCTATGATGATCACCATTGCCATGCGCTTTATTCCCATTCTCATCGAAGAGACCGACAAGATCATGTCGGCGCAGTCGGCAAGAGGCGCGGATTTCACCACCGGTTCTCTCGTCAAGCGCGCCAAGGCGCTGATCCCCGTCTTCATTCCGCTGTTCGTATCCTCGGTGCGCCATGCCGACAATCTGGCGACGGCAATGGAATGCCGTCTCTACCGCGGCGGTAACAACCGCACGAGAATGCGCTCGCTCCGTTATACCGTGAGAGACTTCGTTGCCCTCTTTCTGATGGGCGTGCTTTTACTCTTCATTGCCGTTCTGACCCGGGAGTTCACCTTCGGATATCTCGGCTTTCACTACGTATAACCTTCATTCACCCGTTTCACTCACCGATCTCTGAGGATCCTTATGAAAATACTCATAGAACTTGCCTACCTCGGCAGTGCTTACAGCGGCTTCCAGGTACAGGAGAACGCACCGAGCGTGCAAAAGGCTTTACAGGAATCGCTGGAGATCTTTCTCGGCATGCCCCTTCTGATCACGGGTTGCAGCCGTACCGATTCCGGTGTCCACGCGCGGCAGTTCTTCGCCACAGCCGAGGGCAATATCGCCGAAAGCTTTCCCGTTGAAAAGCTGCCGAAGGCAACGGCGCGCGTGCTTCCGCGCGATATCGTGATCCTGTCGGCATCCCGTGTCGACGAGAGCTTTCACGTGCGGTATGATGTTGAATATAAAGAATATGAATACGTGATCGCCAACACCGAGATCCTTGATCCTTTTATGAAGGACCGCGCTTACCATTACCCCCATCCGCTTGACGAGACGCTTCTCAACGAGGCGGCGGGACATTTTGTGGGCAGGCACGATTTCAGGGGCTTTATGTCGCAGGGCTCCAAGGTGGTGGACACCGTCAGGGAGATCCGCTATTTCACCGTTCACCGCGAGGGCGCGACCGTCCGCATGCGGGTGGCGGCAGACGGCTTTCTCTATAACATGGTGCGTATTCTTTGCGGTACGCTGATCGCGGTGGCGGAGGGCAAGATCCCGCTTGACAGCCTGGATGACGTCATTGCTTCCAAGGACCGCACGAGGGCGGGCGCGACCCTGCCGCCCCAGGGACTGTATCTTTCGCGCGTGGTATACTGATCGGCAGAAAAAGGATGATCGGAGGATCCGATCGGAAAGGAGGACGGTATGAAAAAGACAGGCGTGATCTATCATAACGGATATTACCGCGTTGCCCGTCGGCTGGGAGTGGTCAGATATCTGACACTTTTCGTGCTTATGGTGTTTTCGCTGACCCTCTTTTTTGCCTTTCGTCAGGATATGACGCTCGATCATTTCCGTTATCTCCTTCGCAATTTTGACTTTACGCCGAATGCCTCGTCCACATCGGGGGACACTATTCACTACAACGGCGATCCCGACGCGACCTTCGGCTTTGTTTCGGGAGGCTTTGCGACCGTGACCGACACCCGTGTGTTTGTGACCGACCGCTCGTCCTCCACCACCTTTTCGGCATATCACGGCTACCGTGAGCCGAGAGGGGTCTTTTCGGACACCTATATGCTCTTATACGATCGGGGCGGCTCGGAGCTTTCGGTCTACAACGCCTTTTCGCTGATCAAGAGCTTTTCTTACGAGGGCACGGTCATTGCCGCCGCGGCGGCGGATGACGGGACCTTCGCCGTTGCCGTGACACCATCTGACGGCTATTATTCGGTGGTGTACGTTTACGATCGGCAAATGAAGTGTGTCAACACGATTTCCAAATACAAATACCTGACCTCGCTTTCGCTTTCACGCGACGGCTCGACCCTTCTGGTGGGCAGCCGCTATCCCTCGGAAAGCGGTGCGGAGGCATATGAGCTTCTGACCCTTGAGGTCGGCAGTAAAACGCCGACTGTCAGTCTGACGCTGTCGAAGACGGTCTATGCCGCCGCTCTGAGTGGATCGGGCGGGATCATGGTACTGACAGAAGACGAGGTGCAATTTTATGCCGAGGACGGCAGTCTTCTTTCTGCCTTTGCGACCGAGGGCGCGCCGCGGAAGAGCAGCTTTACCAAGGAAGGGGTACTGCTTGTCACAAGCGGTGCTGACGGGCGTGAGGAACGTCTTGCCTATGTGACCCCAGCGGGCAAAACGCTTTACAGCCTGCCCTGTCGTGCCGTATCCTTCGGCGAGGATGACAAGCGCCTCTACTGTCTTCTTGAAAATTCGCTGGCTGTGATCGACAAAGAGACAGGTGTCTTTACCGAAACGGCGGTAGACGTCAGCGAGGCGATCGCCCTTGTCAACGACGTTGAGCGTGTCTATCTTGCCTCGGCTGACCTTGCCGAGAGGCTGGATCACAAGGCGCTCGGTGAGAAAAATTCACAAACCGACACAGAACGCTAACATAAACAACAGATTCCGCGCTTATATTGTAGCGTAAGACCGTCATAAGGAGGAATTTTGTGTCAAGCTATGTCATTGACGGTATTCTGATCCTCATTTTTCTGGCTGCGGTGCTGTATTACACCTACCGCGGCTTTGTGGCATCGATCATCGGATTTTTGAAATTCTTCGTTGCCACGGGGATCGCGACCCTGTTTTCCCCCATGCTTGGGGAGAGATTTCAACCCTTTATTTCCGAAAAGCTCGGCACGGGGCTGGGCGAGGATTTTTTCTCGGTCATGCTTCAGGAAATGGTTTCGTCGGGCTATATCGCAAAGGCACTTGCCTTCACGCTTCTCTTTGTTGCCGTGATGCTTCTTGTGAAGATCATCGAGCTTCTGTCGGGCGTGATCACAAGATTGCCCGGTATTCGCTTTATCAACCGTACACTCGGCATGCTCATCGGCATCATCGTGGGCTTTTTCTGGGTACAGCTCATCACCTTCGCGGGGGTGGCGCTCGGAGAATATACCCACGGCTCGATCTCCTTTATTCCCGAAGGCACCTACCGTGCCACGGTCGTATGCCGTTGGCTGTATGAGCATAATATGTTTAAATGGATCATCGAACGCCTGATGGAGGCTTTGGCATAAGCCTCTGTCGGCTGTTATAACAGAAAGGATAAGGAGCGGACGATGCCGCTCGGTACGAACGATGGAAATGTGTTCCAGATGTAAAAAACGAGTCGCCGTCGTGTTTATCACACGCATCGAAGGTGACAAATCGACCAATGAAGGACTGTGCATGAAATGTGCCAAGGAGCTTGGTATCAAGCCGGTCAGCGACGTTCTTGAGAAAATGGGTCTGACCGATGACGATATTGAAAATATGGAGGACGAGGTCGGCACCATGATGCAAATGCCCGACATGCCCGTAAATCCCGACGGCGATCCCAACGGCAAGACCCCGCCCCTGGATTTCAAGCGTCTGTTCGGCGATATGCTTCGCATGAATCCCCAGAATCCGCAGGGCGGAGAGGGACAGGACGCGCCCTCCGATAAGGAAAAGAAGACTAAAGAGAAAAAGGGCAAGAAATTTCTCTCGGCATACTGCTCCGACGTGACCGAGAAGGCACGTGAGGGCAAGATCGACGGGATCATCGGCAGAGACCGTGAGCTGGAGAGACTGATGCAGATCCTCTGCCGCAGACAGAAGAACAATCCCTGTCTCATCGGTGAGCCCGGTGTCGGTAAGACTGCCATTGCCGAAGCACTCGCACAGCGCATCGTGGAGGGCAGAGTTCCCTATAAGCTCGAGGGCAAAGAGGTGCATATGCTCGACCTGACAGCGCTCGTGGCGGGTACGCAGTTCCGAGGTCAGTTCGAGACCCGTATGAAGGGGCTGATCGACGAGGTCAAGGCGCTCGGCAACGTGATCCTTGTGATCGACGAGGTACACAGTATCGTGGGCGCGGGTGACTCCGAGGGCAGTATGAATGCCGCCAATATCCTGAAGCCCGCTCTTTCGCGCGGCGAGATCCAGGTGATCGGCGCCACCACCCTGACCGAATACCGCAAATACATCGAAAAGGATTCGGCACTGGAGCGCCGCTTCCAGCCGATCATCGTGGAGGAATCCTCGGTGGAGGATTCGATCGCGATCCTGAAGGGTATCAAGGGCTATTATGAAAAATTCCACGGGATCAAGGTCCCCGACGCGGTGGTGGAGCGGGCGGTCATTTTGTCCGAGCGCTATATTACCGACCGTTTTCTGCCCGACAAGGCAATTGACCTGCTTGACGAGGCGCTGGCACATCTCGCGCTGCATTCCGAGGTCGTGAGCGCCGCCGCCAAGAACGAAGCCCTTCTCAAAGCCATCACCGCCGAGCGCGAGGCGCTTGAGGCGGCGGATGCCGAGACCGAGGAGGCACAGAATCAGAAATACCGCGCCGTTGCCGAATGCCGCTCGCGTGAGCTTGCGACAAGAGAGGCGCTTGACAAGGCGCTTGCCGAACGCGAGGCGCTTTCGCTGACCGTCAAGGATCTCGCTGAGGTCATCGAGGTCTGGACGGGTATCCCCTCGTCGAACATTACCGAAAACGAATATCTCAGGATCGACCGTCTCGGTGAGAGACTTTCCTCCCGTATCATCGGTCAGGACAGGGCGGTCGACGCCGTGGTACGCGCCATCAAGCGCAACCGCGCGGGCGTTTCCTATAAGCGTAAGCCTGTGTCCTTCATTTTCGCGGGGCCGACCGGTGTGGGTAAGACCGAGCTTGTCAAACAGCTTGCGGCAGAGTTGTTCGACTCTCCCGACGCGCTCATCCGTCTTGACATGTCAGAATTCATGGAAAAATTCGCGGTCTCCCGTCTGATCGGCGCGCCTCCCGGATACGTGGGCTATGACGATGCGGGTCAGCTCACCGAAAAGATCCGCCGCAAGCCCTACTCAGTCGTGCTGTTTGACGAGATCGAAAAGGCGCATCCCGACGTGATGAATATCCTTTTGCAGATCCTTGATGACGGCGTGATCACCGACGCGCGCGGCAAGAAGGTCAATTTTGAGAACACCGTGATCGTGATGACCACCAACGCGGGCGCGGTCGGAGTATCGGCAACGGCAGGCTTTATGACGGGCAGTGCCGCCGATACCGACAGCGACAAGACCGACAAGGCGCTCTCACAGTTCCTGCGTCCCGAATTTTTAAACCGTGTCGACGAGATCATCACCTTCCGCTCGCTTGACGAAAAGGATTTCGTGAAGATCGCCAAGATCATGCTCCGCGATCTCGAAAAAGCCCTTGCCGAAAAGGGTATCTCGCTCAGCTTTACCGAAAAGGCGGTGGAGGCGCTTGCCAAGAAATCCTTCTCGATCAAATACGGTGCGAGAAATCTCCGCCGTACCATTCAGCGCGACGTGGAGGATGCCCTCGCGACCCGTCTGATCAGCGACTATGAGGCGAAGATCACCGCCGTATCGGTCGATGCCGATGAGAACGGCAACATGCTGATCGCTTGCGACTGAAAAAATAAGACACCCAAGAGCAAAAAGCAAGACGGTTTTGTCTTTCGCTTTTTGCTCTTTCTTTTTTCGGAAGGCGTCGGGAGAATCTGACGGGTGTGTGAAACTTCGGGGGAAGCTCTTGCTTTTTTTGGAAAAATCGTTTATAATATCCGCATAACGATATGAGGAAGGGAGGGGTCATATGACGTGGCATGAGCTGCCGCCGTCGGAGGTGATCGAGCGGCTCAATTCTTCGTCCTCGGGGATGCCGAAGGACGCACCGAAGGGGAAGAACCGCCTGTTCAGGCGACGTGAGACGCTTGAGCGCGAGGCGATCAAGCCGATCGTGACAGCCCCCCTTCTGTTTCTCTTTGCCATTACCGCCCTTGCCGCCTTCGTGGCAAACGAGCCTGCGGTGGGACTTCTTTCCCTTTTATCCCTGGGTTTTTCGGCGCTGTTATGGTATATGGCGCACCGCTATGCTCTTGAGGTCAGGGAGCGCTGCCGCGAGAAGACCGACGGCTTTGCCCGTGTGATCCGCGAAGGTGTCCTCTATCTGATTGCCGACGAGGATCTGGTTCAGGGGGACGTGATCCTTTTGCAAAAAGAGGACTACGTGCCTGCTGACTGCCGTATTCTTTCCTGTAACGGGCTTACCGTTCGCGAGAGTGCTGCGCTTTCGGGCAAGGCGGCCTCTTACGAAAAATCGGCAGAGACGGCGGTGAATACACGCTATGAGGATGCTGACAACATGCTGTGGGCAGGCAGTGCCGTTGAGACGGGAAGCTGCCGCGCGATCGTCACCGAGGTGGGGGATACCTGCCGCATTGCCGCGTTTTCGGAAAAGCATGATGCTCTCGGCGACAAAAAGAGCTTTCACGCCCTTCTCGGAAGGCTGTCCTTTGTGATCTCCACCTCGCTTCTCGGGCTTCTCTTTCTGACGGCTGTCTTTTCCTTTACGCCCCTTTCCCGACACGGGCTGTTTTCTGACTGGCTTCTGATCGTTTCCTTTGCGGGGGCCTCGGCTTCCGAGCTTTTATGTCTGATCGATACCGTTTCTCTCGGTATCACGCTCCGCCGATCCCGTACGGTGCTGATGCGCCGTCCTTCGGCGGTCGGGACGCTGGCACGGGTGGATACCGTCATGCTCCGTGCCTCGCTGTTTCACGACAGCGCGCTTGACGGCGTGAGCGACGTGATCCTGCCCGACGGCAAACGGCAGCCCCTTGCCATCGGGCTTTCTCCCGAGGGCGCGCGTATCCTTCGCAACGCTCTCGTTGCCACCGGGGGCGTGACGGCACCCGCCTCGCAAAGCGAGACGGTCTACGGCGAAAAAACACTCCGTGAGCATATCCTCTCGGCATGTGAGGGCGCGTCCGTGGTGCTGAACCGTGAGCCTTACACCATGGTGGCGTCGGGTGTGACCGAGAGCGGGGTGTCATACGGCTTGTTCAGAAGACGGGACGATCTTCTTCTGTCGATCACCGCCGATGCCCGCACGGTCACCTCGCTTTCGGGCTTCGTTTATGAAAACGATACCATCGAGGCACTGCCCGAGGAGAAAAAGGAGATGCTTTGCGCGATGCTTCCCGAAGGAGAGGATCACGCGCTCTACGGTGTTGCGATCGGCTATCTGAAGGAGATCCCCGACAGACGGCTGAACGACGAGACCCTCCGCGCATTGCTGGGGGGCAGTCTCGTTTACGAAGGCGCGTTTCTCTTTGTGATGAGAAAGGATTCTCCCACAGCGCTTCAGAGAGCGCTTTCGCCCCTTGGGGTTTCGCTGACACTGATCGACACGAAGGCATCGGCTGACGGCGTCGCGCGTATGGTCGCGCCCACGAGACGGGAGGTTTTTGACGCGATCCGCGAAAATAAGGCGGCAGGGCATACCGTACTGCTTCAGGGCGAGACGCTTCCCGATCTTGCGCTGATGAAGGAGGCGGATCTCTCGTTGACACTCGGAGACGCGCCTGACAGAAAAGAGCCGCTGTCTGTTACCAAGGACAGCGAGGCGCTTCTCGTTCAGGGCACGAAGGCGATCCGCCTGTTCGGGGACGGTCTTCTGCTTTCACGGACGAGTGATGCCATTTCCGAGGCGATCGTTCACGCGAGAAGTCATTTTTACCGTATGTCGACGGTGCTTTCCTATCTTCTGACCCTTCTCGGCATCAAGCCGATCTTCGCGGTTGCCTCATTCTTTATGGAATCCCCCGCCGTGACACCCATGCTCTTTTTCCTGCTCGGCTTTGTGTTTGATACCTTGGCGGTAGCGGCTCTTCTTCTGAAGCCCTGCCGTGAGATACGCCCGCCGCTTGAAGCCAAAGATCAGCTGAGGAGCTTTCTCGCTTCCTTTATAACGGGGCTTCTGTCGGGGGGCGGTATGCTTCTCGTCATGCTTCTCTCCCTTCGGGATTCCCCCCTTCCCGCCGAGATCTATGCGACGGTTTTGCTTTTTGCGGTCTCGCTTTTCGTCTTTCTCACCCATTACGTATCATTTGAAGTGGGAAAGCGGCCCACGGCATCGCTCTCACTCGGCACGCTTCTCATCGTTGGCGGCACGCTCGTTCTGTTCCTTCTGATCTTCACGCGCGGGGGCTTTGGCAAGGCGGGGCTTCTGTCCCTTCTTCTGGCGCTCGGCATTTATGCCGTTGCCGAAGGCGCTAAAAGACTCTTTCTCCTCAGAAAGGATCCTCGGAAAAAGCCTCGGAAATATACCAAAAAAAATAAAAAAATATCCAAAAAAAGTGATAAACCCTCTTGACAAGCGCTCAAAAATGTGTTATTATACACCAGTGAGCCAAAGACAGTAGGTTACCGTAAAAGCGAAAGCCACCCTACCGAGGTTGAGAAATTCAAGAAGACCGTCACAGACGGTGTTTTATCATGCTTTTTGATTTTCCTTCTTGTTCTTTGGTGAGAACAAGAAGGTTTTTTTGTTCTCTCAATTTTATAGGAGGTGAAACCATGCCGAGCGCAAAGATTCTCGAACAAAAGAAAGCCGTTGTAGAAGAGCTTGCTGAAAAACTGAAGAACGCAGTTTCCGCAGTTGTTGTTTCCTATCAGGGCATTAACACCGAAGACGATACCAAGCTTCGTGCAGATCTCAGAAAGGCAAACGTAGAATACAAGGTCTACAAGAACTCTGCTATGGCAAGAGCTTGCGAAATCGCAGGCTATGCTGATATGAAGCCCATGTTCGAAGGTATGACTGCAATCGCGTTCACAGCTGATGACGCAGTTGCTCCCGCTAAGATCCTGAAGGAATATGCCGACAAGATCAAGCTTGATACCTTTAAGCTCAAGGGCGGCTTTATCGATGGCGAAGTCATCGACACCGCGAAGGTTGAGGCACTTGCCGCAACTCCCGCAAAGCCTGTTCTCGTTTGCAAGCTGATGGGCTCTATGATGAGTCCCCTTTACGGTCTTGCTTATGCTCTTCAGGCCGTTATTGACAAGTCGGGCGAAGCTCCTGCTGAAGACGCAGCCGAATAATCGCACCGCACCCGTCGGATCTCTCCGACACCAATCACTGCCGAACACGGCAAAACATTTAATTTTAAAAAATATTTAAACTATTTTGGAGGATATGAAAATGGCTAGCGAAAAGATTACTAACATTTTTGAAGAGATCAAAACCCTTACCATTCTTGAAATGGCTGAACTTGTAAAGATGCTTGAAGAGGAATTCGGCGTATCCGCTGCTCCTGTTGCTGTTGCTGCAGGTCCTGCTGCCTCTGCTGCTCCTGTTGAAGAAAAGACCGAATTTGACGTTGTTCTTACCGGCTTTGACGCAGCTAAGAAGGTTGCTGTTATCAAGGTCGTTCGTGAGATCACCGGTCTCGGCCTTAAGGACGCTAAGGACGCTGTTGAAGGCGCTCCCAAGGTTCTCAAGGAAGCTATCTCGAAGGCTGACGCTGAAAAGTATAAGGAAGACCTTACTGCTGCAGGCGCAACTGTTGAAATCAAGTAATTAACTATTACTTGATTCAACGTGAAATCAAGTAATTAACCATTACTTGATTCAACATGAGATCAAGTAATTGATTCGAGCGTTGAGACAACCAAAACATCCCGATCTGCCGGATACGGCGGGTCGGGATGTTTTTTTGTCGGGAATGTATTTCAAACAAAATGTCTTTATATTGGAAAACTTTTTAAAAAAGAAACTTGAAAACTGTCGGGATCCGTGGTATAATAAGGTATCCCTTGTCGCTACGGGCGGCAAAATCATACTTTTGGAGGATGAACCAATGAATCAAAAGGTACACGAGCTGCTGAACAGCCAGATCAACAAGGAGTTTTACTCCGCTTATCTTTATCTTGATTTTTCCAATTATTTCAAGGCAATGGGTCTTGACGGCTTTGCCAATTGGTATATGGTGCAGGCACAGGAGGAGCGCGATCACGCCATGCTTTTCTATCAGTATCTGCAGAATGAGAGCATGACGGTGACGCTGGAGGCGATCGCTAAGCCCGACAAGGTCTTCACCTGCTCGATGGACGTTCTCAAGGCGGGTCTTGAGCATGAAAAATACGTGACCTCGCTGATCAACGAGATCTATGCCGCGGCATATGAGGTCAAGGATTTCCGTACCATGCAGTTCCTCGACTGGTTTGTCAAGGAGCAGGGCGAGGAAGAGACCAACGCCAACGATATGATCACCAAAATGGAGCTGTTCGGTTCTGATCCGAGAAGCCTCTATATGCTCAATCAGGAGCTTGCCGCACGCGTATATACCGCTCCCTCGCTGGTGCTGTAAGACGTTTATAACGAAATACGAAAGACCGACACAAGCCGAAAATTTCCGACTTGTGTCGGGTTTTCTTATATTTTGTCTACTTTTGTCATATTTTGCCGATCGGTGTCGGGGAATTTTTGCAAAGAGGTGTGGAGGCGCTCTCTTTCTTGACAAGCGGGGAAAAGCGTGATACAATAGAAAAAAACGCCGAAGGAGTACTTACGATGAAGCTATACAATCGGGAAGAAGAACGTACCGGTGTGCAGGAAGTACGCGATTGGGATCCCCGTTATGACGTGCAGTGTGATTTCGTCATGGTCTACGGCTTTCACGATCTCAAAAAACGTATCGCGCATTACAAAAAGCACGGCTATACCGTGCATCTCATGACGGGTGTGTCATGGGGTGAGTATCAGGACTATCTTTTTGGAAAATACGATGGCAAGGAGCATTTCGATGAGGGTCAGAGACGGCGTGACGGCTCGGAGATCGCGCACGGCAAATTTGTGCCGTATATGGTGCCCTCGGTCTCGTTTTCACGCTATCTTGCCGACAATCTCAAAAAGGCTGTCGACTACGGTGTGGAGGCGATCCATCTGGAGGAGCCTGAATTCTGGGTGGCTTCGGGCTATTCCGAGGCATTCAAGCGCGAATGGAAGCTCTTTTACAAGGAAGACTGGCAGGATCCCGAGGCATCTGCCGAGGGGCAGTACATGGCGTCCCGTCTGAAGCAGTATCTTTACACCCGAACACTCGACCGTCTGTGCGCCGAGCTGAAGGAATACGCGCTGACGAAGTATGGCCGTGTGCTTCGCTTCTACGTGCCCACGCACTCGCTGATCAACTATTCGCAGTGGCGCATCGTTTCTCCCGAATCCGCGCTGATCGATCTTCCGACGGTGGACGGCTATATCGCGCAGATCTGGACGGGAACCTCGCGCGAGAAGAACACCTATCGCGGCGTGACGAAGGAGCGCACCTTTGAAACCGCGTTTCTCGAATACGGCGTCATGCAGGAGCTTGTCAGAGGGACGGGCAGAAAGATGTGGTTCCTGCAGGACCCCATTGAGGACAATCCCCGCTATACCTGGGCGGATTACCGCAGGGATTACTATAAGACGGTAACAGCCGCCCTCTTCCATCCCGACGTTTCGTCATATGAGGTCTGCCCCTGGCCCGCGCGTGTCTTTGCGGGCAAATATCCCAAGGCGGACGGATCGGGACGGGAGGAGATGCCCGAGGATTACAAGACGAATCTCGTCACGGTGATGCACACCCTCCGCGATATGGAGGGCGGAAAAGCCTCCTTCCGTGACAAAGCCGATGAGATCGGCATTCTGATGGCGGATTCGGCGATGTTCCAGCGCCATTATCCCGACGGCTCACCCGAGGCGGATGAGAACAAGACGATCACCTTCTCGGCGTTTTACGGGCTGGCGCTCCCCCTACTCAAGCGCGGCGTCTTCGCGCGCCCCGTTCAGCTTGACAACGTGCGCCGTTTTGCCTCCTATCTCGACTGCTACAAGACCCTTGTTCTGTCATACGAATTCATGAAGCCCTCCTCCCCCGATATCAATACCGCGCTTGCCACCTGGGTGAAAAAGGGCGGCAGACTGATCTACGTTGGGGACGGCAGTGACGATTTTCACAAGCTGCGCGCCTTCTGGAACAGAGAGGGACTGCCCTACGAGAACCCCGCCGAGCATCTGTTTTGTGAAATGGGGCTTACAAAAGCGCTCTCTGAGGGACGGTATCCCGTGGGAGACGGCTCGTTTACCTATCTTTGCCGCCATCCCAAGGCGCTTGCCAACGATCCCCTTGAAGCAGACCGCTATCTTGCCGCCATGGAAGAGGCGCTCGGCTCACTGACAAAGCAGAGCCATCTCGTTATGGACCGTGGTGCGTATACCGTTGCCGCTCTCATGGACGAGGGTGACGCCGAATCCTATACCGTGAAGGGTGACTATATCGATCTCTTCACCCACACCCTTGACGTTGTCCGCGATCCTGTCCTGAAAGCGGGAGAGGTCAGGCTCTATTACCGCCTTGACGCGATCGACAGGGAGGCTTCTTCCGATATTCTCGCGATCGCGGGCAGAGTGGAGACTTTCGTGCAGTCTCAGAGAACGCTCAGCTATACCGTGAAAGGTCCCGAGCCTATGACGGTTGCCGCGCGGATCTATACCAAGCGCCCCATCAAGGATGTGATCGCGACTGTGGGCGGGGAAAAGCTGCCCGTTTGCTTCACGTATGACGCATCCACCAAAACCACCCTTGTAACGCACCCCTCCTCCACGCGCGGCGTGAAGGTGAAGGTGACGTTCTGATAAACGATAAGGATATAAAAGGACAGTATGAAAGAAAACGAAGCACCGAACACCGAAAAGAAACAGGGGCAAAATGACGTTGTTACGATTGCCGAGGAGATCCTTCGGGTCTATGCCGCGGCATTTGAGGAGCTTGCGAAATGAAAGTGCTGACACCCGATGAGATCATACGACTGCACAGGCTTCTTTCCGAGAGGGAAGGGACCGAGGGCGGCCTTCGGGACAGAGGACTTCTCGAGTCGGCGGCATATGCCCCGAACGCCGCCTTCGGCGGTGTGGAATGCTACCCCACCGTTCCCGAAAAGGCGGCAAGGCTCTTTTATTCGCTGACGAAGAACCATCCCTTTGCCGACGGCAACAAGCGGATCGGACTGTTGGCGGCGCTGGTCATGCTGAAGCAAAACGGCATTCCGTTTGCGGCAAGCGATCGCGAGCTGGTGGAACTGACGCTTGCCCTTGCCTCGGGAAAGGCGTCATATGAGGACGTTCTTTCTTTTCTGAAGGATCATATTCCGAACGGATAACCGAAAATAAACTCGAATACAGTATGAACAAAATCGAGAAAATGTGAATTCAATGTAAATATAATGAACATGATGTAACAGATATGTTAAGAAATACTTGACAAATGCGGAAAAATATGATAAACTTTAGCTGTATCGGTATCTCTGCCGATCAACATTTTCAGAAAGGATGAAAGAGATGAAAAAGAAGATTATTCTCTCCTCGATTCTGTCGATCGTGCTTTGCCTCAGTCTGATCGCAGGATCAACCTTCGCGCTCTTCACCTCGACGTCGAAGGTAAGTATCGCCGTCAACTCCGCTAAGGTCGAAGTCATCGCCTCCATCAGCGATCTCAAGACCTATTCGCTTGAAGTTGAGCAGGCAGTCGGCACGTTTGAAAACGGCGGTTCCGCTACCATTACGGCGGATCAGACCCTCGTTCTCAACAACATCACCCCCGGCGATAAGGCAACCTTTAATGTTGCGATCGCCAACAACAGCAACGTTCAAACCGCATACCGCATCAGAACCTATACCGAAGGCGGTCTTGCAGGCGGTCTTGTTTCGACGGTTACCGTTGACGGTACCGACATCAAGCTGACCGGCATTGACGCTCTCACCCCTTGGTATGAGCTTCCCGCTACCGGCGCAAACGTTCCCGTTTCGATCGCGCTTCCTGTTGAAGCAGGCAACGAATATCAGGAACAGACCGCATCCGTTACCGTGGTTGTTGAAGCAATCCAGGGCAATGGCAAGGGTACGCTTTACGTAGGTGAAAAGGGCTTTGATAACTGGACCGACGCGATTGCCGCCGCAGGCGCAAACGGAACCGTCAAGGTTTCGGGTACGGTCGAGCTTCCCCAGAACACCGCTGATCTCGACGGTCTTACCATCGTTGGTCTTGACTATGCTACCGTAAGCTTCAAGAGCAATCTCAAGGGTTCGATCACCTTCAAGAATATTACGGTATCGAGTGCGATCAACCTCAACATGGGTGCCGGTGAAACCGTTACCTTTGAAAACTGCACCTTCCTCGGCAAGGTCGGTAATATCTATCAGGGTGTTGTTGCCAACATCGTTCTCAAGAACTGCGTGTTCAAGAACAGCCTTCATCTTGACAACCCCGTCGATGGCTCCACCTTTGAAATGGATGGCTGCGAGTTCTATCCCACTGCGTTCTTCAAGCTCGGCGCAGGCTTTGTGACTACTACCGTCAAGAACACCACCTTCAGCGCAGTTCCCGCATCGGCTTCGATCTGGAGCGTTAAGGGTATTATTTCCTACAACCCCATCAGCTTTGAAAATTGCGAATTCAACAACCGTCTCGTGCTTGTCGGCGCTCAGGGTATGGCAGCGAACTTCACGAACTGCACCATGAACGGCGGTAAAGACGTATTCTTCGATAACGGCGCTGACGATATCATCGGCGGCGGCAACGTTCCCACCGTTACCATCAACGGCAAAACGATCGTTCTCGATCCCGTTGTTGGCGACAGCGTTGGCGAAACCTATGAGGGCGAGCTTTTTGACAATCTCAGCGACGCGCTGATCCTTCAGAACAAGACGCTTACGGGCAACGCTACCATTACCGCAAAGCGCGTCTATAAAACCGTCGTTCTTGAGGATGTCGTTGCCAACGTCAACGGCAATCTTGTGACCTCCGAAACTGATAACACCATCGTTCTTCATGATTGCGACATCACCCTTCCCGCGGGTGCCAAGCTGATCGTCGCGACAAACGGTGCTACCATCGGTCAGGTCATGATGCACAACGTTACGGTAAACGGCGTACTTCTGACTCAGGCAACCGCCGCTCAGTATCTTGAGGGTGTTAACTGGTACCAGGTCTGGTAATTGTCAGCGCCTGTGTCGGTCATTTGTCCGATCAGCCGCTTTGCACGGATTCTATCATCAAAAAGACAGAGGGTCACAATGATCCTCTGTCTTTTTTTGCTTACAGGGTGGGAAAACGTATGAATCAGGGTTCACGGGTCAGAAAACAGTCAAAAGAGCAAAAATATTAAGAAAATAAAAACTTTATGAATCAATTATGAAAAAAACGAACGCTTTGTAAAGCAAATGTAAAGAAAGACTTGACAAGGTCATAGAAAAATGATATACTTACATCTGTATCGGCATCTTTGCCGAACAACATTATTAGAAAGGACGAAAAGAGATGAAAAAGAAAATTATTCTCTCGTCGATTCTGTCGATCGTGCTTTGTCTTAGCCTGATCGCAGGATCTACCTTCGCGCTCTTTACTTCGACGTCGAAGGTAAACATCGCCGTTAACTCGGCAAAGGTTGACGTTCAGGCTGTGATCGGCAACATCGAGCTTTACTCCCTCGACGTTCTCCAGCCCGGCATGACCTTTGAAAACGGCGGTACTGCCGCAGTTGTGGGCTCTGACATCACCCTCACCAACATCACCCCCGGTGACGCTGTCAAGTTCCCCATCACCGCAGACAACAAATCCACCGTTAAGATCAAGTACAGTGTTACCGTTCACGCGGAAGGCCCTCTGGCTCCCCATCTGAACGCGACTGTTACGATCGGTTCGACCGAATACGCGCTCGAGCCCGGTACGGCAACCACTCCCTGGACCACCGTTCTTCCCGGTGAAGCCATTGATACCGTAAACGTCAAGATCCTTCTTCCCGTTGAATTCGAAGATCAGTCCCTCGAAACGGCAAAGATCTCGGTTACGCTGAACGCAATTCAGTTCAACGGCAGAGAGGAATCCACCGTTACCCTCAACGGCTACGGCTATGACACGCTTGAAGAGGCTCTCGCGGCTGCTAAGGGCGGCGAGACCATCGTGATCAGCACCAACCAGGATGTGATCGGCGCAGCCGGTACCAGCCAGGTTCGTGACTTCAAGGGTGTTACCATTACCTCGGATAACAACTCGACGGTTACCTTCAAGAACGTTGCCGGCAGCAATTCGACCGGCACCTGCTCGATCGCTAACCTCAACATGAAGGACGTTACCTTCGTTGACGAGACCTTCTACACCGGTGAAAACGGCGAAAACGCTTGGGAATTCACTTATTTTGAGATCGCAGGCAACAATAAGTTCGAAAACGTAGTCTTCACCGACGGTATCTTCGTGGAAGACGGTCATTCCGATTTCGTTGACTGCTCCTTCATCGGTCACAACAACGACTCTTCGGCATACGGCAACGGAACTATGTACGGCGCATGGGTATATTCCGGCTCTGCAACCTTCACCGGTTGTGATTTCACCGGCACCCGCGGTCTTAAGGTTGCTGATATGTATGCCGGTTCCGACGTTACCGAAGTCATCGTCGATGACTGCTTCTTCGGTCCTCTCTCCGAAAAGCCCGGTATCGCTGTTGACAACCGCAAGGGCAAGCTCAACCTCGTGATCAACAACTCCACCTTCGCAGGCACACAGCCCGGCGACGGCGAGACGAACTCCGACAACGGCGTTCCTTACATTTATGAAAATGACAACAGAACCCCCGCTGACACCACCATCACCGTTACCGGTGAGAAGGTCGTGAAGGCAGCGGCTTCTCAGACAGAGATCAATACCGCGGCTACTACCAAGGATGAGGTCGTTGTTCTCGGTGCGGGCAGCTGGACGCTTCCCGGTCTTGCTGAAGGCGTAACGATCATCGGTGAAGACGGCGCCAAGGTTACCTCGACTCTCAGCGGTACTCTGAACAACACGACCATCAAGAATATTACCTTTGAGGGCGCAAACGCACAGCGTTGGGCATATTCGAGAGGAACTCTCGTGTTTGAAAACTGCGAATTCATCGCGACCAGTGTTTACGCGATCCACTATGACGGTCTGAACAATGCGAACATCACTTACAAGAATTGTAAGATCGTTGGTTGGGTTGCGATCGGCAGCGGTGCTGAGCACGTTACCTTCGAGGGCTGTGAGATCTATGGCAACGGCGCGTACGGCGTTATCCGTCTCTACTCCGAAGGCACGATCAAGGATTGCACCTTCGACGTTTCTGCCGTTAATCCTACCGACGTTTTTCAGGACGGTATCCACGCCGTTGACTGCAATATTGACGTGATCAACTGCACCAACGTAAACGGCGCGATTGACGACATCTTCAATATTTCCGGTACCGGTACCATTACCAAGAAGTAAGAAACCGAAAAAACGGATGTAAACGATTCCGCTTATATACCCAAAAGGGGCAGAGAACCGCTTGGTTCTCTGCCTCTTTTGCTATTGGGCGGGGCTTGTCAAAAAAGCACAAATTATCATGTATCAAAATGATATTTTTGCAAAAAACTACAATTCGAATCGAAAAGAATTCTTGACAATGGGCATAATTCATTATATAATAAAATCGGTGCAGTCTCACAAGGTGACATCGCTTTGTACTGCAATCCTTCCGTAATGAAAGGTAGAAACATGATGAAGTTTTCTCTTCCCGGAGTTCACGTGCCTCACAGAAAGCACACTGCTTCTTCTGTGGGTGAGAGAATTCCTACGCCCCAAACGGTCACGATCCCGACCGCCATGCACATCGGTAAGCCCGCAAGGCTTCTTGTGAAGGTGGGAGACACGGTGTTCGTCGGCACAAAGATCGCGGAGGCTGACGGCGCGGTTTCCTCGGTGATCCATGCCTCGGTTTCGGGAACCGTTACTAAAATATACGATATGCTCCAGTCAAACGGCAGAACGGTGCCTGCCGCCGTGATCACCTCGGACGGCAATATGACACCCGACCCCTCGCTCGCTCCTCGTACGGTATCCTCCCGTGAGGAGCTGATCGCCGCCATCAGGGAAAGCGGCGTTGTCGGTCTTGGCGGCGCGGGTTTCCCGACACACGTGAAGTTCAGCGTTCCCGAGGACGCCATCGAGGAGCTTGTGATCAACGGCGCGGAATGTGAGCCGTATATCACGAGCGACACCGTCACCATGCTGACGAGAGCCGACGAGATGGCATACGCGATCTCTCAGCTCAGGACCTATTATCAGATCAAGCGCGTTGTGATCGGCATTGAAAAGAACAAGCCCGAGGCGATCGCCTCGATGCAGAAGATGGCAGCGTCCCTTGAGGGCGTGGAAGTGAAGGTACTGCCCTCGCTCTATCCCCAGGGCGGTGAAAAGGTGTTGGTCTATCACACCGTCGGCAAGGTCATTCCGATGGGCAAATTGCCCCTTGACGTGGGTTGCGTCGTGGTGAACGTGACCACCCTTGCCGCCATCGGCAGATATCTCATGACGGGCATGCCCCTTGTCGAAAAATGTCTGACCGTCGACGGCGGTGCGGTGAAGAAGCCGCAAAACGTGATCGCGCCCATCGGCACGCCCCTTTCCGAGGTCTTTGCGTTCTGCGAGGGCTTTTCGTCAGAACCCGCCAAGCTTCTCTACGGCGGACCGATGATGGGCGTTGCGCTCAGCGATATGTCAGCTCCCGTTCTGAAAAACACCAACGCGATCCTCGCTCTGACCGCCAAGGAAGCGAAGCTTCCGAAGACCACGGCGTGTATCCGCTGCGGTGCCTGTACCAATCACTGTCCCTTCGGGCTGAATCCCGCCGCCCTGGAGCGCGCTTATGAGCGCCGCGATGCCGAGGCGCTCGACAGCCTGTGTGTTACGCTCTGTATGGAGTGCGGCTGCTGCAGCTTCAACTGCCCCGCCAACCGTCCTCTCGTGCAGACCCATAAGCTCGCCAAGGTATTTTTGCGCGATGCCAAAAGCAAGGAGGCGAAATCATGAGTCAGCTTCACGTATCGGCGTCCCCCCATATCCATTCGGGCAATTCCACAAGCGGCATCATGCGTGACGTACTGATCGCCCTTCTTCCCACAACGCTTGCCGGTGTGATCATTTTCGGCTGGCGCGCTCTTCTTGTGCTTCTTGTTTCTGTTGGCTCAGCCGTGGGCTTTGAAGCGCTCTGGCAGTGGCTTCTCAAGAAGGATCAGACGATTACCGATCTCTCCGCCGCTGTGACGGGTCTTCTGCTCGGACTGAATCTGCCCGCAAATATTCCGCTCTGGCAGGTCGTGATCGGCAATCTCTTTGCTATTATCGTGGTCAAGTGCCTCTTTGGCGGACTTGGCTGTAATCTTGTGAATCCCGCCATTACGGGACGCGTGTTCATGCTCGTTTCGTTTGGCTCTTTGGTCAAAAACGCCTTTCCCGTCGGTGTGGATGCTACCACCTCCGCCACCCCTCTCGGCACGCTTGCCGCGGGCGGCACGGTATCCTATGCTGATCTCTTCCTCGGAAATGTGGGCGGCGCGATCGGTGAGACCTGCAAGCTTGCTCTTCTCATCGGATTTGTGTACCTTCTGGTGCGCCGTGTGATCACCTGGCATTTGCCCGTTGTTTTCATTGCCTCGTCCTTTGTTCTGACCTTCCTTTTCAACGGCTTTGATCTCAACGCGGCGGCGCTGATGACTCTTTCGGGCGGTCTTTTCATCGGTGCGATCTTCATGGCGACCGACTACGTAACCTCACCTGCCACGGCATGGGGCAAGGTGGTCTTCGCCGTTGGTGCGGCGCTTATCACCGTCATGGTCCGTCTTTGGGGCAATTATCCCGAGGGCGTTTCCTACGGTATTCTTCTCATGAATATTCTGACACCTTATATTGAAACGTGGACACGTCACAAACGGTTCGGGGAGGTGAAAAAGGCGTGAAAGCTGCTTACAAAAACGTGCTTGCCCTCTCGATCATCTCGGCAATCGTGGCGATCCTGATGGCGATCACCAATTATATCACCGCTCCCATCATCAAGGAAAACGAGGATAATGCCGCCAACGAAGCGCTTACGGTCGTCATGCCCGACGGCGGCAGCTTTACGGCGCTGGATCTTTCGTCCTACTCGTTGCCCAAAACCGTGACCGATGCCTATGCGGCATCGAATGGAGGCTACGTGATCAAGCTTTCGACCACGGGCTATGCCTCAAACATGGTCATTCTCTGCGGCGTTGCCTCTGACGGCAGTGTCACGGGCGCGACCTGCCTTTCAAGCGGCGAAACGCTTGGCTACGAAAAAACCTACGGCGACAATTTCAAGGGCCTTTCTCTCGAAGGCGTCGCGAGTGTGGATACGATCTCCTCGGCGACCAAGACCACCTCGGCTTACCGTCAGGCGGTAAGTGACGCGATCAATGCCGCTACCATTCTTTCGGGCGGCTCTGTCGATCTGCGCGATGAGGAGACCATTCTCCGTGATGCAATGACCGAGCTTCTCCCCGCCTCCAAGGGCGAATTCACCCGTGTGGTGATCGCGGAATACCTTGAGGGTCTGACAGCGATCTACGAAGCCGGAAACGGCGCGGGTACGGTCTTCCACTTCGGCGATACCATGCTGGCGCTGACGTCCGACGGCACGGTCATCGGCGATGCCGATGACACCCTGAAGGCTTCGCTTGTCAGCTACGGCGAGCAGATGGCGTCCACCAAGTTCACACAGGTTGAGATCGGCTCGCTCGGTCTCAATAAGGCGATCCAATCGGTAGAAAAGACCGAAAGCGGCAACTATCAGATCTACGTCAGTGTGGACGGCTACTCGATGCAGGAGCATCCCAGCTGGGGCGCGCCCATCGTCATCATGCTGTCTGTCACGAAGGACGGCGTGATCCTCGACTGCTATACCGTATCTCACAAGGAGACCGAGGGCTTCGGCGCGGCTTGTGAGGACGATGACTTCACCTCGCAGTTCATCGGCAAGACCGATGGCACTTACCGTGAGATCGACGGCATTTCGGGTGCGACCAAGACCACGAATGCCTATCTGCGCGGCATCAAGCTTTGTTATGAAGCACTGAGTATTCTGGAAGGAGGCACGGCTGAATGAAGAAGAATTCCTCTCTTTCGATCATTCTGAAGGGTATTCTCTTTGAAAACCCTGTCTTCATCCTGGTTCTCGGCACGTGTCCGACGCTTGCGACCACCACGGGTGTCGTGGGGGCTGTCAGCATGGGTCTTGCCGCCATGGCGGTGCTGATCTGCTCGAATTTCGTGATCTCCCTTCTTCGCAAGCTCATTCCCGACACGGTGCGCATCCCCTGTTATATCATCATTATCGCGGGCTTTGTCACCATCGTGGAAATGCTCATCCACGCCTTTTTGCCCGATATTTACGAAATGCTCGGCGTGTATCTCGCGCTCATCACTGTCAACTGCATCATCCTCGGCAGAGCTGAGATGTTTGCCAGCAAGAATTCTGTGGGCAAGAGCGTTCTCGACGGCGTGGGCATGGGACTTGGCTTTACGGCGGCACTTTTCATGATCTCCACCGTGCGTGAGGTTCTGGGCGCGGCATCCTTTGCGGGCATTCCGATCACCTTCCTTGAGCCTTATAAGATCGAGATCTTCGTCAAAGCCCCCGGCGGTATGCTGGTCTACGGCTTTATGATCGCCCTTGTTTTTGTGATCACACAGGGCAAGGGTCCCAAAAAGAAGTCCTTCTCCTGCGAGGGCTGTCCCTCGGCATCGCTTTGCCGTAAGGGTCAGACGGGTGAGGGCTGTGATTCTCAGAAGGAGGTGGCATAAATGACTCTTGTCAAGAGCTTACTTGTCATTCTTCTTTCCTCGGTTCTCGTCAATAACTACGTTCTGAGCCGTTTTCTCGGTATCTGCCCCTTCCTCGGCGCTTCGAAGAAATTCGATCAGGCATCGGGTATGGGTATTTCGGTCACCATCGTCATGCTGATCGCCACGGCGGTCACCTGGCCGATCCAGACCTTCATTCTCGACCGCTTCGAGCTTGGCTATCTGCAGACCATCGTGTTCATTCTCGTCATCGCGGCTCTGGTGCAGATGATCGAGATCGTGCTTGGCAAAATTTCGCCCTCGCTTCATAAGAGCCTCGGCGTTTATCTGCCTCTGATCACCACCAACTGCGCCGTTCTCGGTGTGACGATCAACAATATCACCGACGGCTACAATTTCCTTGAATCCATGGTATCCTCGCTCGGCGTCGGACTTGGCTTTATGCTTGCCATGATCCTCTTCTCGGGCATCCGCTCGCGCATTGAGGAATCGAAGATCCCCACCCCCTTCAAGGGTCTTGCCTCCACGCTGATCGCCGCCTCCTTTATCTCGCTTGCCTTTTTCGGCTTTGCGGGGATCATTGACAACCTGTTTTCATAAGGAGGGCATATGTTCATTCCGATCTTAACTGCATTTCTGGTGGTCGTGGCGGTCGGTCTTGTCGCTTCGATCCTCTTATCCCTGGTATCCCGCTATTTCGGTGTGGAAAAAGACCACAGAGAAGCCGAGCTTCGTGCCATTTTGCCCGGTGTCAACTGCGGTGCCTGCGGCTTCAAGGGCTGTGACGATTACGCCAAAGCGCTGGCAAACGGCACTGCCAAGCCCAATCTCTGTACCCCCGGCGCGGCGGCTGTTGCCGAAGAGCTGGCACAGTATCTCGGCGTTGAACCCGAAGTGCCGAAGGATGTGGTTGCCTTCGTGCATTGCAACGGCAACTGCGAGGTCGCAAAGCTCGATTATCAGTATGACGGCATTCACTCCTGCTCGGCGGCAAACGCCATGTACGGCGGACAGTTTCTCTGCAAATTCGGCTGTCTCGGCTTTGGCGACTGCGCCAACGCCTGCCCGAACGATGCCATCTGCATTGATGACGGCATTGCGCACGTTGATACCTCGCGCTGTCTCGGTTGCGGCATCTGTGCCGCGGCATGTCCCAAAAAGATCATCACCATGGTGCCCCAGGAGGCGCGCACGGTCGTGATGTGCCGAAATCACGATAAGGGTGCTGACGCGCGTAAGGCCTGTGCCAACGCCTGCATCGGCTGTCACAAATGCGAAAAGAACTGTCCCGTCGGGGCGATCAAGGTGCAGAATAATCTGGCAATCATTGATTATGAGATCTGTACCTATTGCGGCAAATGTGCCGAGGTGTGCCCGACGCACTGCATCAAGGAAGTGTATTTCCCCGATCTCGGAGAAAAAGCATGACATCCCGTCTTCATCGGGCGAGGCGAAACGATATCCTTCTGATCGCCTCGCTCGTTTTCCTTGCCCTTGTCGGCATTTTGCTCTCCCTTTTTCTTCGCCGTGACGGCGCGTACTGCGTGATCACGAAAAACGGCGAGGAGGTCGGGCGCTTTTCTCTCTCTGCCGACAGAGAGATCACGTATTACGAGGAGGACGGTGTGGGCTTTAACACCGTCCGGATCGAAAACGGCAGAGTATCGGTGACTGCGGCGAGCTGTCCCGATAAGATCTGCGTCAGAAGCCGTGCCATACGGTATCACGGCGAAACGGTTGTCTGTCTGCCCCACGGCCTTGTCGTCACGGTATACGGCGATGAGGAGGGTCCTGACATAATCGTGTGAAAGCTGGACATACTATGAGCGAAAAAACCAAAAAACTCACCTTTTTAGCCCTTTCCTGCACGCTCGCTTTGATGCTTTCCTATATTGAATCGCTGTTACCTCCTGTTGTGACAAGCGTGCCGGGCATCAAAATGGGGCTTGCCAATCTTGTGATCATCACCGTACTCTATCTGTACGGGCTGAAGGAGGCGGCGGCTGTGTCGCTTCTTCGGTTGGTTATGACCTTTCTTCTGTTCGGAAATCCGCTGACTGCCCTGTATTCGCTGGCAGGGGCTGTGATCAGTCTTCTTGCCATGGCGCTCTTCAAAAGGCTTCGCCTGTTTTCCACGGTCGGTGTCTCTGTCACGGGAGGTGTTCTTCACAATCTCGGGCAGATCCTTGTGGCGATCGTTTTATTCGATTCCTTGTCGATCGGCTATTACATGCTGATCCTCACACTGACGGGAACGCTGGCGGGCGCTCTGATCGGCATAACGGCGTCTTTTCTGATCAAACGTCTGGAAAACGTATATAAACATCATTCATAACGGAGGTTTTTATGAAAAAACTCATTTCTCTTCTGCTTCTTCTTACCACCTGTCTTTCTCTTTTCGCCATGACGTCCTGCGGTTCGGAATACCGTTTGGGTCTTGGCGTGATCTACAACGCAACCAACCCCACCGATGCTTTGGGTGGTGAAGGTGACGAGGTCGACCTCGGTGTTACCACCGCCACCTACACCGTCTGCGCCATGACGCTTGACAAGGACGGCAAGATCGTTGCCTGCACCTTTGACACCCTGGAGACCAAGCTTCAGTATTCCCATGACGGCAAGGCTGTTGAGATCACGAGCCTCAAGACCAAGCGCGAGCAGGGTAAGGGCTACGGCATGGTCGAGTGGGGCGGCTCCACGCTCGAATGGTTCGAGCAGGCTGACGCCTTCGCTACCGTTCTCGTCGGCAAGACCAAGGGCGACATCGCTTCTCTGGCAACGGCTGACGGCAAGGGTAACAGCGACGTGATCACCGCGGGCTGCACCATCACGGTTTCGGACTTCGTCAAGGCTGCCGAAAAGGCATATGCCGCCGCTGAATCGGGCACGGTCGTCAAGGACAGCGCGGTCACGCTTTCGGTCAACAGCACCCAGACCAAGGCTGACGCGACGGCTGACGCAAACGGCAACGTAACGGTCAACACCACCTTCGAGGCTTCTGTGGGCGGCAATAAGGTATCGGCTTCCTACAAGGCGGCTGTCACCTTCGACGCAAGCGGCAAGGCTACCGTTCCCGCTGACGGCGTCATCACCGCGGCAAACTGATCTCCTTCACAATATCCTGACGGCTGATCCTCCTACAGCAATGAAACGGTTTTTCGCTTGTTTTCTCGCGTGTCTTCTTCTGATCCCGCTTGCGTCCTGCGGCGGGATCGGAGGGGGCAATGAAAAGTATACCGCTTACACACTTGACTACTTCGATACGGTAACGACGGTGATCGGCTACGCTGACTCCAAAGAGGCGTTCGATCTCGTTGCCAATGACATATTCGCGACACTGCGCCGCTACCACGAGCTGTTTTCGATCTATGACAGCGTGGACGGTATCAACAATCTCAAAACCTTGAATGAAGAACGCTCGGCGGTCGTTTCCGAGGAGCTTCTCGATTTTCTTGAATACGGCAAGGCGATGTACGAAAAGACCGACCGACGGATGAATATCGGTATGGGCGCGGTCCTTTCTCTCTGGCACAAGGCACGGGAAGAGGGTCTTCTCGATCCCGTCAAAGCCGCTTTGCCCGATGAAGAGGCGCTCAGGGAGGCGTCGCTTCACTGCGATCTTGACGCGCTTGTCCTCGACCGACAGACGATGACAGCTACCCTGACCGATGACAAAATGCTCCTCGACGTAGGGGCGCTCGGCAAGGGCTATGCCGTGGAAATGGCGGCAAAACAGCTCGAGGAGGCGGGCATCACGGGATATATCCTCAACGCGGGCGGGAACGTCCGCACGGTGGGAACACGTGCCGACGGCTCTTTCTGGCTTGTCGGTGTGGAGGATCCGAACCGTGAGGGTGAGTATCTTTCGACCGTCCCGGTTGCTGATGCTTCGCTCGTGACGAGCGGCTCATATATGCGCTATTACTACGTCAAGGGTAAGGCGTATCATCACATCATTTCCCCCGATACTCTGATGCCGAGCGAGTTTTTCGTCTCGCTGACCGTACTTTGCCGTGATTCCGCCGAGGCAGACGCCCTTTCGACGGCGCTGTTCACGGTGAGCTATGAGGAAGGCCTCAGAATGCTTGAGAATTTTCCCGATGCCGAGGTACTTTGGCTCTTTCCCGACGGAGAGATCAGAACCACCGAGGGCTGGCAGGGTGAAATGTAAAATCAAAATCAAATTTTCCATGAAAATACTGCTATTTTTGTCTTCCTGTGCTAAAATGAAGACAAAAACAGCAGTATTTTTTTGATGGGAGGAACTCACGTGGCATATTTTTGGGAAACAAGCGGCTCGATCCCGAAGGGGCATGGCTTTTCGCTGTTTGACGGAACGCACCTGTTCTGGCTTTTCCTGTGTCTTGCGGCGGCGGTCATTGTGCCGTATACCTACCGTAGATGCTCGGCATCCGGGCGTAGGCGCTACCGCCGTGTGATGGCGCTCCTCATCCTTGCCGATGAGCTTGGCAAATGGATCATGCTGCTCTCAACCGGGCTGTTTACGAAGAATTATCTCCCCTTTCAGCTTTGCACGATCAATATTTTCATCATTCTGATCCACATGGTTCTGCCGAAAAAGTCATTGCGGATTTTCTCTACGCCGTCTGTCTACCCGGCGCTTTGCTCGCCATCGTTTGTCCGTCCTGGACGAAGCTGCCCTTACTCAATTTCATGCACATCCACTCCTCGACGATCCACATTCTGCTCTTTTTGTATCCCCTGATGCTGGTGGCGGCGGGCGAGGTCTCGCCACGGTTCCGTGACGCGTGGAAATATCTTCTCATTCTTCTGGCGCTTGCCGTTCCCGCCGTGATTGCCAATCTGACGCTCGGCACAAATTACATGTTCCTCGCAGAGCCCGATGCCGCCATTCTGCCGATCTTTGAAAAGCTCTTCGGCAACCATCTCGTTGGCTTTCCGATCCTGCTTGCCGTTTTATGGGGTTGTCTTTTCACACCGTTTGAGATCCTCAGGTCGCGCCGCAGATCGGCGGAAGACAAAAAGAAAAACCAAAAGGAAGACAGCGCTTGTGATCGTGTTTCGGCGTGATTATCAAAAATCCTCTTTTTTGAAAAGAGGGTTTTTGTTTTTTTAAAATTGTTGCTCTTTGAAGAAAATTATTAGAATATTTTCACAAAAAACTCTTTACAAACGCACCTTTTCTGTGTTAGAATGAACACAGCATATCCCTATTTTATCCAAAGTGAGGAATCTGTATGAAGATCAAAAGTATCATATCCCTTATGCTTGCTTTGATCCTTGTCGTCTCGACGGCGATCCTTCTCGGTACGTTCTCTTTGAATGCCGCAGAAAGCGACATCGCGAGTGCTGAGGATTTTATGGCAATGACAGACGGCAGCTATACGCTGACCGAAGACATCACCCTGACGGAGACGCTTGCTTCCTTCTCGGGTACGCTTGACGGTAACGGTCATACCATCACCGTTTCGGCACCCGTTTTTGCGGAGCTGACGGGTACGGTCAAGAATCTTACCGTCGCGGGCGCGATCGAGATCACCGAGGGCGGTAATGTCGGCGCTCTGGCAAGTGTTGTCAGCGGCGCGACCGTAGAGGGCGTGACCTCGACGGTTACCTTTACAGGCTCGGCAAACGGCAGCGTTCTTGTCGTTGGCGGTGTTGTCGGTAAGGTAAGCGCTTCGACGGTCTCGAAGTCGGTCTTTGACGGCAGTATTGACGTTAAGGACATCGCTCACGGCGAAAACTCCAACGGTATCGGCGGTGTTGCCGGCTTTATCGAAAACGAGACCACGGTATCCGAATGTATCAACAAGGGTTCTGTCAAGACCACTGCCTCCGCGACCTCTAACAAGGGCCCTCAGGGCGGCGTTGTCGGTTTCGGTCAGAGCTCGACCATCACCAAGTGCATCAACACCGGTGACGTTACGGCTGATGCCTCCAAGTTTACCATCGGCGGTATTCTCGGCAGAAACCAGCCTACGACGGGCAAGCCCATTTATATCACCTACTGTGCCAATACCGGCGCGATCACCAAGACCAACAGTGCGGGTGAGCATGCGGCGGGTATTGTCGGTTACTTCAAATACGGCTCGATCAAGTATTCGTACAACAGCGGCACCATTGCCAATTCGAACGGTAATGCCGGCGGTATCTTTGGTTATATCAACGTTGCCTCTGACGTTGTCAATAATTTTGATATCAGCTGTAACTACAATATCGGTACCGCTCCGTTCGGCATCGGTTTTTCCAAAAATGACAGCCTGGCAACCTTTATCGCAAAGGACAATTACTATCTCTCGACGGCAGCTGCCGAAAGCGGTTCTTCCAACAAGCTGAAGGGTACGACAGTTGACAGTGCCGAGGCGCTCAACGCCATCGTTCTGGCATATGAAGAAACGCCCTTCGTTGTCGATCCTGACTCGAATAACGGCTTTGCCGTTTTCTCCTGGCAATGCACACACTCGGGTGAGCTTGAACCCTCCTGTGTCGGTAATGTTTGCGCGATCTGCGGCGCGCTTGTCGACGAAAACGGCTCGGGTAAGCATCAGTATCCCGACACGTGGACGACGGTTGATCCCGCGACCGTGACTGAGGACGGCTCGGAAGAGCGTGTTTGTACGGTCTGCGGCGCTACCGAGACCAAGGTGATCGACGCCCTTGGCAAGATTACTCCCGTTGACGGCGTATACGGTGTTACCACCGAGGATCAGCTTGTCTGGCTCGTTTACGGTATCAACAACGGCACGCTTGATGCGGATATTTCAATCGCCCTCAAGGCGGATATCACGCTGACCAACGGTCTTGACATGATCACGACCACCTTCAAGGGCAGCTTTGACGGCGAAAATCACACTCTTTCGGGTCTTACTAATGTTCTTTTCAAGAGAGTTGAGGGTTCGTTCGTCTTCAAGAACGTCACGCTCAACGGTGACGTTGATTGCACCGCGTATACCGACGGTGACGTACATAAGCGTGCGGCAACGATCACGGCTTATGCCGCAAGAGGCTATCTCGTCGAAAACGTCGTTTCGAACGTCAACATCAAGGTGAACACCACCGATCTGAACGCAGGCGGTCTTCTCGGCTTTGCCAACGCGGGTACTGTCAGAAACTGCACCTATGCCGGCACCTATACCGTCAACTGGACTTCGGGTAAGGCGGGTGCGCTCGGCGGTATCATCGGCTGGTTGAACGATGACGGTAAGGAAAGCACAGTCACCGACTGCGCCTTCACGGGCAAATTCGTGCTGACCAACAGCGAAGAGACCGATAAGACCATGTATGCCGGCGGTATCGTCGGTTGGGTCAGAAACGATAGCGCCAAAGACAAGATCATCGGCTGTGTCAACACGGGTACCTTTGAGGTAACGGCAACCGGCTCCGCGATCTACGTCGGCGGTATCGTGGGCGGCTTCAAGAAGGTCGCTTCCAACGTGCTTCAGGACTCTGTTTTCAACGGCACGATCACGGCTGATGCCGCTAAGGTCGGCACACTCGTCGGTCTTGCGGGCGGCGAAGTTCCCACCACCAACTGCGTTTCTCTCAAGGAAGGCGCGCTTGTCGGTGAGGGTACGCTTGCGCTGACTGACTGCTATGACGGTGCGTCGGTTGAAAAGATCGGCGGCGCTATCGTCAGAGAAGGCGTGACCTATCAGAAATATAATTTCGGCTATCTCAATGAGACGACCTCCGCTCTCGTTGATCCCGCCGATATCCCCGCAGGCAGCTTTAACGGTACCTGCACAGAGGGTGATGACGGCGTATGGACCATCGCAACCGATGAATTTGCCGCTTTCATCTCCGCGAGAAACGGCAAGCAGGCAACGATGAGCGACCTTCGTTTCGTTATTGCGGCGGATCTTGACACCCTGGCAAACTACAGCGATCTTTACGTGACCATTACCTTCACGAAGGGTGACGCTACCGTGGTCACCCTGACCAAGAAGCTTGTGGAAGACCTTTCGGTCTACCTCTCGGTCCAGGCGGCAGGTCTCTCCTATACCGCCGCTGAAAATGACGTTCTCTTCGGTCAGATCATCACCGACGTTCCCAACACCGCTTGGGATTCGGTCACCCTGATGCTGACTGACGGCGAGCTTCCCCTTGTCAAGGGCGCGATCACGCCCGAAGACGCGGGTGCTGTGACCGACGGTATCGATCTTAGGGCAAGCGGCATGAGCAATCTTGCCATTGAAGATCATCATGACATGCATGACAAAAATCTCGCTCTCGCGTTCTATCTCGGTGATACCACCGCTTGGAGCGCTCTGTACAATTCGGGTACTCCCGTCAGCGAAAACGGACTCTGGACGCTGAACGAGGGTTATACCGCGACGGTCATCGTAAACGGTAAGGTCACCGACGCCAACAGATATTCTTACTACGGCTTCAAGGACGGTGACGTTGTCACGCGCGGCTTCTTCCGCTTCGAGCTTGGCGCGTTCTCGCTCTTTACGACCGACGGCATTACCTGTAAGCTGAACGTCAGCGTGACGATCAAAGATCCCAACGGCGACGTCGTATGCTATGCGGAATTCAGCGATCTTTCGTATTCGACGCTTGATTACACGCCCGATGCCGACAATCCCGGCAAGTCGATCCTTGCGGTAACGCCCATTAGCGGTCCCGCTTCGGGCGAAAACGAAGGCTTTGAAAAGCTCTTCGATACCAAAACGAACACCAAGCTCTGCAAGACTGACAGAACGCCTGTGATCTTCTCGCTGGAAGAGGCAAAGGCGCTCAGCGGTATTTCGCTTCTGACGGCAAACGATAACGCTGCGTATACCGGCAGACTGGTTTCGGGCTTCACGGTCTACGGCTGTGCCACCAACAGCACCACCGATTCCGATTGGGCAGTTGTTCTCGACGTGGATAACGCCGGTATGTCCGACGTGAACTTCACCGAATACTACTACGCCATCGACGGCGCTTCGGCATATTCGTATTACAAGATCGTATTCGACGGCACCAACCTGATCCAGCTCTCCGAGCTGTGGGTATACGCCGACTGATCCTTTCCCATAACGAAAGGCTGTCGCAAATGAGACATCATTTGCGGCAGCCTTTTTGCGTGAAAGCGTGTTTTATGGGTGCGCGGCGGGAGTTTGGGGGAGGTGACGGGGATTTTGGGCGATAGGGAGGGTTTTGGTGTCTTTGCCCGGGATCACGCGCTCTCGCGGTTGGCCCTGACACGGATGACGGTGACCGAGGCATCGTCATCGGCGGCGAAGGTTGAAAGGATCGATCCCGCAAGCGCGTCTGGGGTCTCGTTTTGGTGGGCTCTCAGATGGGCGGCGAGGGTATCGTCACTCAGCGCGATGCCGTCGCTTGCGAGAATGATGAGATCGTCCTCAGAGAGCGGAAGCTCACGCAGTGCGGGGGTGAAATCGCGGGTGATCCCGATGGGAAGGGAATGCAGATCGATCGAAATGAGGTTGTCCGCCCGCCAGAGGAAGGAGGGCGCGGCGCCGCATTTCAAGAAGATCGCGCGTTTCTGATAGGTGTCGATCTCCAACAGATCGCAGGTGGAGTGACATTCCTCGCTTTTTGAACGGAGAAAATTCGAGAGCATTTTGAGAACGACCTCCTTGGGATTGCCCGCCGCGATCATGGTCTCAAGAAAAACAGTAGCGATCCTTGCGGTGATGGCGGCTGTCTTGCCGCTTCCCATACCGTCGCAGATGAGAAAATAGGGCGTTCCCGCGGTATCCTCGAAGCCGCAAAGGGCATCCCCCGAGACCGCGCCCTCCTCCTTGGCGCGAAGGGCGGATGCCGAGAGCAGGGAGATGGCGGGAGCGGTGGTGACAGTCATGGTGACGAAATCCCCGCTGAAATCAAAATGCGGCTCATGGAATTCAAGTCCCGTTGCCTCGCTGAGGCGCTTGGCGATCTCCTTGCTTGAGATAGAAAGGGAGGAGATCTCCACCCCTGAGGCAAGAACGGTCTTTTGCCGTCTGCCCCATGCCGAATAGCCGAGGGCGACAAGCCCTGTTTCACGGAGTGTGTGGGAGGCTTTTTTATAGAGTGCCGTGTCTTTTTCGAATTCATCCTCACCCTCGCGCGCGGTCTCGGCGAGAAGCTGTGCCATGGCTTCGTAATCGAGAGCAAACAGCTCGGTCTTGTCCCGCCGTATGGCTCGCTCGACGAGATCAGCCGCCGCATTGTTGATGTCGCGCAGAATCTTCTCTAAGTGGCGGCAACGCTTTGAAAAAGCTTCGGGCAGATCGCAGGTGGTGGCGCGCTCTCCCTTTTGCACCTTGCGGAAAAGCGCGGATACTGCCTCGTCGGTCTCGCCGCCCTCCCTCTGCCAGCAGATGCTTTTGAGGGCGCATGGCTCACAGTAGCGGGAAAAGACCTCGTCCCCCGCCTCACGGATCTCATAGCCGCCCGGACGGCGGCTTTTTTCGGACAGCTCCAAAAAGACGTCGGATAATTCCTCAAATGCCGACGAGAGGGCTTTCAGCTTGTTTTGCCGGAATTTCTTTCTGACGCCCTCCACGTATTTCATGTCGGGCATTTCCTCCGGCTCGTCGGCGAAAAAATGGATCTCGGGAATGAGCTTCGCCTTGGCAAGAGGCAGAAAGAGAAGGGCGGTGAAGATGATGTCGGCGGAAAAGCTGAAGGCGTTCGCCACGCCGTTAAGATAGAGATTCATCACAAGAGTGAGAGCGGTGGAGGCAAGCACCGAATAGCTGAGGTGCAGATTGGAGCCAAGCCCTGTGACAAGCCCCGCGATAGCGAAGATCGGCGCGTAGACGCCCCCGAGGGCAAGTCCCGTGACAAGTCCCATCAGAGCCCCACGGAGTCCGCCGCCCGTAATGGCGATCGAAAGGGTGAGAAAATACGCCAGTACCGCACCGAGGGCAAAGCCCAGGATCCCCACGGTATTCAGGGTGTAAACGAGGAAAAATACGATGCTCAGCCGCCCGATCTCCCGCCACGCGCCCTCCTTGGCAGGGGTAGTGATCAGCGAGAAAAAGAGGGCAAGAATCGGCGATGAGACGGTGGCAACGAGCATGGCAATAAGGGAATCCTTTCCGAAGCCATCAAGGGCAGAGAGCGCAAAGGCGTGAAGAAAGGCGAGGACGGCAGCGATCGCCACACGTTCACCGCGTGTTTCGTCAAAAATACGGCTCTTCATCCGTGCGCGCTTGATGAGAAGGCGCATGAGGATCCCGAGCAGAAGGGTGAACGCCCCTACCAAGGGGCTTTTCTGCCAGAAAAGGGAGAGCGCCATGCCAATGGCTGAGACCGTTGCCATGTGTCCCGAAGCCGCCGCGAAAAAGGCGTAACCGAGGGGTCTCGCGCCGTAGAACAGGGGTGTTTTCGAAAAGAGCATCGATACTGCGAGATAGAGCGTGAAAAAGAGAAGTCCCCGTCGGTGCTTTCGTGAGAGAATGCGCTCTTCCTCGCCCGCAAGATCCTTGCCGAGGGTGATGCGCAGGGTGTTTTTGAGAGATGCGAGAGATGCCTGCAGGCGGTTTTTCTGAGTTTTAACGGCGTTTTGTTTGTCTTCCATATTCCAAGTCCTTTCATTGACGGTCTTTTGATGACAGTTTCACTGTGACAGTTTCACTGTGACAGTTCCACTGTCAGTATAGCAGAAAGAGGGGGCGCATTCTGTCGGAACGGGGCGGGGATACGGTGAAACGGCTCTTTTTCCGAAAAAAAGCGGAAAAAATGAGAAAAGACTCTTGCATTCTTTTGAAAATGTGATATACTATTACATAGTGTAACAATTGAAAAGGTAGGTATTTCCCGTGGCAAATCAAAACACAACTCCCGAAGGATGCACGCACGATTGCTCGACCTGTTCGGCAAACTGCTCGTCCAAGGATAAAAAGAATAGCCTTCTTGAGGCTGCCAATCCCTTAAGTGATGTCAAACACATGATCGCCGTTGTCAGCGGTAAGGGCGGTGTGGGTAAATCACTCGTCACCTCGATGCTTGCTGTCAACAGCCAGAGAAAGAATTATAACACCGCTATCCTCGATGCCGATATCACCGGTCCTTCGATTCCGAAGATCTTTGCGGCAAAGGGTGAGGTTACCGGCTCGGAATACGGTATGTATCCCCTGGAGACCAAGACGGGCATCCGTCTGATGAGTGTCAATCTGCTTCTCGACGATGAGACCAAGCCTGTCGTCTGGCGCGGCCCCGTGATCGCGGGTACGGTCAAGCAGTTCTGGACCGACGTCTGCTGGGGCGAGGTCGACTATATGTATGTCGATATGCCTCCCGGAACGGGCGACGTTCCGCTGACGGTCTTCCAGTCCCTTCCCATTGACGGCATTGTGATCGTGACCTCTCCGCAGGATCTCGTTTCGATGATCGTCGAAAAGGCGGTGACGATGGCAAAGCTCATGAACGTACCGATCCTCGGTATTGTAGAGAACTACAGCTATTTTGAATGTACCGACTGCGGTAAGCGTCACTATATCTACGGCGAAAGCCATATTGATGAGGTGGCGAAGAAGCACGGCATCAAGGTGCTTGCCAAGATCCCGATCGATCCGAAGCTTGCCGCTCTCTGCGACAGAGGTATGCTGGAGCTGATGGAAAACGATTATCTCGACGAAGCCTTCCGCGAGATTCAGAAGGCAACCGCCGAAGACTAAAAAATAACCCTTTTTTGTAAATGAACGATCAAAACCGTCGGGAGCAGGATACTTCCGACGGTTTTCGTTTGGGCTTTCCGGACCGGAAATTGTTAAAAAATTCTCAAAAACTATGGACAAAAACTCAAGACTGGTGTATAATGAAGACAAGAATGCCCCTTTTGGGGCATCATGGCTCAGATATGTCTTCGGAAATCGAAAGAAAGGATCGAAAACGAATGAAAATCAGCGAAATTGCAAGTCTTTTGAATGCGCGTGTGCTTTGCGGTGAGGAGGAGCTTGACCGCGAAGTGAAATCGGCGTGCGGATGCGATATGATGAGCGACGTCCTTGCATTCGTTAAGGATCAGGCAGTGTTGCTTACGGGGCTTTGCAATCCTCAGGTCGTCCGTACTGCAATGATGATGGATATGAGATGTATCGTTTTCGTGAGAGGAAAAGAGCC
>JAFVYN010000176.1 GCA_017508605.1 Clostridia bacterium
GAAGCGCCAAAGAAAGGATACACCCGACAGTGAGGTGTAGCAAGATAGCTTATGTATACAATTATTGACGGCAAAAAGGTCAGCGCCGAGCGCCGACTTGCCATTCAGAACGCCACCAAGGAACGCCTTGAAAAGAACCTGCCCGCCCCGGGGCTTGCCGTGATCATTGTCGGTGAAGATCCCGCCTCGCAGGTCTATGTCAGAAACAAAGAAAAAGCCTGTCTCGACGCGGGCTTTCACTCCGAGGTCATCCGTCTTCCCGAAAACACCGAGGAAGAGACCCTTCTTTCGATCATCGACCGTCTCAATCGGGATGACGCGATCGACGGGATCCTCGTTCAGCTTCCCCTGCCGAAGCATCTCAAGGCAGATACCGTCATCGCGCATATCGACCCCAACAAGGATGTCGATGCCTTTCACACGGTCAATGTCGGCAAGATCATGCTCGGCGAAAAGGGCTTTGCGCCCTGCACTCCCGCCGGCATCATGACCCTGCTCGAGGCTTACGGGATCGATCCTTCGGGCAAGGAATGCGTGGTCGTTGGCAGAAGCAATATCGTCGGCAAGCCCATGGCAATGCTGATGCTTCATAAGAACGCCACCGTCACCGTCACGCACTCCCGTACCGTCGACCTTCCTTCGGTCACACGCCGCGCCGATATCCTCATCGTCGCCATCGGTAAGGCGAAATTCATCACACCCGATATGGTCAAGGAGGGTGCCGTTGTCATTGACGTCGGCATGAACCGTGACGAAAACAACAAGCTCTGCGGTGACGTCGATTTCGAAGCCGTTGCCCCCAAGACCTCCTTCATTACCCCCGTTCCCGGCGGTGTCGGTCCGATGACGATCACAACACTTTTGGAGAATACGTTGCTTTCGGCGAGGAAGAATAGTGGGCAGTGATCAGTGGGCAGTGGTCAGTGGGCAGTGATCAGTGGTCAGTGGGAAGTGATCAGTGGTCAGTGGACAGTGGGCATGATGGTGTAAAAGAATAATGATCGGACCCCGGCTGCGTGTCGGGGTCTTTTTTTTGAAATGTCAGAGCAATCGGCAGTTTGAAGTATATTTTGATTTCTTTTTGTGTATTATTGTTTACATTTTTTCACCAAGTTTACACTTTGTTTACAAGAATATGATAAAATGGACTTTACTTTTTTCCAAAAATGATGTACAATGTATTCGGTATATTGGGGTAATATCCCAACTGCCGTCACAAACATGGTCGTACATACCCATCATATAATAAGGAGAATTGATATGCAATTATCTGAAATCGGTGCTATCGTCAACACAGCTTCGTTCTGGCTGAACATTGCCGCATTGGCACTCACTCTGTTTGGCGTACTGCTCGGTATCAAGCGCGGAATCCTGCAATCCACCTTCCGCCTTGCCACCGTCATTGCCGCCGCCATCCTCTCACTGATCGGCGCGCGTCTTCTGCGCACCTCCGCCGCTTCTCTGCTTCAGGGCTTCGTCGATGAAAAGCTGACAAGCAACGCCACGATCCAGGAGCTGATCTCCGCAAGCCCCACAGCCAAGGAACTGATCATCACTCTGCCCGGCGCACTCGCAGCTCCTCTTGTCTTCCTCTCGCTTTTCCTTCTTCTGAACCTCATCCTTTACGGTGTTTATAAGATCCTCAAGGCGATCACCAAGCCCGTCAAGGAATCCGCCTCCAAGACCACCTTCGGCAAACTTCAGATCGGCAGACTTATCGGCGCTTCGATCTCGCTCGTCGCAAGCTTTCTGATCGTTGCCTGCTTCCTTGCTCCCATCTCGGGATATATCTCCCTTGCGGATGATGTCATCAAGGAGCTTGAAGGCGTTTCGATCGATGCTGAGACCGATGCCACCATCAAGGACATTGATGAAGCGATCATCACGCCCCTGAGTGACAACACCGCTCTCAAGATCTCGGGCACGCTGCTCAACGGCGTTGTCTTTGATGCCGTCACCTCCTATAAGATCAACGACAGAACGGTGATCTGGAGTGACGAGGCAGCTTACGTTGCCAATATGTACGCAACAGCCAAACCCCTTGTGGACACCGGCTTTGATCTCTCGAAATTCTCGAAGACCGAGGCGGACGCTATCCGCGCGCTTGCCGCACAGTTCGGCGATTCCGATCTCATTCCCCACATCATCGCTGAGCTTCTTCCCGCTATGGCTGAAAAGTGGAACAAGGGCGATACCTTCTGCGGCATCTCCGATCCTGCCGCCGCTACCCCCGAAATGCTCCATCCTCTGATGCACTCGCTTTACGACGTGCTGGAAACCACCACCTACGAGACTCTCCCCGGTGACCTCAACACCGTTGCCGAGCTGATCGCGGCGCTGTCCGAAAGCGGCACGTTCGCTCTCTTCGGTAGTGATCTCACCGCTAAGGACATCGTCATGACCCTCTCGCAGCCCGGTCTTGTTTCCGGTCTTATCGATACCCTGTACGCAAACGAACGCATGCAGCTTCTCGTTGCCGATATCGCCAACATCGGCTTTGAAGCCATCGGCGATTCTCTGGAGATCCCCTCCGACGATGCCGCCGTCCGCACCGCTCTTTCGGTCGAGCTGAACGAAGCCGTCAAGAAAGCCGAAGCCATTGAAGGCTATGACAATAAGGTCAGCGAGCTGTCGAGTGACATCAACGACCTCTTCATCAAATACGGCGTTCCCTCCGATCAGGCTACCGCAAACCTCTATGCCGAATGTATCGTCGGCATCGGTCCCATCACCTCGAGTGATGCCGAATCGACCATAGTCGATTACTTCGATATCATCAGCGCCGCCATCGGCGAAGAGCTGGCATCCATGAGCACCGTTACCCTTCTCTCGGTTGACAAGAACGTCATCAACGCCAAGGTCAAGGAAGCGGTTCAGGCATATATCGCCGCCACCGACCCCGACACTCTCAAGCATACTTTGGCGATCTCCAATCAGCTCAACGGCCGCGAAGAGCTTGAGCATAAGGTCATGACCCTTGACAAGATCAAGATCAATGCCGACGAGATGTTCAAGATGTCTCCCGAAGCACTCTCCAAGCAGTCGAAGTCTCTTGAAAAGATCGTTACCGTCATCGCCGACGTCATCGAAGTGGATGACGCGGGCAACTTCTCGCTGAACGTCAACAACCTCAACACCGACCTTCTTGCCGAATCCCTTGTGGATCTCGGCAGCACAGGCAAGGATGAGGAAGGCAACACCGTCAACAACCTTGCCAATGCTATGACGGGCGTTGTCAAGTATTCGCTTTACAAAGTCGGTATTGACGCCGAGGCTGCCAACAATCTCGTCGATCATATGACCGAAGAGCCCAAGGAAGGCGAAGAGAAAAAGAATCCCATCTCCTCCGCTGTCGGCGTTCTCAACATCGTTCAGAACTCGAAGGACACCGCTCCCGAGGATATGAAGGCTCACGTCACCGACCTCGTCAAGAATCTTGATCCCACCACTGCCAAGGTTCTTTCGGATTGCATCTCGGCAAACCTCATCAATTCCTTCGTCCCCAACGCGCTTGAGCGCGAAAGAACCGATGCTCTCATCGCCGTGATCAAGGATATCATCAATAACTTCGGCGAATCGTCTGATACCCTCACTGACGAGCAGCTTGATGCCGAGACCGCGTATCTCCAGACCATCTTTGATCTTGCGGTCAACGCAAGCTCCGAAACCGAAGCTGTTCTCTTCAAGAGCGAAGCATATCCCGAGTCGAGACTCGGCATGACTGCCTCCGAATTCCTTTCCAGCATCGAGCACTCCACCGTGATCACCAAGACCTTCACCAACAAGAAGGAAGAGCTGAAGCTTGCTGTCAATGACACCATGAATCCCGTCGACAAGGCTGAGCTTGTCAAGGCGATCGCCGTTGATACCGTGCTGAGTGAAGATCTCAAGGCAACACTCGTTTATGTATTCTGTCTGGAAGCTACCGCTGAATAAGCGCAGCGCCCGGAATTCGTCAAAAAACACAAAAAAATTAAGGGGAATTTGTCAAAAACCACTTGACAAACTCCCCTTTCTTCTGTATAATACAAAGTGCCGCATAATGTCGTGGCCCGAAAAAAGGTTAAAACCTTGCCCGACTTAGCGAGTCTTGCATCCTATGATGCTTTATGAAAGTGAGGTGCTTTTCGTGTACGCAATCATTGTAACGGGCGGAAAGCAGTACAAAGTCAGCGAAGGCGATATCGTCTTCATCGAAAAACTTGAAGCTGCAGAAGGCGAAACCGTGACTTTTGACCAGGTTCTCTCCGTATCGAAGGAAGACGGCGACTTTACCGTCGGTACTCCCTTTGTTGCCGGTGCTACCGTAACTGCCAATGTCGTTAAGAACGGCAAGGGTAAGAAGATCTACGTTATGAAGTACAAGGCAAAGAAGAACGAGAAGAAGAAGATCGGTCACAGACAGCCTTATACCAAGGTTCAGATCCAGACCATTTCCCTGTAAGACATGACGAAATTCGTTTTTTACAAACGGGACGGCGTTTATTACGGCTTTCGTGAAAGTGGCCACACGGGCTTCGGCGAAGAGGGTGACGATATTCTCTGTGCCGCGCTCTCAGCCATGACGATGCTGCTCATTAACGCCATCGAGGTCTCTTATGCCTCGGACGTCGAGTATACGATCGACGATGACTCAGCCGACATCACGTTTTACGCAAGAGGCGCGCTGGACGAGTTCGAACAAGACGAGAAAAAGCGCTATGCGGTCAGAGGTCTTCTCTATGCCTTCTACCTGCAGATCAACGAGCTTCTTGAAGAGTATTACGATTTCCTTGATGTCAGCGAAGTCGAAGAATAAGGAAAATTACGTACGGAGGTAATACTGGTATGTTGAGAATCAGCTTGCAATTCTTTGCCCACAAAAAAGGTGTGGGTTCGACGAAGAACGGCAGAGACAGTGAATCGAAGCGCCTTGGCGTTAAGAAAGCTGACGGTGCATCTGTACTTGCGGGTAACATCATCGTAAGACAGAGAGGCACTCACATCCACCCCGGCAAGAACGTCGGTATCGGTAAGGATGATACTCTCTTTGCTCTGGTTGACGGAACCGTTAAGTTTGAGCACGCTACGAAGGACAGAAAGCGCGTAAGCGTTTATCCTGCTGAATAAGCTTCACACTGCTTTTGCAGTCTACGATAAAAACCGCAGTCTTTTGGCTGCGGTTTTTATTTTCTTGATAAACAGAATAAAAACGATCGCGCGGGCAATACTAATTTTGCCGAGTAAGAGGCAAAACCAAGTGAAAGGATGCATCATCATGAAAGACTCTTCCTGCTGTAACAACGCCAACCGTGCAATCGAATGCACCGTCAAGGAGTGCAAGCACCACTGTGCGAACGAAAACTACTGCTCGCTCAATCAGATCCGTGTCGGCACACACGAAACCAATCCTACCAAGCCCGACTGTACGGACTGCAATTCCTTCCAGGTCAAATAACGAAAAGATCCGTGTCGGTTCTCCGATACGGATCTTTTTGTTTGATATCTTATGTCAATGCCGCGATCAGACAAAGGGTGAAAAAGGCAAGATGTACGATCAAGGCAAGCGGAACGAGAATGATGAACTTCATGTGCTTGGTCTTGTGGCGGAAGCCGTACATACCGATGATCGCGCCGATCGAGCCGAACGCCCACGCAAGACCGACAAGCGTCGCCTCGGGGGTACGCCACGCGCCCTTTTTTGCCTTCTTTTTATCGGCATAATAGGCGATCATCGAAACAAGATTCATCACAAGAAGGATCAGAACAGGGATCAGGGGATAATCGAGCATAAACTGACCGATCGCTTTGAATACTGCCATAGTTTCCTCCTTAATTAATAAATCCGATCTTCTTATAGACCTTACGCATGGTCTTCATCGCAAGGTAGGAAGCATGCTCGGCACCTTCCTTCATGAGTGCCTCAAGATAGCCCTTGTCTGCCATCAGACGGCTGAATTCCGCCTGAAGGGGCGCAAGACCGTCGGCAACCGTTTCACCGACCGCCATCTTGAAATCGCCGTAGCCCTTGCCGGCAAATTCCGCCTCGATCTCCTCATGGGTCTTACCCGTGAAGCAGGAGTAAATATTCATCAGATTGTTGATACCGTGCTTGCCTTCGGCATAGCGGACCACCGTATCCGAGTCGGTCACAGCACGCTTGAATTTCTTGAGAAGCTCCGCACGGCTGTCGAGAATTCTGACCGAACCGAAATCGGTATCACTCTTCGACATCTTCTTCTCAGGCTCGGAAAGGGACATGATCTTCGCGCCCGCCTTGGGAATAAAGCCCTCGGGCACCTTGAAGACGTTGCCGTAGATCCCGTTGAAACGGTTGGCAATATCACGGGCAAGCTCGAGATGCTGCTTCTGGTCCTGACCGACGGGAACAAGATCGGTCTGATACAGAAGGATATCTGCCGCCATCAGCGCGGGATAGGTAAAGAGACCGGCGTTGACGTTATCGGCATTTTTGGCGCTCTTGTCCTTGAACTGCGTCATGCGGGAAAGCTCGCCGAACATGGTGTAGCAGTCAAGCACCCAGCCAAGCTGAGCATGAGCGGGAACGTGGGACTGTACGAAAAGCGTACATTTCTTGGGATCGATACCTGCCGCCAGATACAGGGCAAGCAGCTCATAGGTGTTTTTGCGAAGCTCGGCGGGAACCTGTCTTACCGTGATCGCGTGCATGTCGACCACACAGTAAATGCAGTCGTAGGTGTCCTGAAAACCGATCCAGTTCTTGATCGCGCCGAGATAGTTTCCGAGCGTCAGATTACCGCTCGGCTGAATGCCCGAAAAGATCGTGGGCTTTTTTACCTGTTCATTGGGATTTGTCAAAATTTCTGCCATACCGTTATACCCTTCTCTTTCTTACTTTACTTCGGCAAGCATATCTTTGACCAGCTCGCCGAGGATCTTCACGCCTGTAACGATCTGCTCCTCGGTGGGAGTTGCGTATGTCAGACGGAAGGAATGCGAAACGCCGCTGTCCTCAGGATCAAACGCCGTGCCGGGAACGACCGCCACGAAACGCTCGAGCGCTCGCTTTACAAATGCCGAAAGCTCGATCTCCTCGGGCAGTGTACACCAGAGGAAAAGTCCGCCCTCGGGACGGGTGAACGAAACACAGTCGGGCATATAGTCCTCCAGCGCCTTGATCATCAGCGCCGACTTCGTCTTATACAGCCTACGGATCGAAGCAATGTGTTCGTCGAGATCGTACCGTGTCACAAAAGCGTGGCAAAGCATCTGGAAGAACTGATTGGTGTGAACGTCCTCAACTTGCTTGGCGACCACGATCTTCTGCGCGATATCATGGGGCGCGGACAAAAAGCCCACGCGCATACCGGCGGACAGAACCTTCGAAAACGAGCCGCAGTAGACCACGATGCCCTCGGTATCAAGACTTTTAATGGTGGGGATCTCCTCACCGGCAAAGCGAAGCTCACCGTAAGGGTTGTCCTCAAGAATAATAAGAGAATACTTCTTGGCGATCTCATAGATCTGTTTTCTCTTCTCAAGCGAGGTTGTGATGCCCGCGGGATTGTGGAAGGTGGGGATCACGTAGAGAAGCTTGGCACGGGGATTATCCCGACATGCCTTTTCGAGCTTTTCAATGTTGATGCCGTCCCCATCCATGTCCACGCCGACGAGCGTGGCACCGTTCGAGCGGAAGGCGTTGAGCGCACCGATGAAGGAGGGATTTTCGCAGATGACCACGTCTCCCTCGTTGCACATGACCTTGCAAGTCAGTTCAATGCCCTGCTGACCGCCCGTCACCACAAGGGTGGTGTTACTCTCTTTGTCACAGCCGAAACGCTCATGAAGACGCTCGGTGAGAAATTCGCGAAGCGGGGGAAAGCCCTCGGTAATGCCGTACTGCAGCGCCTTGACGGCTTCCTTTTCAAAGATCTCGCCCGCGAGAAGACCGAACGCTTCGGAAGGAAAGCTCTCTGCCGCGGGATTGCCCGCCGCAAAGGCGATGATGCGCGGATCGGTCAGGCTTTTGAAGATCTCGCGGATCGCGGAGGGCTTCATATTTTTTAATTTATCGGAAATCTGATATGCCATAGTGGTTGCCTTTCTGATGCTTTCAGGAAATATATCGCTATTTTACCATTTTTCAACGCATATTGCAAGACCAAACACAAAAAAAGAGTTGATTTCGGCAAAAAAATGTGGTATGATACAAGAAGAATACAAAAGACGAAAGGCACCCTTATGCAATCGAACAAACAAAATCAAAACGATACCGTTGACGCCATCCGCCACAGACAGGCGGAAAGAAGCGAGCATATCACACCGCAAAGCGAAGAGCTTGAGCATGAAGAAAAGGATCTCTCCTACGTGGACGAAAACAGGCTGACCTTCGGCAAGATCCTGAAATATATCGGGATCGGGCTTGTCATTCTGGTCTTTGCCCTGCTCTTCTACCGTATGTCTGCGCAGAACAAAGACTATTCCGACTACTTTGTCTGGACAGACAGCATCCTTGCGGCATATGAGGAAAAGCACGATCTCTCGGCAAAGATCCAGAACATGTCAAGCTATCAGCTCACCCTCGCGCGCGACGAAAACAATATTCCGACCGACGTTCTCACCTTCACCTATTATCCCTACAGCGACCCGAAGCCCGCGGAAAAGGGTGAGGATTTCGAAGGCTGCTATATGGTCAGCATGCCGATGTATATCGAGGACACCAAGGATCTTCTCATCACCTTCCGTGTCAACCGAACGGCGGGCGCACACCTCAAGACCCACTATTCCCTCGACCATGAACCGACGGGCGACGTCTACCGCTTCTCCCTCTCGGACGGCAAGACCACCTATACCGAATATGACTATCTGACCTTCTCGGAAAACAGCTATTACTATTACCGCCTCGTGTTCAAAAACGTGGATTACCGCTTCGTGACAGGCTATCAGAACATCAAAGAAAGCGATATCATTGAGCTTGATCTCTCGGTCTATTACAACTACCGCTTCAACGAAAAAAGCCCGATCGTCACCATGACGGTTGCCAACAGCTACTGCCCGAGCGAACGCTTTGACGTGAAGGATGCCCTTCCCGCCAAAATGACCCCCGATCTGAAGCCCTCTCCCGAATGGAAGAGTGACGAAGAGAAAAACACATGAAAAGGACTGTATTATGAAGCTTTCCCCAAAAGAAACCACACTTGCCTACCGTTGCCCCCATTGCGGCGCGACGGTGTTCAGCCTGGTCGGCATTTTCGCGCTGTCAGGCGATATGCTCAAGCTCCGTTGCTCCTGCGGTAAAAGTGAGGCTGTCCTGACGTACACCTCCGACCGCAAGCTCCGTCTTCAGATCCCCTGCATCGCTTGTCCCAAGCCCCACTATTACACGTTGGGACAAAATACCTTCTTCTCCCGTGAAGAAGGTGTCTTCCGTCTGCCCTGCCCCTATACCGGCATTGACGTCTGCTTCATCGGAAAGCAGGAAGCGGTCTCGGATGCCGTCGAGGTCTCGAACGAAGCACTTCTCAAATTGCTCAAGGAATCGGGTATGGAGGATATCTCGCGTATGCGCGGCGAAGAAGAGGACGACGATCTGCGCTCGGAGAACCCCATTCTCGACGACGTTATCCAGTATACCCTCTGTGCCCTGAAGGACGAGGAGGCGATCACCTGCCGTTGCACCGAAAAGGGGGAGGTCGGCGCTTATGCCTACCGTATCCATCACGGCAGAGTCACGGTGGAATGTGAGACCTGCGGCGCGATGGCGGTTCTGCCCATGGCGGGCGTCAACTCCGCCGAGGATTTTCTCGGTCTGACAAAACTTGATCTCGAATAAGCACCAATTCCTCTCTCCGACATAGAATGGTAGAGGAAGGGAAAAACCCATTCCGATATCTTAAAAACGGAGGTCTCTTATGAATTGTCTTTGCCGTTTATTCGATGACAGCACCCTGTGGCTCGTTATCATCGCCGTGATCCTCTTCTCTCTCTTCTGCAACAACGGTTACGGTGTTTCCTCGGGTGGCTGCGGCTGTGGCTGCAACTGAGCCCTGATCCCGAACTATTGACCTTTTGGCTATCTGTCCCCGTGGCAGATAGCCATTTTTCGTGCGAAATGACGAAAGGTGGGTTTTTTTACAAAAAAATGAAAAAAGCCTTGATTTTTTATTCATTTTGTATTATCATATATCTGTATGTGATGAATTACCATCAGGAATACTATATGATATCAATGTGTCCGATGCGAAAGATTCCCGCTTCGGATCCGCTGTAAAAGGAGAATCATTATGTCTAACTTCAAGAAGATCGCTGTTCTCACCTCGGGTGGCGACGCCCCCGGCATGAATGCGGTCATCCGTTCCGTAACACGCTATGCCCTCGCCAACAACGTTGAGGTATACGGCGTATATGAAGGCTATAAGGGTCTCATGGCAGGCAATATTCGGCCCTTCAAGGAACGTGACGTTTCCAACATTATCACGCGCGGCGGTACCATGCTCTATTCCGCAAGAAGCGAAGAATTCCGTTACGAAGAGGGTCTTCAGAAAGCCATCAAGACCTGCCGTGACAACGGCATCGACGGTCTTATTGCCATCGGCGGCGACGGCACCTTCCGCGGTGCTACCGACCTCTCGATCCGCGGTCTTCCCTGCATCGGCATTCCCGCAACCATTGATAACGATATTTCCGCAACCGACTATACCATCGGCTGTGACACCGCTATGAACACCACTATCCAGATGGTAGACCGTCTTCGCGATACCTGTGAATCGCACGCGCGTTGTAACGTGGTCGAGGTCATGGGCCGTCACGCAGGCTATATTGCTCTGCACGCCGGTATCGCTGTCGGTGCTTCTGCCGTTCTCATTCCTGAGTTTGCTTTCAATGAGGATCAGATCGTCGAAAAGCTCCTCATTTCGAAGGAATACGGCAAGCGTAATTTCATCATTCTCATCTCCGAAGGTCTTGGCGATTACGGTGAGGACTTCACCAAGAGAATCGAAGCGCGCACAGGTATCGAATCGCGTTTCGCCCGTCTTGCTCACGTTGTCAGAGGCGGCTCGCCCACGCTTCGCGACAGAGTCACCGGTTCTGAAATGGGTGTGGAAGCCGTTAAGCTTCTCCTTGCGGGCAAGAGCAATCGTGTTGTCTGCCTGAGAGACAGTAAGATCACCGACCTTGATATCACCTATGCCCTCACACTCGACAGAATGTACAAGGGCAAGATGAAGCCCGAGGAGCTTGCTCCCTATTCGGACGAGCAGATCGAAGCCATGCGCACCTACTGCGCCCAGAAGCGTGCCGACCTCGAGCGCTACTACAAGATCTCGATGGATATCTCGAAATAACAAAAAAGCACACCGCTCGGTGTGCTTTTTCATTTTGGATTCTTTGCGCGATTTTCCGAGAAATATTTGACAAATGTCAAAAGATATGCTATCATACAATAAAGTAACGATGTAAGGATGTGCGAAATGTTAACCAAAACTTATTCGGCGGCGCTTTTTGGCGTTGACGGTATTTTAGTCACGATCGAAACCAAGTTTGACGATAAGCTTCCGAAATACGAGGTGGTGGGTCTGCCCGACAACTCGGTCAAGGAATCGAACGAGCGCATTTACAATGCCATCGTATCGAGCGGCTTCAAATTTCCCTACGGCGCGATCGTCATCAATCTTGCGCCCGCCGATATCAAAAAGACAGGCTCTGCCTTTGACCTTGCGATGCTCGTCGGCATTCTGTCGGCAGGCAGAGTGATCAAGGGTGAGGTTTCGGATAAATGCTTCATCGGTGAGCTTTCGCTTTCGGGCGAGGTCAGAGGAGTCAGGGGCGTTCTCTGTATGTGCATCGCCGCCGCCAAGAGCGGGATCAAAAAGGTTTACGTGCCTTATGACAATGCCGCCGAAGCCTCTGCCGTCGAGGGGATCGAGGTCTACGCCATCAAGACCGTGGCTGAGCTTGTCTCCGCGCTGAACGGCTTTACCGAAGAAAAGCCCGTTGTCTTTGACCGTGACGCCCTGCGTGCCACCGCCGAAAAAGGACCCGATTTTGCCGACGTCAAAGGACAGGAACGTGCCAAGCGTGCCATCGAGATCGCCGCGGCGGGCGGTCATAACATTCTTCTGATTGGTCCTCCCGGTACAGGCAAATCCATGCTTGCCAAACGCATTCCCTCGATCCTTCCCGAAATGACCTTTCAGGAATCGCTTGAAACCACACAGATCCATTCGATCGCAGGAACACTCAAGCAGGGGCAGTCGCTGATCGTCAAGCGCCCCTTCCGTTCCCCTCACCATACCATGTCATCAGCGGCGCTCTCGGGCGGCGGATCGATCCCGATTCCCGGTGAGGTCTCGCTGGCTCACAACGGCGTGCTTTTTCTCGACGAGCTTCCCGAATTCTCAAAATCCGTCACAGAAACTCTCCGTCAGCCCCTTGAGGACGGCGCGATCACCATCAGCCGTGCTCTCGGCAGATTCCGTTTTCACTCAAGCTTTATGCTCGTTTGCGCCATGAACCCCTGCCGCTGCGGTTACTTCGGCCATCCCACCCGTCCTTGCACCTGCAAGCCGCAGGATATCAAAAAATACATGTCCAAGATCTCGGGACCTCTTCTTGACCGTATCGATATTCAGATCGAGGTTCCTTCCCTTTCCTTTGAGGATCTTGCCGATACCACCCCCGCGGAATCCTCGGAAAACATCCGTGAGCGTGTCAATAAAGCACGTGCCTTCGCGCGTGAGCGCTTTGAAAAGGACGGCAAGGCGATCTTCTCAAACTCCGCCATGCAAGCCCCCGACATCCGCAAGTATTGTCGCCTTGATGACAGCGCCTCTACCCTGCTGCGCGCCGCGTTTGACTCCATGGGTCTGTCCGCCAGAGGACATGACAGAATCCTGCGCGTAGCACGTACCATCGCCGATCTTGCGGGCAGTGACAGCATCACCGCCGCCCACATTGCCGAAGCCATTCAGCTTCGCTCCCTTGACAGAAAATATTGGTGATCCCAACCGAAGATCCCCGTGAGAAGCACACCAAATTGCTTCTCACGGGGATCTTTTTGTATAAATCAAGCACAACAAGAACACTCTGTTAATAAGCCATAGAAAGGATTGTAACCCCATGCAAACCGATACCATGTCACAAACACACCTGCAGGCATTTGAATGTTTTTTGATTGAACGGGAGCTATCGTGCAGTACAAGACAGCAATATCTTCGCGCCGTAAAACGATTTCTGTCCGATCCTGAGCTACCCGATCGCGTAGCAGTACTTGCGCGAAAAAACGAGCTTCTCAAAAGCTATGCCGTCACCAGTGCCAACGCCATCCTTGCCGCCTGGAATCTCTTTTTCCGATTTTTGAAGCGCGATGACCTTCGTGTGAGACAATTCAAGGTGCAAAAACAGCTCTTTTGCCCCGCCGAAGAGGAACTGAGCAAAGACGAATATGAGCGCCTTGTCAGAGCGGCGCAACGCAAGAACAATCAGCGCCTCGCACTGCTTCTCGAAACGATCTGCGCTACGGGTATCCGCGTAAGTGAATTGACTGCCATCACGGTGGAAGCCGCGAGGACAGGCGTCGCTACCGTATCCTGCAAGGGCAAGACACGGTGCATCGTGATCGTATCCAAGCTCAGAAAAAAGCTCCTTAGCTACGCAAGACTGCATCACATCGAAGGCGGTATCATCTTTCGTACCCAAAGCGGAAAACCCATTGACCGCTCCAATATCTGGCGGGAAATGAAGGCACTTTGTAAGGAGGCGCAGGTATCTCCCAAAAAAGTCTTTCCCCATAATCTGCGCCATTTGTTCGCGCGGCTCTTTTACGCGGTCGATAAGGATCTCTCCGGGCTTGCCGACGTTCTGGGACACAGCAATATCAACACCACGCGCATCTATATCATCTCAAGCGGCAGAGAACACCGCCGCCGCATGGAACAGCTTCACCTGATCCTATAAAAAAAGACGGCTCACCGCCGCCATATCACATAATGTGTATTATGTTGTTTGAAAAAAATTGACATATTCTTGTTTTGTTATTTTAGCACATTTTTTAAGCAATTGCAATACATTTTAATAAAAATAATCTTTAGTTCTGTGAAAAAGAGTATAGCAAAAAGAGCCTTTCTCGTCATTTTTTGAAAATAACCGCAAAAGGCTTTTTTTGTTATACCCATTTTCATAAGAAGCACTGTTTTAATAGGTCTGATTTATGAAAAAGCGCTTCTTTTCTTTCTATCTATACCACATAATACACATTATGTCGTAATGCGGCATTGCCGCTTTACATAGTTAGTCGCACCTAAAATATTTTGAAGGAGGAAAACAATATGACTAACAAGAACACCCGCCGTGCGTTTCTTGCGTCCCTGATGGCTCTGCTGCTCTGCGTCAGCTCGCTTCTCGGTACGACCTACGCATGGTTTACCGACAGTGTTACCTCGAGTAATAACATCATCTCGTCGGGCAATCTTGACGTCGAGCTGTATTATCAGGTCGAAGGTCAGAGCGATTGGACGAAGGTAACCGACACCACCAACATTTTCAAAGAGAACGCTCTTTGGGAACCCGGACACACCGAAGTTGTCAAGCTTAAGGTCGTCAACGAAGGCACCCTTGCGCTGAAGTACAATCTTGGCGTGAACGTAGCAAGTGAAATTGGCTCTGTCAATGCGGCAGGCAATCCCTTCAAGCTTTCTGATTTCATCAAGTACGGAATCGTTGAAGGCGCTCAGGATTACACCCGCGATGAAGCAATCGCAGCGGTAGACGCATTCGCAACCGCGCTGAATACCGCGTACAACTCGGGATCCACAGCACTTGACGCAAAGAACGACACCGATAGCGACGAAAAAATCGTGACAATGGTCGTTTACATGCCCACGACTGTTGATAACGATGCTAACGCAATGAAAGGCGCAATCATTCCCACCATCAATCTTGGACTGAACCTCTTTGCAACGCAGCTTGTACAGGAGGAGGATTCCTTCGGCAACAACTTTGACGAAAATGCGTATGTTGAGTATCTCTATGATAACGCTAAATCCGCCAAAGAAAACGCAGCCGCATTGCAGAACTTGATTGACACCACAGCCGAAGGCGCAATCATCGTCGTTTCCGCAGGTACTTATGATGTTTCCGGCATTTCCGGAAACCAGATCAAGCTTGACAAGGATAACGTAACGCTTCTCGGACAGTCCGGCGTGATCATCAACGATGACGGAGAAACAGGCTCCTCTAACACACAGGCTGTCATCAAGATCACCGGAGATAACGTAACCGTAAGCTACATTTACGCAGTAGACAAGGGCGAAAACACCGTTATTTTGGCTTTTGGCAATAATGTTACCATTACGAACTGCACCCTTAAGGGTTATGCCAGCTCAGCTTGGGGACAGTATCTGGAAGCGGGCGTCATGATCGTTGCAAACGATGTGGTTAATCACCCGATCACCAAATACACCGTGACGAGCAACACCTTTATCGATTGCAATATCAGCCTGCAAAACGGTGTTGGAAACGGC
>JAFVYN010000021.1 GCA_017508605.1 Clostridia bacterium
CGCGAGAACAACAAGGTCAATAGCAGCCTCTTCCAAGGTATCGGCAAGCGCTTTAGAGTAATCGGCAATACTGTCATATTCTTTACGCGCCAGGACCCTACCCTCAATACCGTTTTGTGCCGCGCGCTCCAGTGCATAAACACCGGGCTTAGAGGCAATCACCAGTGCGATCGTTCCCTGCCCAAGCTCGCCTTTCTTTTCCGCATCGATCAAAGCTTGCAGATTGGTACCGCCGCCCGAAACCAATACGCCGATCCTCACCTTGGTCATACGAGAACCACCTGTTCGTCACTTTCAATGATCTCGCCAATTACGTAGGCATCTTCGCCGTTCGCCTTCAGAATCGAAAGTGTCTTCTCGACATCTTCTTTGGCAACAACAACACTCATACCAACACCCATATTAAAGGTGTTGAACATATCGCGCTCATCAATACCGCCAACTTCCGCAATCAGCTTAAAGATCGGAAGCACACGGATATCGCTCTTCTTGATCGTAACGCCAAGACCCTTAGGAATTGAACGGGGCATATTCTCATAGAAGCCGCCACCCGTAATATGCGAAACGCCCTTCACCGTTACATCCTCAAAGAGCGCGGTCATTGCTTTCACATAAATTTTGGTGGGTGTGAGAAGTGTTTCACCAAGGCTCTTGCCGCCGAGAGCTTCCATCGGTGTTTTTAGATCACAGTTTTCAACATCAAATACTTTTCTGACAAGAGAAAAACCGTTAGAGTGGACACCCGAAGAAGGAAGCGCGATCATAACATCTCCCGCCTTCATAGTATTTTTGTCGATTACACGTGAGCGGTCAACAATACCGACCGCAAAACCGGCAAGATCGTATTCATCAATCGGATAGAAGCCGGGCATTTCAGCAGTTTCGCCCCCGATCAATTCTGCGCCGGACTGTACACATCCTTCAGCAACACCCGAAACGATTGCTGCGATTTTTTCGGGGTAATTCTTGCCGCAGGCAATGTAATCCAAGAAGAACAAGGGCTTAGCACCGCAGCAAATGACATCATTAACACACATAGCAACACAGTCGATGCCGACAGTGTCGTGCTTGTCCATCAAGAAAGCCATTTTCAATTTAGTACCGACACCGTCGGTTCCCGAAACAAGGATCGGGTTCTGATAACCGGTAAGATCGAGAGCAAAAAGACCGCCAAAGCCTCCGATGTCAGCCGCAGTTCCGTTTACCATAGTGCGGGCTATATGCTGCTTCATAAGTTCAACGGCTTTGTATCCCGCAGTAATATCAACACCTGCCGCTGCATAGCTATCGGATTTAGACTGATGATTCATAATAAATTCCTTTCTGTTGTCGGTTTTCACCGTATATCGTTATTCCATTTATTCTTTTCCTGTCCAACAATATGTGCAGAGCTTACACTCGGGTATCCCGATCGCCTTAATAATGCCATCGAGCGACTGGAATTCAAGAGAAGCAAAATGCATTTTTTCGCAGATCAGCTGTCTCATAGAACGGCCACGCTCGGTCGAGGCATCACTATACTCATCCAAATGTCGAAGACCCTCTTCGCCCTCAAGCTCAAAGATCACGCGTCTTGCAATGAGTTCCATATCATCGGTAGCACGGGAAAAATTCAAATACTTGCATCCGTACATAATAGGAGGGCAAGCCGAGCGCATATGCACAGATTTAGCTCCGTTATCATATAGGAAATCAACGGTCTCCTTCAGCTGAGTGCCTCTGACGATCGAGTCATCAACAAAAAGAAGATTCTTTCCCTCAATAAGATCATGGACCGGAATCATTTTCATTTTTGCCACTTTTTTTCTGTCAGTTTGTTTAGCTGACATAAAACTTCGAGGCCATGTCGGTGTATACTTAATAAACGGCCTTGCAAATTTAGCTGTACATCGGTTGGCATAACCGATGGCGTGAGGCGTACCTGAATCCGGAACACCGCTGACATAATCAAGGTCGCAGCAATTGCCGAGTTTTTCGTCATTATCCGCCATGATTTCACCATTACGATAACGCATAGCTTCTACATTGACCCCTTCGTATGTTGAGGTAGGATATCCGTAATATGACCATAAAAATGCGCATATCCGCATATCATCTTGTGGTGGAACTAACTGTCTAACACCTTCTGCGGTGGTTTCAACGATCTCAGAAGGACCAAGCTCACGATGATTGCGATAACCAAGCTTTTGATACGCAAATGATTCAAACGTTACCGCGTATCCATCCTCTCCCTTACCGACAAGCACCGGTAAGCGGCCAAGACGGTCGCGGGCGGCAATAATAGCGCCATTCTCTTTCAAAATCAGAATCGACGCAGAGCCTTCAATGACATTCTGCGCAAAGCGAAGTCCTTCCGTAAAAGAACTCTTCTGATTGATCAGCGCAGCACACAGTTCAGTAGTATTGATCCTGCCATTTGTCATTGCGTTAAAATGTCCGCCGCTAAATGAAAGATACTGATCAATCAAACGTCCTGCGTTATTGATCACACCAACCATGCAGATGGCGTATGTACCAAGATTCGAACGAATCAAAAGCGGTTGAGGATCACTGTCGCTGATACATCCGATTGCGGAAGTGCCCTGCATTTCCTCAAAAACATGTTCAAACTTAGTTCTGAACGGTGAATTTTCAATATTGTGTATCACTCTCTGAAGACCCAATTTCGGATCAAATGCCGCCAGACCGCCTGTCCGCGTACCAAGATGAGAATGATAGTCAGTTCCGAAAAACACATCGGCGAGACAGTTCTGTCTCGAAGCGATACCAAAAAAACCACCCATAGAGAAATCTCCGTTTCTTAGCGTATAGCGATCAAGCGAAGAAAAGCTGCGAAAGCGTCATCGGATCAATATACTCTCCATCCTTGTAAACACGCATATTACCGGATGCGATCTCATCAATCAACATAACCTTTCCGTCGGCATCGTAACCGAATTCAAATTTAATATCATAAAGAACAAGACCTTTTTCTTTCAGATCATCCGCAACGATCTGAGTAATTTTTTGTGTCATTGCCTTGATATCGTCATATTGCTCCGCTGTCATAACACCAAGGTCAATAAGACCGTCTTTGGTCACAAGCGGATCGCCTTTGGCGTCATTTTTAAAGGTTGTTTCTACATAAGCAGGAAGATCAGCACCTTCCTCGATATAATCGCTGTAACGACGGTAGAAACTGCCAACAGCCTTATGACGGCAGATCACTTCAAGACCCTTTCCGAACACCTTAGCGGGGAGGACTTCCATAGTCGTATCGTCAAGGTTGGCAGAAATATAGTGTGTTTTAATGCCTGCAGCATTAACTTTTTCAAAGAAATAGATAGACATACGTAAATTAACATCACCAACGCCTTCGATCGTCAGACCGACAGCATTTTCACCGGGATCAAATACGCCATCTTTTCCGGTGCAGTCATCTTTGAATTTCAACAAATAGTTTCCGTTTTCCAGTGCAAATACATCCTTGGTTTTTCCAGTGTAAACAAGTTTCATAATAAACTCCTCATAAAATTTATATAATTAATTTGATTGTTGATTCAATTCTTTGGCCACTACTTCATCTTTCTTTAAAACAGTAAGTCTGTCACTTTCGCGCTTTGCAATCAGTTTATCAGCGAGCGCATCATCAGACAAAGCAAGAATCTCTGCAGCAAGAAGAGCCGCGTTGGCTGCACCATTGATAGCGACTGTGGCAACGGGAATACCGGTCGGCATTTGCACTGTTGCAAGAAGCGCATCCATTCCGTCAAGAACAGGACCCTTGCAAGGAATTCCTATAACAGGCAGCGTTGTGTTAGCAGCAATCGCACCTGCAAGATGCGCCGCCATGCCGGCAGCCGCAATCAGCACACCAAATCCGTTTTTTCTTGCGTTTTGGGTAAACTCCGCCGCTTCCAAAGGCGTTCTGTGAGCCGAATACACGTGGACTTCATAAGGGATCTCAAGAAGCGC
>JAFVYN010000177.1 GCA_017508605.1 Clostridia bacterium
GGTACTCAGTATTCGATTGCGACCTCTTCTAACAACGGTGAGTATACCGCAATTGAAATTGATACCTCTGCTACTAAAACCATTACCTTTGGTACGACCGGTTCCACATACCGTTGTATGGTTGACTCGATCGTATTTATTGGCTGATCAATATTAAAATAAAGAACCCCCGATTGCCTCTGCATTCTCAGCGGCGATCGGGAGTTCTTTTATTTGGGCTAAGACGATTCGTGGGAAGAGTCACATTGTCTCGATTTTTTGAAAGATCTCCTCGGCGGCTTTGGTGATGTGAGCGATCTCTTCCTCGTTTGCGGTTTTGAGGGGGCGGGTCTTGGGGATGCCCCAGATATCGAAGAGGCGGGGTCCCGTCCACGTGCGGTGGGCGGTCGGACGGAATACGCCGTCGAGGATCGAGAGGGAGGCTTTTTTCGTGCTTTGGAAGATGACCTTCATCGGATGCTTGATGATTGCGAAGATCAGCTTGGGATAGTGGGCGGTGATATTCGTGAAGGTAATGCCGGGGTGGGTGATGGCAAGGGTGTCGGAATTCTTGAAGGCTTCGCTCAGGGCATACATCAGATAGCGTTTGGCGTTGCCGTAAACGAGACTTGCTTTTTGACGGCGCGAAAAGTCGATATCGTCGGGATCGGTCTTAGAATAGTTGTGCGCGATACTGCCCACGGCGATGATCCTGCCGTGTTTTTGCCCGATGGCGTCCTTCAGACGGCGAGCCATGTAGTATGGGGCGACGAAATTGATCGTGAAGACGTTGTCATAGCCGCAGGAGGTCATGTGGCGCGGAATGTGATATGCGCCCGCGTTCAGGATCAGATAGTCGGGCGGAGAAGAGAGCAGGGTGTCCGTCAATGCTTTGACCGAATCAAGATCCTCCATATCGACCGAAAAGCGGGTGATACGGCAGTCGGGAAAGTGAGACAGCAGGGTATTTGCCCATGCTTCTGACTTTGTTTGGTTGCGGTCGAGCAGAATAAGGTCGGCACCGAGGGACGCAAGATGCCACGTGAGGGCGTTGCCAAGCCCGCCCGTCGAGCCTGTGATGGCGACGGTTTTGCCTTTGAGAGAGTGCGTGTGAACAGAAAGCCAGCGTTTGACGGTCATAATTACCTCCATATGTGGGGTCTTTTCTTTATTATACAAAAAATGAGAGCATTTTGCAAGAGTTTTCTTGACACCCGATGGCATCTATGATACAATGTGAAAAAACAAAAAAGGCGGTAGAGCCATGAAGCATCACAACCACAAAAAAATATATCGCATATCGGTGTCGGCGCTGTGCATGGCATTGGGGCTTGTGCTTCCGTTTCTGACGGGGCAGATCCCCGAGATCGGCAATATGCTTCTTCCGATGCACCTTCCTGTCTTTCTCTGCGGTATTCTCTGCGGCGCGCCCTACGGGGCGGTGGTGGGCTTTGTCACGCCTCTTCTTCGCTCTTTGCTCTTTTCCCGTCCAGTTCTGTATCCCAACGCGCTTTCCATGGCGTTTGAGCTTGCGGCATACGGCATTCTGATCGCGCTTTTTGCCGCCCTTCTTCGGAAAAAGACGGTAAAAACGCTATATCTTGCGCTTGTCGGGGCGATGCTCGGGGGCAGAGTGATATGGGCATTGACACGGATCGTGTTCCTTGCTGTGGGAGATATGCCCTTTTCGTGGGCAATCTTTTTCACCGAAGGCTTTGTGACGGCGTTTCCCGGCATTCTGGTACAGCTTGTGATGATCCCCGCGCTGACGGTTGCGATCGATCCCGACTACCGTGCTTCTTTCAAGAAGAAAACGCAACCAACGGTTGCAAAACATACGACAGATAGCGCTGTTTTGAATATTGTGCAACGAATGGTTGCGACATTACCCAATGAAAAGCGCCTTGCGGTTGCGATCGAGGGCAGAGCCGCTTCGGGTAAGACCACGCTTTCTCAAGCGCTGAAAAGACGTCTTGACGAGATGGGCATTGTCTCTCTTGTGGTGCATACCGACGATCATCTTCTGCCCTTTGCCCTGCGCACAGCGGAGCGCATGGCAAAGGTCGGCGGTCATTTTGATAGTGAGCGCTTGAAAAAGGAGATCCTGCTTCCGTTTTCCGAGGGCGCGCCTGTTACGGTTCGTCCGTATCGATGTCACAGTGACAGCTTTTCCGAAGAAGAGACCTTTTCCCTACCCGAAGGGGCGGTTCTGATCGTTGAGGGTGCGTACAGTATGCATCCCTCCCTGGAGACGGTATATGATCTTACGGTGTTCTGCGAGGTCGACCGTGCCGTACAGCGTGAGCGCATCCTTGCGCGCAACAAAGAGCGTGCCGATGCCTTTTTCACGGAATGGATCCCGCGGGAGGAAGAGTATTTTGCCGCGATCCGTCCCGATCTTTCGGCGGATCTGCGCATACTGATGAACGGCTGAGAGCATCCCCATGATCCCTCAGGCGGTGCTTTGACTTGAGAACGGCGGCTTCGGGCTTGGTTTTCATTCTTCTGATAAGTAAGATACCCCCTTGATACGGTGACTGTATCAAGGGGGTTCTGTTATTGAGGGGTCGGTTTCACGCGGATCGGTTTATGGGACGAAGGGATCTTTTTTTCAGACGGTCTCGACGGCTTTGACGAGAAAGGCGACCCAATCCTCGACGGTGCCGACGGCGGTGTTGAGGCAGAGGTCATAAGAGGCAAGCTCGCCCCAGTCTGAACCCGTGAAAAAACGGTAATAGCGGCGGCGCGCCTTGTCCTCGGCGAGGATCTTCTTTTTCATGGCTTTTTCGGTCATGCCTTCTTCATCGGGGCGAAGATGTGCCATGCACCGCGCGACACGGCGTTCGATATCGGCATAGACGAAGATGCGAAAGGGCTTTCTGTCGCGGAGAATATGGTCTGCGCATCTGCCGACGATCACGCAGTTTCCTTTGTCGGCAAGCGTTTTGATCAGATTGCTTTGCTCGGCGTAGATCTGATTGCTGAGGTTGAAATGGGGGTCGACCGTCATGTGAAAGGTCGAGCCTGAGGTGACGGGATAGATCGCCGTGGGGCGTTTGTCGAGAAGCTCTTCCACATAGTCCTCGGGCAGAGAGGTCTTTTGCGCGATCGCCGAGATGATCTCGCGGTCATAATACGCCCATCCGAGCGCCTTGGCGAGCTTTTTCCCCAGCTCTCTTCCTCCCGAGCCAAACTGCCTTCCGATCGTGATCACTTTCATGCTGCTTCCTCCCATTCTTTATCTGTATACAGTATAGCACAAGCCCCGTTTTTTGTCAAGAGAAGGACAGAGTAACGGGGCGGGTGATTTTTGTCGGTCTACAGCCTGACAAAAATAATGAAATCGAGACTTTTGTCGGTCTTAAGACCGACAAAAAACGGCGTTGAGGCGGAGGGGTCATCCGAGTAAAACCGTTGGGAGGATGGCGTCTCTGCCTTCGAAGTCGGCGGCGGATCTGTCGAGGGCGAGGCAGGCTTTTTTCTCAATGCCTTCGATTATGACCGCGTCGGGGATATAGCCGCAGAGAAGGGTCTCGCCCGTGACGGTTGAGGTGGGGATGAAACGGGTCTTTTTCATCATGCGCGGCGAAATGCGGTCGGCGGCGAGAACGTTTTCAAAAAATACGGTTTTCAGGCTGTGGGGGAGAATCTCCTCCATGGCTTTTTTCGTGACGACGATCACGGGAAGGTGGGTGAGGGGGTCTTCCAGAAGGTTTCCGCTGTCGCAGAGTGCGAGAAGCTCTTTCGTTTTGCCGCATGAGGTGACGGTCAGGGTGATTGTCTTCGTGTTGACGGTCCTCTCGGTCAGCTTGCCCCACAGATAGGCGAAGAGGGCGGCAAGCAAGGCGGTGAGGGCGATGATCGGGATGGGAAGATCAGAATAAAGGGTTTCGGGCGAGCCGTTGACGAGGATTCCCTTGGCGGTGAGAAATTTGCCGATGCCGTAATAGGCGGCGGTCATCACCCCGCCGAGCGCGAAGGAGATCCCGAAGAGGAGAATGCTGTTCTTAAGAAGACGGGAAAACGATCGGCAGCGAAAGGCGATCCTGACCATAAGGATCGGGATCAGAAGGCTGACAAGCGTCTCGATGGCGGGCGGCAAAAAGAGTGCTGTGACGGCATAGATCCCCCCAAGTACAGCCGCCGCGACCTCCCGCCCGAGATGACCTTTTTCGTGTGTCAGTCTTCGCGTGAGAAAGATGGCGAGATAATCCATGCTGAAATTGATGAGAAAAAACACGTCCGCATATATGACGCGCTCCATACGATCGCTCCTTTTCGGTTTTGGTAGGATGCCTTCAGTATATCACGCCGAGGACGGGAATTTTGTTGAAAGCAGACGAGACAAAAACAAGGCACTCGGTGAGGAGTGCCTTGTTTTAATGACTGTGATCACTGAATGAGGGTGGGGCGAATGAGCTGCCCATTCGTCATCTTGTGGTGCTTTGTCGGTATTACGGAGTCAGCGCGGATTATTTTTTGGGATTATCCGAAAAACCCTCTTGACAGCGGGAGGATTTTATGTTATATTGAATATATGAACAATTGCTCATGTGTTTGTGAAATAGGGCGCGTGAAGATCGCGCAAGGAGTTTTGGATCATTTTCGCGAAAGAAGTCCGGAGTCAAAGGGCATCGGAGTCAAAGGGCATCGGAGTCGAAGGGCATCGGAGTCGAAGGGCGTCGGAGTCAAAGGGCATCGGAGTCGAAGAGTATGGGAGTCAAAGGAAAGCCGGGCGAAAAGTGACGGAACGAAAAGTACGGAGTGAAAAAGCACGGAAGAGGTGTGCTGAGCGAAAAGTACAGAGCGAAAAATACAGAGCAAAAAATACAGAGCGAAAAAATACAGAGTAAACGAAAACAAAAAGGAGAGAACGTATGGTAAAGCATTCCGAAAAGGGCGGCTGTCCCTGTCACAGCGAGGAAGCGCATGAGACGGCGGTACAGCTGCTTCGGTCGGCGGCGCTGTCCGAGGAGGAGATCCTTCTGGCGGCAGAGCTGTTCAAGGCATTTTCCGACCCGACACGGCTTCGCATTCTGACCACGCTGATGAAGGGAGAGATCTGTGTCTGCGATATTGCGGAGGTACTCGGCATGACGCAGTCGGCGATCTCGCATCAGCTTCGGTATCTTAAAAACGCAAGGCTGATCCGCGCGCGTCGGGAGGGCAAGACGGTCTATTACGCGCTTGCCGACAGCCACGTGATGGCGATCCTCGCCTGTGCGACCGATCACATTCGGGAGTAAAGGGAAAAACGCAACTGAATTGACAAAAACGCAACTAAAGGTTGTCAATACACCGTAAAACGCAACCAAAGGTTGCTATTTTGCGGTGGTATTTCAAAAAGAATCAAGGAGAAACGGTATGAAACTGGTTTACAAAATGGAAGATCTCGAATGCGCGCACTGTGCGGCAAAGATGGAAAAAGCGATCCTGAAGCTTCAGGGCGTGACTGCCTGCAGCATCAGCTTTCTTTCGCAGAAAATGAAGCTTGAGGTAGCGGAGGGCTGTGAGCTTTCCGCACTGCGGGAGGCGATCTCTGCCGCCGTCAGAAAGATCGAGCCGGATTGCAGGGTGATCTTCTGATATGACAAAGCGCTTTTCTTTGACAAAACGGCAGAAAAAGCACCTCACTCGCATTCTTTTGACGGTGCTTCTGACAGCGGCGACAGCGGCATTGATCCATTTTCTTGACACGGAGTGGTGGCAGTCGCTCCTTCTCGTTCTGCCTGTTTACGCTTACATCGGATATGACGTGCTGTGGAACGCGCTTCGGGATATCAGGGGCGGTCAGATCTTCGGCGAAAAGCTTCTGATGGCGATTGCCACGGTGGGCGCGCTTGCCATCGGGGAATACGTGGAGGCGGTTGCTGTTCTGCTCTTTTTCCAGGTCGGCGAGCTGTTTGAATCGGTGGCGAACGCCTCGGCGCGAAAGAGCCTCAAGGCTCTTGCCTCGCTTTGCCCCGATGAGGCGAGGCTTCTTCAAGACGGCAGGGAAGCCCTTGTGCCGATCGACGAGGTCGGGGTCGGCAGTGTGATCGGCGTAAAGGTCGGCGAGCGTGTTCCGATCGACGCGGTGGTCCTTAAGGGAGATGCGAATCTTGATTATTCCTCGCTCACGGGCGAGAGCGTTCCGGTTTACCGTGGGGAGGGGGACAGGATCCCCGCGGGCGTGGTGGTGCTTGACGCGCCTCTCGTCCTTCGCACCGAGAAAAGGGCAGAGGAATCGGCGACGGCGAGGATCCTTGCGATGATGGAGGATGCTCTCTCCGACAAGGGCAAGCACGAACGGTTTATCACGAAGTTTTCCTTTGTGTACACCCCGATCGTGGTGCTGACGGCGTTGGCAGTCGCCTTTCTTCTTCCGCTCTTTGCCGAGAGTGGCTATCTTGCGGCATTCCCCGAATATCTGCGCCGTGCTCTGAATTTTCTGGTGGTATCCTGCCCCTGCGCGCTTGTGATCTCGGTGCCCTTATCCTTCTTTTCGGCATCGGGCAGAGCGGCAAAGCAGGGCATTATTTTCAAAAGCAATGCCGCCATTGAGCGCCTTGCTTCGGCGAAAACCGTTTGCTTTGACAAAACCGGCACGCTGACAAGCGGCAATTTCACCGTGACCGAGGTCATCCCCTGCTGCGAGCTTTCGAGCGGTCAGCTTCTTGAGATAGCCGCCGCCCTTGAGGACGGCTCGACTCATCCCCTCGGACGGGCGTTTGAAAGCTTCGCGATCGACCCCGACAAGCTGACGGCACAGAAGGAGGTGCGGGGCAAGGGCATGCTCGGGCGGTATGACGGCAAAGAGTACGCACTCGGCTCGGCAGCCCTTGCCGAACAGCTCTTTTTCCCGCTTCCTCCGCTTACCGTTGAGGGCAGTGTCTTGTATATTGCCGAGCGCAAGGGCGAGATTTGGGAATGTATTGGGGCATTCGTGCTTTGGGATATGCCCAAGGAGAGCGCACGCGCGGCTGCCCGCCGTCTTGACAGGATGAAGATCGAGAGCGTGATCCTTTCGGGCGACCGAAAAGAGACCGTGAAGGCGACGGCGAACACGCTGGGCTTCACGATGGCGTTCGGAGAGCTGCTTCCCGAAATGAAGGTGGCGGCGGTGCAGGCGGCAAAGAGGCACGGTACGGTGGTGTTTGCGGGTGACGGCATCAATGACGCGCCTTCCCTCGCGGCGGCTGACGTTTCTTTTGCGATGGGATCTCTCGGCAGTGATGCCGCCATCGAAGCGGCTGACGGGGTGATCTGTGACGATAATCCCGAAAAAGTCCCCTTCGCCATTGCGCTTTCCCGCTTTACGCTCGGGTTGGTGCGTGAGAATCTGATCTTTGCGATCGGTATAAAGCTTCTGATCCTCGTGTTGTCGGCGCTTGGCTACGCAAATCTCTGGCTTGCGATCTTTGCCGACGTCGGCGTTCTGATCCTCGCCATCCTGAACGCCATGCGTGCGCTTGTATTTGAACGAAAAAAAGACTGATCTAAGGAGTATTGACATGAAAAAAGCATTACTGCTCGTCAACCCGAAATCGGGAAAGCAGGCGGCAAAACAGAATTTTTTTGATATCGTAAACAATTTGTCATTAAAATACGAGGTCACGGTCCATCTGACGAAATCGACCGAGGATCTCATTGAGACGGCAAGAACCACCACGCTGACACGGGTGATCGTCTGCGGCGGCGACGGAACGCTGTCGGGCGCGGTGCAGGGTATTCTGCAAAATCCCCTTGCCGACAAGATCCGCATCGGTTATATTCCGAGCGGAACGGCGAATGACGTGGCGTCGACGCTGGATATTCCGAAATCCATGGCGGCGGGGGCACTCTACGTGGTGCGCCATACCGCAAAGCCCCACGATATCGGCATTTTCAACGGCAGACCCTTCGTGTATACCGCCTCCTTCGGCACCTTCACCCGTGTGTCCTACGAGACCTCGCAGGACGCAAAGAACGTTTTCGGCAATTTCGCCTATCTCTTCAACGGCGCGCAGGAGCTTCTCAATCTCAAGGGCTATGATGTGAGCATTGAATACGACGGCAAGATCATGGAAAAGCAGGACATCACCTTCTGCTCGGTCTCCAATACGCACTATCTCGGGGGCGGCATCATCCGTCTGCCTTCGGATTTCGCGCTGCTTGACGACGGTAAGCTGGAGATTTTGACGGTCTCCCGACCCAAGCATCTTTTTGACGTCGAAAACATCGTGCGCTCGATCGCGCAGAAGGAGTTCAACAACGAGCTTGTGACCCTCGTGCGCGCCAAGGAGATCCGTATCCGCTCCAAAACGCCCCTTGCCTTCACGCTCGACGGCGAAAACGGCGGCGAGCATACCGACATCACCATTTCCTGCAAGCAAGGCGGGATCAACCTCATCAAGAACTGATTACGTAAAGGAGACTGACATGAAATTACTTCGGACTTTTCTCATTCTTCTGACCTTGTTTGCGGCGGTATTCTTTGCCGTGTCCTGTCAGAATACCTCCGTCAGCACGATTCCCTTTTCAACAAAAGCGCCCGTGTTCTCTTCGAGTACGCCCCTGACAACGGCGCCCGATCCCGACGAGACCACCGATAGTTCCCCCACAGAGACCCCCGTCGGCAAGCTGACGCTTGCGGGACGGGAGCTTTCGGACTACCGCATCGTTTACGCCGAAAGCGAGTATCAGAAGCTTCGTCCCGTACTGCAGGGGACCGAATATGATTTTTACAAGCTGACGGCGGAAAAGATCGCTGAGGACATCGAAAAGCTGACAGGTGTCAAGCTTTCGGTCGTATCGGAAAGCACTGAGACCGTGCCGTATGAGATCCTCGTCGGCCCGACCTCGCGTGAGGAGAGCGCCGACGTGAAGACGCTCGGCATTTATGAGCATATCTGCCGCATGGTAAACGGCAAGCTTGTGATCGGGGGCGGTACCGCGCTCCTCAAAACGACCGGCAATCTGCGGGAGTATTACACCTACGCCTCGACCTATCACGCCTTTGATAAGGCTCTGGCGGAGCTGACGGCGGCGCTGAAGAGCGGAGATCACGATCTCCCCGCCGACTATGATGCCTCGGGCAAGACACATTTCAAGACGGTTGCCTGTGTGGGTGACTCGATCACCGAGGGCGTCGGCTCGTCAAACAGCAACTACGCCGCTTACCCCGCTGTGTTACAGAGAGTTCTCTGGCAGGATCACATCGTAGTGAACTTCGGCAACAGCGGTAAGACCATGCGCAATGACGTCGGCTCGAATTACACCGGCACAACGCAGTATAACGCGCTTATGCAATTTGCCAAGAACGTGGATCTCGTTCTCATCATGCTCGGCACGAACGATTCGAACCGAGACCGCTTCTGGACGGCGGGGGATGACCTTTCCTATAACGGGGCGGCGCTTGAGCTTACCTCCCGTCTCAGAAGGATGAATCCCGATATGAAGATTACCGTCATGAACTGCCCTGTGTATTACGGTACCGAAGGCTCAGGCGCGCCCCACGTGAGAAATCTGCAGGCGAAGCTCCCCGAATACCTCGCGGGCGAGGGCATTGAAGGTGTCATGGCGTACGATATGCACACCCTGACGGCAGAAAAGCTCGGCAAGAGCTGTTTCCCCGATCTTCTGCATCCCAATGACCGTGGCTACGGAATCATGGCAAAAGCGCTTGCCGAGGTCATTCCCGAGATGCTCGCGGGGTCCTGGCGCTGTCAGATCGCGCTTGTTGAGGATCCCACGGGAGACGCGCCCGACGTCGCGATCGCCGAGGGAGCTGAGTCCATCCTCAAAAAGGATCTCGATACGCTGTATCCCTTTGATAACAGCCCTTACCGAAGCTGGCAATACGGCGGTGCGCCCTATCTCTTTACCGATCTTACGGCATTTGGGGGCTATACCGTCACCAATATCGAAATGCCTGTGGCACAGACGCTGAAGGGCGACACCTTCACGGTGCGTGTGGTGAAATACAGCCATCCGAATATCACCGAGACCCTCGCGACCTACACGCTGACGGCGGACTTTACCTCTGGCGTGTCATGGGCGAAGTTCGGCGGACTGTCGATCGAGGTGCCGAAGGGCTATACCCTGGCGTTCGGCAAGAGCGGGGATACCATGCAGGTCCTCTACCTCGGCACACCAGTGACGGGCTATACTTTCTACAATAACAGCGGCGGTGCCGATCTTGCGGTCTCGCTTGCCTTCAATATCTACGGCATTCCCTCGGACGAGGTTGACAGCGGCGAAACCGAAAAGAAGGTCACCGACGGCTCGGTGAATCTTTTTGGAAACGAGCTTGACGGTGAATTCCCGATCACCGCCTACCGCGACTGGGCGTATTCGGGCGCTCCCTATACCTATGCCGATCTTTCACTCTTTGAGGGCAGGACGGTGACCGATCTTGAACTGCCCGTCGGCTCGGCTTCCCAAGGAAGCACGATGGCGCTTTCGGTGGTGAAGATCGTGAAGGGCAAGATCACCGAAACCTATCAAAGCTATACCCTGACGGCAGAGAAGAGCTATCAGAACGAATGGGTGCTGTTCACGGGGCTTTCGATTGCCGTTCCCGAGGGCTATACCATCGCGTTCGGCTCGCCCTCCGATACGCTGAAGCTGAAATACATTCCCACTGAGCTTCCCTCACGGCAGTTTTACAATAGGGACGGCGGGATCTCGACGGGCGCCTCGGTGGCGCTGAACGTCTGGGCGACGGCATCCTCTCTTGAGGATACGGTGGACGGCGAGAAAAATCTTCTGAACAAGGATCTTTCCCACGCCTATCCCTTTGGTACACCGAAGTATGACACCTGGAAATACGCCGCAGCCCCCTATGCGCTGATGGATACCGATTGCCTTGCCGGTAAGACGGTGACTGCCATCCGCGCGCCGATCGTCAACGCCGCGATGGGCAGCTCTCTGACGGTCTCGGTGGTGAAGCTGACCGCGGGCACGCCTTCTGGATGATGCCCGCCGCCAACCGCATGCCCAACAACGGCTGGCCCCGTTGCGGCGAGATAGACATAATGGAAGAGGTTGGATTCACCCCCAACGAGGTCTCATCATCCATCCAC
>JAFVYN010000001.1 GCA_017508605.1 Clostridia bacterium
CTTGCAGGCGTCACAGGTCACGTAGACGTCGGGGAGAAAATGCATTTCGATCTTTTTGACACCGTCACCCTCGCATTCCTCACATCTGCCGCCCTTGACGTTAAAGGAGAATCTGCCCGCCGTATAGCCCCTTGCGTTTGCCTCGTTGGTGGAAGCAAAGAGGTCGCGGATATCATTGAAGAGCCCGGTATAGGTGGCGGGATTCGAGCGGGGGGTTCTGGCAATGGGCGCCTGGTCGATGGCAATGACCTTGTCAAGCGCTTCAATGCCCTTGACGGTATCGTGTTTACCGGGAGAGGTAATGGCACGGTTGAGCTTTTTGGCAAGCGTCTGGTGAAGGATCGAGTTGATCAAAGAGCTTTTGCCGCTGCCCGACACACCGGTGACACAGACCATCATGCCGAGCGGTATTTCCACGGTGATATTTTTGAGATTGTTTTCTCGCGCGCCGACGATGGTGAGGGCTTTGCCGTTGCCCGCGCGTCTTGTTTTCGGAACGGGGATCGAAAGCCTGCCCGAGAGATAAGCGCCCGTGATCGAATCGGGGTTTTGCATGACTTCCTCGGGTGTACCCGCCGCTACCACCGTGCCGCCGTGGATCCCCGCGCCCGGGTCGATGTCCACAATATAGTCGGAGGCGAGCATCGTTTCCTCGTCATGCTCGACCACGATGACCGAGTTGCCGACGTCACGGAGCTGCTTCAGGGTGTTGATCAGCTTGGAGTTGTCGCGCTGATGCAGACCGATCGACGGCTCGTCGAGAATATAGATAACGCCCATCAGCGAAGAGCCGATCTGGGTCGCGAGACGGATGCGCTGTGCCTCGCCGCCCGACAGCGTTCCCGCGCGGCGCGAGAGGGTGAGATAGTCAAGACCGACGGCGGAGAGAAAACGAAGCCGTGCCTTGATCTCCTTGACGATCTCCTTAGCGATCTTTTTCTCGGTTTCGTCAAGGACGAGCGATTCGGTAAAGGCAAGGGCGTCGTTGATGGGAAGGGAACAGAATTCATGGATATTCTTGCCGCCGACCGTCACCGAAAGAATGGTGGGATTCAGTCTTGCGCCACCGCAGGAATGACAGGGGATGTTTTCAATGAAGGTATCGTAATACTCATCGTGTCCCTGATTGATACGGGCTTCGATCATGTTGACGATACCGTCGAAGCGGACGGTCTGATGCGAGACACGGCGGTCAAAATAGCGGTCGACGGTGTAGGTGATATTCCCCGTGCCGTAAAGCAGGGCGTCGAGCGCTTTTTTGGAATACTGCTCGATCGGGGTATCAAGCGTAAAGCCGAAGCGCTGACCGACAGCCTTGAAAAGCGGACCGTTCCAGGTGTTTTCATCCTGTGTTTTGAAGCCGTTGACCTGGATGGCGCCCTCACGGAGGGAGAGCGAGGGGTCGGGGATGATCTTATCGGGCGATACCTTGGGCAGTTCACCGAGACCCGAGCAGTCGGGACAGGCGCCGAAGGGATTGTTGAAGGAAAAGTCACGGGGATTGAATTCCGAGAAGGAGACGGCATGCTCCTCGCAGGCAAAATGCTCGGAGAAGAACAGCTCCTCTTCTCTGTCCCCGACGGTCAGAATGAGAAGCGAGCCTTCGGCAAGCTTCAGCGCTGTCTCTACCGAATCCGCTAAACGGGTACGGATGCCCTCGCGCATGACAAGACGGTCGATCACAATGTCGATATTGTGCTTCTGATTTTTGTCAAGGGCGATCTCCTCGGTCAGATCGTAGAGCGAGCCGTCGACACGGACACGGGCAAAGCCGCTTTTTTTGGCGTCCTCAAACTGCTTCTGGAACATACCCTTTTTGCCTCTGACGATGGGGGCGCAGACCATAAAGCGTGTGCGTTCGGGGAGGGAGAGGATCTTGTCAAGGATGGATTCGACCGTCTGCTTGCGGATCTCCTTGCCGCAGACGGGACAGTGCGGGATGCCTACACGGGCATAAAGAAGACGGAGATAGTCATAGATCTCGGTGACCGTTCCCACCGTCGAACGGGGGTTGCGGGAGGTGGTCTTCTGGTCGATCGAGATGGCGGGGGAAAGACCTTCGATAAAATCGAGATCGGGCTTGTCCATCTGCCCTAAGAACATGCGGGCATAGGAGGAAAGCGACTCGACGAAGCGTCGGTGCCCCTCGGCATAGATCGTATCAAAGGCAAGCGAGCTTTTGCCGCTGCCCGAAAGACCCGTCATAACGACGAGCTTATCACGGGGGATGTCGACGTTTACATTTTTGAGATTGTTGGCGCGGGCGCCTCGGATCTTGATATACTGATTTGCCATAGCTAGTATCCTTTACGATTCCTCCGCTTGTTTTTCGAGTGTGCGGATCTTGTCTCTGAGATATGCCGCACGCTCAAAGTCGAGGCGTTCGGCGGCATCGTACATTTCTTTTTCAAGCTGCGCGATGCTGACGGTTGGGGTGGGTGCTTGCTTTTTGGGATCGGCTTTTTTGCCCTTCTTCTTTTCGGATGTGCCGAAGTCAATGAGATCCTTGACCGCCTTTTGGATGGTCCTGGGCACGATGCCGTGGGCTTTGTTGTAGGCGATCTGCTTTTCGCGGCGGCGGTTGGTCTCGTCGATAGCTGCCTTCATGGAGGGCGTAACGGTATCGGCGTACATAATGACCTGTCCCGAGGCGTTACGGGCGGCTCTGCCGATGGTCTGGATCAGGGCACGTTCGCCGCGCAGAAAACCTTCCTTATCGGCATCGAGAATGGCAACGAGGGAGACCTCGGGAATGTCGATGCCCTCACGGAGCAGATTGATACCGACAAGCACGTCAAAGACACCGAGGCGCAGATCACGGATGATCTCGCTTCTTTCGACGGTGTCGATCTTATGATGAATATATTTGACACGGATGAGGTTCATTTCGAAGTATTCGGTAAGATCCTCAGCCATTTTGGTGGTCAGCGTGGTAATGAGGACACGCTCGCCCCGTTCGGTGCGCAGACGGATCTCACCCATGAGATCGTCGATCTGTCCTTCGGTCTTTCTGACCTCGACCGAGGGGTCGACAAGGCCCGTGGGTCGGATCAGCTGTTCGACGGTTTTTTCAGAATGTTCCTTTTCGTAATCGGCGGGGGTTGCCGAAACGAAGACGGTCTGCCCCACCTTTTCGACGAATTCCTCAAAGAAGAGCGGGCGATTATCGTATGCCGAGGGCAGACGGAAGCCGTAGTCGATGAGGGATTTTTTTCTTGCGCGGTCGCCCCCCGACATACCGCGTACCTGCGGCAGGGTAACGTGGGATTCGTCCACGAAGAGGACGAAATCATCGGGAAAATAGTCGAGCAGGGTAAAGGGGGTCGAGCCCGGCTCGCGTCCCGACATCACGCGCGAATAGTTTTCGACACCCGAGCAGTATCCGATCTCACGGAGCATTTCAAGGTCATAGCGTGTGCGCTCCTCGATGCGCTGGGCTTCGATATATTTGTTTTCCGCCTTGAATTCGGCGATCCGTTCTTCCAGCTCGCGCTCGATCTCCTCAAGTGCCGCCTCACGCCGCTCTGCGGTGGTGGCGTAGTGGGAGGCGGGAAAGATCGAGGTGTATTGCAGGGAACGGATCAGCTCGCCCGTGACGGTGTGGATCTCGGTAATGCGGTCGATCTCGTCACCGAAGAATTCCACGCGCACCGCTTTGTTATCGTAAGACGCGGGAATGATCTCCACAACGTCGCCTCTCACACGGAATTTATCGCGCGTGAAGTCGATATCGTTGCGGCTGAAGTTCATGGATATCAGCTTGGCAACGAGCTGATCACGGCTCATTTCCGCGCCGACGCGAAGGGGGAGAACGAGCTGAAGATACTCGTTCGGGTCACCGAGAGAATAGATGCAGGATACCGAGGAGATGATGATGACGTCGCGCCGTTCAAAGAGCGCAGAGGTAGCGCTGTGGCGCAGACGGTCGATCTCGTCATTGACGGCGGAGTCCTTTTCGATATAGATGTCCTTGCCCGGGATATATGCCTCGGGCTGATAATAATCATAATAGGAAACGAAGTATTCCACCGCGTTATCGGGGAAGAATTCGCGGAATTCCGAGCAGAGCTGAGCGGCAAGGGTCTTGTTGTGTGCCAGCACCAGGGTGGGTCGGTTGACTTTGGCGATCACGTTTGCCATGGTAAAGGTCTTGCCCGAACCCGTTACGCCGAGCAGAGTCTGTGCCTTGAGTCCTTTGTTCAGCCCTTCGACGAGAGCCTCGATCGCTTCGGGCTGATCGCCCGTCGGCTGATAGTCGCTTTTCAATACGAATTTATCCATGCCGCACCTCCTTTTTCGCTATTATAGTATTGTATCACAACTTGTCTGAAATGTAAAGAGGAAAAGACGAAAATTTGTTCTTTTTCGGTGATCTTTTTCCGGTGAGGTTTGTGTGAGAATCTTTGGAAGAATCTGAAAAGCGTCTTGATTCTTACAAACTTTTGTGATACAATCAAGACAGACTAAAAGACTCGGGGGACTGTTATGAAGATTTCTGTGATTATTCCGATGTATAACGAGGAGCTGATCGTGGAGGATACCGTCAGAAGCCTTGATGAAGCGCTGCTTCGTGATTTCGGGGCGGGCGAATATGAAATGATCTTTGTTTCCGACGGCTCGAAGGACAGCTGTCAGGCAAAGGCTGAGGCGATGATCGGAGCGTATCCTCAGCTTACCGTACTGGGCTATACGCCCAATCGCGGCAAGGGGTATGCCGTGCGCACGGGTATGATGGCTGCCAAGGGCGATTTCGTTTTGTTCACCGACTGCGATCTTGCTTACGGCACCGACGTGATCGCGAGATTTTACAAGGCGTTTACCGAAGGCGATCGGGATATCTATATCGGCTCGCGTACGCTCGACAAATCGGGGTATGAGGGCTATACCTTTCTGAGAAAGGTGATGTCCAAGGTATATATCAAGTATCTGAATCTGGTCGCGGGCTTCTCGCACAGCGATTCGCAGTGCGGGATCAAGGGCTTCTCGCAGAAGGCGGCAAAAACAGTCTTTGCCGAATGCGAATGCAACCGTTTTGCCTTTGACTTGGAGGCGCTTCTCTATGCCAAGGATCTCGGCTTTACGGTGGGCGAGATCGCCGTGAAGATCATCAATCACCGCGAATCGACCGTCCGTCCCATTCACGATGCCATCGAGATGACGCGCGAGGTATCGAGAATCAAAAAGCGCCGCCGCGAGAAAAAGAAGGCTGCCAAAAACTGATATACGGGGCTGAGCCATGAGCTTGATCGGAAGCTTGTGACTTTGCCCCTTGTTTTTTTGAAATCGTACCCTCTCTAAATTTGTTAAATTGCTTTGAAAATCTAAAATAATTCTTGATTTGTTCACAATTTTATGATAAACTATGCTTGAGTATGGACACATGTCCGTATACGTTAGTCTATCCAAAAATTTTGAATGAAGGAGGAAAACAATATGACTAACAAAAACACGCGCCGCGCGTTTCTCGCGTCCCTGATGGCTCTGTTGCTCTGCGTCAGCTCGCTTCTCGGTACGACATACGCGTGGTTCACAGATGAAGTTACCTCGAGTAACAATATCATCGCGTCCGGTAATCTTGATGTTGAGCTTGAATACTGGACAGGCTCACAATGGAAAGACGTCAATGGTGCGTCTGACATTCTCACCAACACCCTTTGGGAACCCGGTGTAACCGAGGTTGCCTACCTCAGAGTTGCCAACGCAGGCTCGCTTTCCTTCAAGTATCAGCTTGGCATCAACATCATTTCCGAAACCGCAGGTAAGAACGCCGCAGGCGAGACCCTTACGCTTTCCGACTACATCATGTTCGGCGTGGTTGAAAGTGTAAACGGCGAAACCGGTGCATACGCTAACCGTGAAGCTGCTATTGCCGCGGTAACCGATGCGCAGAAGATCTCCGCAGGCTATGCCAAGGCAGATTCCATGAAGTCCGGCGATGAGCTGTATCTCGCTCTTGTGGTCTACATGCCCACTACGGTTGACAACGCTGCCAACCATAACGGCAAGGATATCCCCGAGATCAATCTCGGTATCAACGTCCGTGCTTCGCAGCTGACGTCTGAAAAGGATAGCTTTGACGAAACGTATGACAACGCTGCTACTTGGGTTGGTACTATCCCTGAATCGCTTGCTGATACCACCCTTAAGATCGTTCCCGGTGGCGGCTCTCAGACCGGTACCATCACGATCAACAGCCCCGAAGACCTTGTTTATCTGAACAAGCTTTCAAAGGAATGGGTTTCTCTCTATTCCAACGGTCAGGGAACTAACGTTAGCAACTACCGTGAAAACGTAGGCGGTCAGGGCACCGACTACTATTATCATTGGGCTTGGACTGTTGAGCTCGCAGTTGACCTTGATATGAACAATATTCCTATGGATTCTGTTGATATCACTTATTGGGGCAACTTTGTGGGTAACGGTCACACCATTACCAATGTCGTTCTGAAGGAAGGTCAGGACGGTCTCTTCAACAACGGCGCTAAGGCAGTCAACAATCTGACTGTTAAGAACATTTCCGTTAATGCTCCTGCGGCTGAGACCGTCGGTGCTGTTTCGGGTAACGGTTCGATGACAAACGTTCACGTTGAAAATGCTACCGTAATCGGCGGCAAGTATGTCGGCGGTATTTGCGGTAAGGGCGCAAGCTTTGTTGACTGCTCCATCAAGAACGCTACCGTGATTGGTAATAACAAGACTGTTGGCGGTCTCGTCGGTTATTCCATCGGTGACCCCGATGCGGCTACCGTTACCGGCAACGTTGTTGAAAACGTCACCGTTATCGGTGCTTACAACGTAGGCGGTCTTCTCGGTCAGTCCCAGAATGAAACTGTTGAAGGCAACACCATTAAGAATGTAGCTGTTAAGAGCACGCTTGAGCGTCCCGCAGGCGCTTCCTCCAACGAAGTCCGTACTGCAGAAGTTGCTGCCCGCAGCGCATTTGATAACACTACGATCGGCGCTAACACGGTTGAAAACGTAACCTTGACCAACGTTGTCAACGTTACTGACACTACTACTCTGCAGGCTGCTATTAACAGCGGTGCTACCGAAATTGCTCTCGGCGCAGGTGAATTTACCGCTGATCTCTATGTTGTTCCCGCAAACAGAACTCTGACCATCACCGGTCAGGGAGCTAATACCAAGCTGAACTTTACCAATCAGCAGGTTCGTCTTGAACTCTTTGATTCGTTGACGATCACTAACTGTACCTTGGGAAGAATGGTTAATAAGAGTTGGGGTCAGCTGGTATTTGGCTCCTCCACTGTTGCCGGCGGTGTTTACACCATTTCCAACTGCACCTTCAACGGGGTAGGAACTCAGGGTATTTACATCAACCAGACCGTTCCTGCAACCTTCAATATCGAAAACTGCACCTTTAACGGTGACTTCGGTGGCGAGGGTGCTATCACGATTCAGAACAACGATGGCGTTAACATCACGGTTAACGTTACCGATTGCGAATTCAACAACATCCCTTCGACAAGCCACAAAGTCTATATGCTTTACGCTTATAACGGCTTCACTCTGAACGCTCCCAGTGATATTATTTCCTGGAAGTAATAGCGTTTGAAGGATATGGATGAATAAAACAAATACCGCACGAGGCACGCTTCGTGCGGTATTTTGATTTGTGGCAATAAAGATTGTCATTTTTTTGTAAAAAACTAAAGATTTTCTTGATTTGTTCATATTTTTTTGATAAACTTGATATGAATATGGACACATGTCCGTATGGGTTAGTCTATCAACAAATTTTGAATGAAGGAGGAAAACAATATGACTAACAAAAACACGCGCCGCGCGTTTCTCGCGTCCCTGATGGCTCTCTTACTTTGTGTAAGCTCGCTTCTCAGTACGACCTATGCGTGGTTCACCGACAGTGTTACATCGGGAAACAACGTTATCAAGTCCGGTAATCTTGACATTGAGCTTGAATACTGGGATGGCGATTCCTGGGAAGATGTAGCAGGCAAGGATGATATTCTGACGAATGAGCTTTGGGAACCCGGTGTGACCGAGGTTGCTTATCTCAAGGTCAAGAATGCCGGCTCGCTTTCCTTCAAGTATCAGCTCGGTATCAACATTATTTCCGAAACCGCAGGTAAGAACGCCGCAGGCGAGACCTTCCTGCTCTCCGACTACATCCAGTTCGGTGTGGTTGAAGGTATCAACGGCGAAAACGGTGCATACGCTAACCGTGAAGACGCTATCGCTGACGTAACCGGCGCCAAGAAGATCTCCGCAGGTTATACCAAGGCTGCTTCCATGGCTTCGGGTGATGTGCTTTATCTTGCGCTTGTTGTGTACATGCCGACCACGGTTGACAACACTGCTAACCACGATGGCACGAATAAGCCTGAGATCAATCTCGGTATCAGCGCATATGCAACGCAGTATACCGAAGAGAACGATTCCTTTGGTACCGACTATGATGCCGGCGCATGGATGGAAGCTATGCCCGTTTATACCGAGGCTGAGCTTGTCACCGCTCTGAACGCGGCTGTCGGCGAAGATATTCTTGTCGTTCTGGCAAAGGATATTGTACTGACCGAGGCATGGACACCTATCGGCGACAAGGATGCCGGTGAATATTTCACGGGTGTTCTTGACGGTAACGGTCATACCATTTCGGGTCTTGACATCGCTTCCAATGACTACGACGCGCTGATCAGCGCCGCTAAGGACGCTACCATCAAGAATCTGACGGTAGAAGGCACTGTGGACGGCGTGAACGCGGCGGGTATCGTAGCCCGTCTTGAGGGCAACTCCGTTGTCGAAAACTGCGTCAACAAGGTAGCGGTTACCGGTACGACCAAGGCAGGCGGTATCGTTTCCAACGTTACCGGTGCTGACGCGAAGATCGTGAACTGCACCAATGATGCCGATGTCAGCTGCTCTCGTGCTGCCGCCGGCGGTGTTGGCGGTATTGTCGGTTACGTAAACGGCAATGCTTCTGTTGACATCATCAACTGCACCAATAACGGCGCTGTTACCGGTACTGACAATCAGACCACCGGTGCCGTTGTCGGTTATGCCGCTGCTAACAGCTCCGGCTTGATCGCGGGCTTTACCAATAGCGGTACTATTACCGGTAAAAACTACGTTGGCGACGGTCATGGCAGATGGCTCGAGGATGCAAACGGTCTTGTTCTTGCCGGTTACTGCGGCACTCCCGCAAACTGGAGCGAAGCCAAGACGGTTGACACTCCCGCAGAGCTGAAAACCACTTTGACTGAAGCGGCTGCAGCCGGTTCGGGCGATAACACCATCGTTCTTCTCGGCGATATCGATATGACCGATACCGCTTGGACCCCCATTAGCGTTGACGGTTACCACGGTGCCGGTGTCGTGACTGTTGAAGGTAACGGCGCGACCATTAAGGGTCTGGACGCTCCTCTCTTTGCTGGCGGTTTTGCCGGCAAGTCCGGTATTGTGATCAAGGATCTGACCATTGCGGATTCCACGATCGTTGGCGGCAATCAGGGTGGCGGCGCATTCATCGACTGCGCTGACTCTATGCACGTCATTACGCTTGAAAACTGTCATCTTCTGAACTCTTCCGTATCCGGTGAGCGCGCCGGCGGTCTGATCGGCTGGTGCTCCGGCTATGCTAAGCTGAATGACGGTCCTGTCAAGGCTTACGTTACGATTTCGGACTGCTCCGTTGTTGACAGTAAGGTGATCGGTAACGGTTCCGCGGGCGGTATTGCCGGTCATCCCGGTGCCAGTGACTACACTTACACCACGATCGAAGACTGTCTTGTCAAGAACGTTGACGTCATTTCGTATGAGCCTGTTTCGAGCTGGCGTACCGGCGCGATCGTTGGTACCGCGAACAACGGTCACGTGGTCATCAATAACGTTACCGTTGAAGACGTTACGCTGACTCAGGACGGTGTTACTGCTACCGAAACCAAGCTTTACGGTCGCTTTGTTCCCAGCGGAACCGGTACGTTGACGATTGACGGTAATGAGGTTCTTGCGAATGCAACGAATGCCGGCTTGGAAGCGGCTCTTACCGGTAGTCAGAATGACGTTTATCTTCCCGCAGGCAACTACACGCTTCCTTCTGTTTCCGGTAAGGACGTAACCATCGCGGGTTCGGCTGATACCGTTATTACGGTCAACAAGCCTGCATATCACGGTTCTGATGTGACCTTTGAGGGCGTTACGGTAGTCGGCAGCGGTATCCATACAGGCGTTCAGCACGTCAATACCGTGACTTACAACGGCGCTACCATCAAGGGTGAGATGTGTCTCTACGGCGAAAAGGTCGTCTTCAACGGCTGTACCTTTGAGCTTGCCAAGGGTCAGTACATCTGGACCTATGGTGCAAAAGTCGTTGAATTCAACAACTGCACCTTCAACACCGCCGGTAAGGCGATCCTGATCTACAAGGATGGCGGTCAGATCGACAACACGGTTACTGTCAAGGGCTGCACCTTCAATGCTACCGCAGGCGATAAGGCAGGCGCGATCAAGAATCAGAACTGCGCAGCGATTGAAATTGATAATTATCAGTCCAATATCAAGCTTGAATGCTCCGAAAACACATATAACTCCAATTTCTCGGGTGAATGGAGAATCAAGAGCTTCTACAACAACGGTAATACGGTTACCGTTAACGGAACCGCATATTCTCAGATCGCGATCGACGGCAAGCTGATGACCATTGACGCGAACCAGAACGTTACGGTGAACTGATTTCTTTATACTCTTTCGCAAAAGAGCAACGTCATTTTGGCGTTGCTCTTTTTTTCTGAAACGGGGAATATTGTGTATTAAGAATATGAAAAAATCGCAATTATCTAAAATTGGGGTTGATTTGTTCACAATTTTTTGATATACTATGCTCGAATATGGACACGTGTCCGTATTGTTAGTCCGGCTCAAATATTTTAAAAGGAGGATCAATGAATGACTAACAAAAAAACCTTTCGCGCGTTTTTGGCAAGTCTGATGGCACTTCTTCTTTGTGTCAGCTCGCTTCTTGGGACAACGTATGCGTGGTTTACAGACTCTGTAACAAGCGCGAACAACATCATTCAGTCCGGTAATCTTGACGTTGAACTCGAATACTGGAACGGTACGGAATGGAAGGACGTCAATGGTGCGTCTGACATTCTTACGAACAAGCTTTGGGAACCCGGTGTGACCGAGGTTGCGTATCTCAGAGTGAAAAACGCAGGCTCGCTTGCACTCAAGTATCAGCTTGGTATCAACATCATTGATGAAATCCCCGGCAAGAACGCGGAAGAAGAATTCTTCATGCTTTCCGACTACATCATGTTCGGTGTGGTTGAAGGTGTAAACGGCGAAACCGGTGCATACGCTAACCGTGAAGCTGCTATTGCCGCGGTAACCGATGCGAAGAAGATCTCCGCAGGCTATTCCAAGGCGGATTCTCTGACATCCGGCAAGGAGCTGTATCTTGCTCTCGTGGTTTACATGCCTACCACGGTTGACAATACTGCCAACCACAATGGCGTAAACATTCCCGAAATCAACCTCGGTATCAACGTTCTGGCAACCCAGTACGGCTATGAAGAAGACTCCTTCGGCAACAACTATGATGCTGATGCTTCCGTTACCGTTGAACCCGGTGAGAGCATTGCCAATGCTATCCAGACCGTTGAGGACGGCGGTATCATCTTCCTTGAAAACGGTGTACATAATGTGGCAAGCGGCCCCATTCTCATTACCGGTAAGAAGGTAACCATTGTTGGTCTCGGTGAAGTCACCATCAACAAGAATTACGGTAATACTCATATTTTCACCATCTCGAACGGTGCTGACGTTACGTTCGAAAACGTAAACATGGACGGCAAGGGTAACACCCGCGAGGGTCTTTACGTTCGTTGGAACTCGAAAGTAACCCTGATCGACTGCTCCATCAAGAATACGGGCGGTCTTGATATCATGATCGATGAAGCAAGTGACGCAGCTCACGGCGAAGAGACCTACAGTGTTGTGAATCTTATCAATTCGCACGTTGAAGACGTTGCTTTGTGCGCGTCTCCCGTAACGACTGTTGCGGCAACGCAGGATACTTACGTTTACTTCAACTATGATGCTAAGAGTACGGTTGGTTCTATCGAAAAGCAGAGCATCAATCAGAAGCCCGAAAACATCTATATCAACGGTGTTAACTCGGACGAAAACGGTAAGACGATGTATCTGAACGTCACGAATGACGCTGAACTTGCCGTCGCTCTCAATACGATTAAGACCGATAGCAAGTATTGGAACAAGAACGTGATCGTCAATATGGCAGCCGGTGAATACTCCGCTGATCACGTGATCAACCAGTATCCCGAATGGAACGGTGTTGTTGGTGCAGGTACTACCGCCAACAACTATGCAAGCGGTGTTGCCGGTGAAAACCGTACGATCATCACCTTTGTCGGTGAATCCGCTTCGACCTATTCGCTCCGTGCGGCAACCGTGCCTACGGTCGTTTTCACGGGCAACGTAACGGTTAACGGTTTTGGTAACGCAGGTACGGGCTTTGCTACCGCGGTTGCTACCACGACCTTCAAAAACATTGCGTTCGACGGTGCGAACAGTGCTGACAACGCAGAAGATTCTATTGTTATGTATGTCAAAGCAGCCGCTAATAACGTAACGTTCGACGGCTGTACCTTTGTGAATGCTACTCACGTAACTCTCGGCGGCTCCAGTGCCGATGGTGTTGGTAAGGTTTCCTTCACCGGATGCACCTTTAACGATGGCGGTTGCCTCTCCGGTTACGTAGAAACTCTGGACGTTTCGGATTGTACGGTTACTGCTGCTAAGAATGGCTTTATTAACAAGGCCAAGGCGGGCACCGTTACGGTTGATAATTGCTCGATCAACGCGGGCAAATATTTCATCCGTACCAGCAACAGCGGTGTTGAACTGAAGGTTACGAATTCCGATATCTCGGTTTATGAATCCGAAGGAACGAAGCACCTTGTGTATTTCCGCGGCACCAATGAAAGCGCCGAGTTTACCAACTGCACCATCGCCGACGGCTACACGACCGCAGGTGTTGATGCTGATAGCACGATTGGTATTCTGAATTATTCCGAAGTAGACGGTATGACTCTGATCACTGATGGCATCTCGAAAGAAGTAACGCTGCATGAGGTTCCTGCAACATATGATGAAACTACCGTTACCGTTCCTGCAGGTGTTACGGCAATCGGTAATTATGCATTCAGTAATAGCAATGTTAAGGAAGTTATCCTTCCTTCTACCGTTCGCGATCTGGGACGTGGCTTCGATTCTTCTTCTGTAGAGAAGGTCGTTCTGAATGAAGGTCTTGAAGTGATCAGCAGCCGCGCTTTCAGAAGTACTCCGGCACTTAAAGAGGTCGTGATTCCTTCTACTGTTACCGAGATCGTTGACAATGCATTCCAGAAGTCCGGTATTAAGGAAATCGTTATCCCTGCGTCTGTCAAGACGATCGGTGAAACTGCGTTTGGCGCATCCTTGATCGAAAAGGTTACTTTTGAGGGTGATATTGCAATTCAGGGTTATGCGTTCCGCGGCTGCACCAAGCTGAGAACTGTTATTATGAACGGTATGAATGTAACGTTTGTTAAGTCTACCTTGAATGGCAGAAATTCCATGTGGTTCTGCAACGGTGAATCCAATAATCCCAACACCAGTGATATCGACTTCTACGTAAAGAATGAAGTCATCAAAGAAAGAGTTCTCACCGCAATGGGCGCTGAAAGAAATAATACCGATGTTTATTGCGAAGAGTTTGCTGATGAAAACGGTATTTTTGACGACGGTGAAGGCAATGTATACGGTTACGCATCGGATAAAGTTACCCTCGGCGATGCAATTTCCGCGGGCGCCGAAAAGGTATACCTTGCTTCGGGCAACTATATCATTCCCGCTGCTGCACAGGGCAAGACGTTGACCATTGTTGGTAGCGGCGATACGACGGTTGCTGTCACCAAGGTCGGTACGGGCGGCGAAAACTGTGACTACGGTTTCGACGGCTCGAACGTTACCTTTGAAAACGTAACGATCACCACCAATAGCTCGACCTATATCGGCTATGCAAGACTGAACGCTACCTACAACAACTGCACCTTCAACGGTACCTATACCCTTTACGGCGATAGCGTGTTCAACAACTGCACCTTCAACGTATCGGGCGACGTATACAACATTTGGACTTGGGGTGCTCCCACGGCTACCTTCAACAACTGCACCTTCAACAATGACGGTAAGGCGATTCTCCTTTACGGTACCGCTAACACCAAGCTTACCGTAAACGGATGCACCTTCAACGATAACGGTGATGATACCGTTACCGGCAAGGCAGCAATTGAGATCGGTAACGATTACGGCAAGTCGTATGAGCTGATCGTTAACGATACCGTTGTTAACGGATACGCAATCAACTCCAACGGTACTCCTACCGGTACGACCCTTTGGGCTAACAAGAACTCGATGGGTACCGATAAGCTCAACGTAGTGGTTGACGGCGTTGAAGTTTATTAAGATCTGATCCTACACAAGAAAAAACGACTCCTTCGGGAGTCGTTTTTTTGACAGAAAACCCGCAAGGTTTTGCAGCCTTGCGGGTTTTTGTGTTATTGGGCTTCGATTTTTGTGTTATTGGGCTTCGATTTTTGTGTTATTGGGCTTCGATATCGAAGGTATTGAGGTTGAAGCCGCCGCCTGTGAAGGCGAATTTGAGCTGATGCGTGCCTGCGGGGAGACTGACGGTTACTTTGTTGGGAGATTCGCCCCATGCCTGCCAATCGCCTGTTTTGAGGGTGTTGCGGAAGGTGGCGCGCTGAACATCATCGACGAGGATATTGAACGAGCCGCCTCCGTCGGTACTGGCGACACGGAAGGTGAAGGTATATCTGCCCGCCTCTTCCACATTGATGACGAAGACGAGCCACTGACCCTCGTAGGTATTGGTGGTATTGTAAGTGCCGTTTACGTCCTTGCAGACCTCCATACCGATGGCATCACTGCGCCAGGTAGCGTCGATGGAACGGACGGTGGTGACGGTCTCTTTATTGATCTCGATGCAGTTTTCCTCGGTGACACGGGAGACGGCATTCGATCTCATGATCAGCTTGATGACATATTTGGCGTGAAGCTCAAGGGTTTCGCGCGAGAGGATGCCGTTTTTGTAAGCGCCGAGTACGACCGATTCCTGACCCGACTTCATCTTGAGGCTCTGACCCGCGAGAAGCTCTTTTGACTGAATGGAGTCATTCCACCAGTCGGACATGATGAGACCCTGATAATTCCATTCGCCTCTGACGATATCGGTGAGAAGCTCGCGATTTTCGGCGGTCTCGCATCCGTTGACCTTATTATACGAGGTCATGATGCACCAGGGATCGGCATTCTTGATGACGAGGCGGAAGGGCTCAATATAGATCTCACGAAGCGCGCGCTCGGAGATACGGCTGTCGGTATATCCGCGGTTGGTTTCCTTTTCGTTGCCGAAGAAATGCTTGACGGTAACGCCGACGTTCTGACTCTGAACGCCCTTGGTAAGACCCGATGCCATCATGCCCGTTAAGAAGGGGTCTTCAGAATAGTACTCAAAGTTTCTGCCGCAGAGGGGATTGCGGTGGATATTCATACCGGGGGCAAGCCAGATATCCACGTTATACTGAACGGCTTCCTTGCCGACAGAGACACCCATCTGATAGAGCAGCTCGGTGTTCCAGGTCGAGGCACGGAGGGTTTCGATCGGATATGCGGTCGTGGGATCGTAGAGGTTGATACCCGCGGGGCCGTCGGCGGTTTCGGCAGAGGGGATGCCGTACTTGACAAGTCCACCGATGCTTCCCGTACCGTGGGGAACGCTTTCGCCGTGTCCGTGGAGGAGATAGGCGATCTCTTCGACGGTGAGCTGCGCGATAAAGTCATCCATGAGGGAGGGATCGGCGCAAAGCTCGTCGAAGGTGATGGTCTTTCTGAGTCCGAGAACCGGAGCGGTATCAGACGAGAGTGTCTCGTCGACCTTTTCGAGGGTGAACCAGTCGAGGTTGCCCATGCGCTCCACAACCGTGAAGGTCAGCTCATTGACACCCTCCTGAAGGGTAACGGTACCGGCGTCAACGGTCTTGAAGACGAACCACTGATTGCCCTCTACACCGGTGTATTCAATGCTGTAACCGAAATTCTTTTGCAGAACGCCGTTGATCACAAGGGTAGCGGCGTTTGTGGCGTCCCCCAGTCCGTTTGCTACGCGCACCTTGATGCGGTAGGTGCCCGTGGCTGCCGCCTTGAGGCGGTAGGTGACGTAATAATCGGTGGTATGGAGATTCTTGACGGCGGTGCCGCCCATATCACTGCCCGCGGCGATCTCTTCGGTGCCGACGTCGGAGTGACAGTCGGTATAGGCTTCGCCCTGAACGGTGGTGATCCCGTTTGCCGCAACGGGGATCTCGTTGCCCTGTTCGGTGTCGATGATCGAGCCTTGACCATATTCCACGGTGATATAATCGAGGATACCCTGATAGCTGTCACCCGCGGTGAATTCGATCTTGATGAAGTTGAGACCCTTGACGAGTCTGACGTTGCCGTAGCCGACTTCCTGAATTGCCCATTCACCCTTGGTGTTGGGAATATTCAGCGAATTGCCCGACTGAACGGCACCGTTGACATAGAAGCGGATGGCGTTGTTGACAGCCGCGCCGCCGTTTCCGAGGCCCAAAGCAATGCGGTAGATCCCGTCCTCAGCCGCTTCAACGGCGAAGGTAACGTAGCGGTTGCCCGCGTCGGAGGTGAGCATCTTGATGCCGCATTTGGTGGCGTTGCTGTTATAGACGTATTCGGCATGACAGTGCTTGCCGTAGTAATCCTCAGCCTCGATCTTCACCGGCTCTTTGGTGATGGGAAGACCGATATTGGTATCGTTGAAAACGGTTTCATAGCTACCGTTTGCAAGCAAGCGCTTGGTGAGAAGATTGGCGGCAACCTTTTCGCTGAGCTGTTCAACGACCTTGGTTTCCGAAAGGGTATGGGTAAAGCGAACTCCCTTTTCACGGGCATCGCGTACCGAGTTGCCGATGAAGATCTTATAATCGCCCTTTTCTAAGATATAAGCTGATTTTTGCACCTTACCGGTGTCATCGTAAGCTGCCATATCGTTAAGAGCAAAGGTGAGACGGAGCGTTTCTTCTTCGCCGGGAGCGAGAAGAGAGGTCTTACCGAAGGCGCAAAGCTCCATGGCTGCCTTACCGAGCTTGCCCTGAGGAGCGGAGAAGTAGACCTGAATGACTTCCTTGCCGCTGTAGTTTCCCGTATTCTTCACGGTAACTTCAGCCGTGAAGACGCCGTCGGTGATGCTGATTTTGGTCTTCGAATAATCAAAGCTTGTATACGAAAGACCGAAGCCGAAGGGAAAGTTGACCTTGGTATAGTTGGGATCAAAGGTTTCAAAGTAGCGATAGCCGACGAAGATATCCTCGGTATATTCCACGTAATCCACGCTTTCGTGGAAATTCTTGGCGGTGGGATAATCGTTATAGCTTTTTGCGAAGGTGTCGGGCAGCTTTCCGCTCGGGGTGGCGTCACCGACGAGAAGATCGGCGATGGCGTGACCGCCCTCCTGACCGGGCTGCCAAGCTACGAGTATGGCTTTGACCTCGGGATAGGAGAGAAGCTCGGTGGTATCTATGACCCCGCCGACGTTGAGGATCACAACGATGTCCTGAAAACCTGCCGCAACGAGGTTCTTGAGCTGATTGCTTTCGGAATCGGAGAGGTAGTAATCGCCCTTCGATGCCGAACGGTCGGAGCCTTCACCCGAACGGCGCGAGATGACCATGACGGCGGTATCGGCGTTTGCCTTGGCGGTCTTCATGACGCTGGGGGTGGGGAGATAAGAGCTGTTGCGTTTATAATTGTTGGCAAGCTTTTCGTAGATCCTGACCTTGCCATCCTTGGCTTTGGCTTCAATGCCCTCCAGTACGCCGACAACGTGCTCGGCGACTACGTCACCCGAACCGCCGCCGCCCTTGACGAGGTCGATCTGACCCTGACCGAAAATGGCAAGGGTATTGTCAGAGGTGAAGGGAAGAACGTTATCTTCATTTTTGAGAAGCACCATGCCTTCGACGGCAACGGCGTGAGAGATCTCGGCAGGTGTCACGCTTACCTCCGGTGTTTTTGTCGTTGTGGGTGGGTTTACGGTCGTTATGGGGGGATTTGTGGTGTTGCTTGGTCCATCGCCCGTAGTAGTGATGACGTCTTCCGTGCAAGCGGCGAGAGGCATCACGGCGAGAAGAAGCGCCATGGTGAATGACAAGAGTTTTTTCATGGTGGTTTGGCATCCTTTCATAAAAGATTGCTGTCATCTGTCTGTATTATAACAGAAAGCGTTAAATTAGTAAAGAGTGATAAACAGAAAAAGAGGGACAAAAACTGATATACCATCAAAAAAGAGATGAAAAAAACAAGAAATACTTGTGAGAATGACAAGGAGTCTTGACTTTTTTTCCTATTTATGTTAGGATGATACCGATAAAAAGTGACAATTTTTGATTTGAATCGGGGGATGGCATGCAGGCGTATTTTGAGATCTACCGTGAGTTTGAACAGCGGATCAGCTATATTCACAACGTGAACGATAACTGCCGCGCGCATTTTCATTCCAATATTGAGATCCTCCTGGTGGAATCGGGCTGTGTGGAGGCGACGGTGAGAGGGCTTTCGCGCAGACTCTATGCAGGAGACATTGCCATTGCGGCAAGCTACGAGCCGCATGGCTTTGAAACAGTTGGCGAGTCGAGTGTCAATGTCTGGCTCTTTCCCTCGGAGACGGTGCCCGATTTCATTTCGATGACCGCGGAGGGCATTCTGAGTTCCCCCTTTCTGACGGCATCCCCCCGCGCAAGAGAGATCGCTACGGTGCTTGAAAATCTCCGTCCGCAGGTCGACTGCGAGATCACGCTGTCGGCAAAAGGGTACATGTACGCCGTTCTCGGGATCCTCGTTGAGGAGCTTGGACTTTCACGGCGGCTGGAGCGCCATCAGCCCGACGGACTTGTGAGGCAGCTTCTCATCTATATCGAAGAGCATTTTCTGACACCGCTGACACTTTCGGAGCTTTCGCATGCCTTTGGCTATCACAAGGATTATTTGTCAAAGGTCTTCAACAGTCGGATCGGCTGCGGCTTCAATCGGTATATCAACGTGCTTCGCTCACGGCATGCGCACCATCTGATCGATACCACAAGAATGAGTCTTGACGAGATCTCGCTGGCGTCAGGGTTTCAGTGCATGAAGTCCTTTCGGCGGGCGTTTCTAGATTATTACGGGCAGACACCGTACGAATATCGCCGCTCACGAAGTGAACAAAGAGCATAAAAAAGCTTTCCCGATGCTTTGGGAAAGCTTTTTGATTTATGCCTTTTTCTTTTCTTTGTGCGCTCTGATGAGATTCTCGATGAGCTTTTCGATCTCGACGATCGGGATGATCGAAACGGCGAGCGCGAGGGCGACGCCGTATTCCGCAAATCCGACGGGTGTGAAACCGAAGAGGTTGGCAATAAAGCCGACTTCGGTGACCAGCGCGGTCAGAAGGAAGGAGCCGATGAAAGCGCCCCACAGAACGATGTTTTGGGTCTTCAGCGAGAAGATCGAGTGGTCGCGCGAGCGCATGTTGAAGCTGTGGAAGATCTCGGTCATGGAAAGCGCGAGGAATGCCATGGTAACACCGTGCTCGGCACGTTCAGCTGCCAAAAGGGAAGCATCGCTCAGGACGTTGGCACCGAGGAAATATGCCACAAGGGTGATGATACCGACAACGACACCCTGGAAGACGACGTCCCAGAGAAGACCTTGTGCGAAAATGCCGTCCTTTGAGTCACGGGGCTTACGCTTCATAATACCGGGCTCGGCTTTTTCCATACCGAGCGCAAGTGCGGGCAGACAGTCGGTGATGAGGTTGATCCAGAGAAGGTGAACGGGCTTCAGAATGACAAAGCCCATGAGGGTAGCAAAGAAGATCGAAACGACCTCGGA
>JAFVYN010000022.1 GCA_017508605.1 Clostridia bacterium
ATTACGAATCAGCTGCACTACCCCTGTGCTACACCAGCAGATGAATCACGGCAAGAGGTATTCTATCATAAAGAAAGCAATTTGTCAACTGTTTTTTGAAAAAATATCGTCAGAAAGTTTAAGTTTTTGAAGTCCCTTGACTTTGCTCTATCCCCCTTCTTGACAGAAGACGGGACGTGTGGTACAATCAAAGAAAAGAAAGGAGGCAGTATGGGAAAACGGTATTTACTGATCATTTTAATCTTCTTATTCCTTATCCTTATGCTTTTTGTCTCCTGTAACACAGCGGCAGGGACCACATCGGATGGCGCAAGCAGTATCACGGCGCAGGGAAGCGCTCCGCCCCGCACAACGGTAACAAACGCGGGATCACAGCTTCCCACACCCGATGAGATCGCCTCCAATACCTATGCCGCCGCGGGGCTTGAGCTGACGTTGACGGTATGCCGTCAGTATTATGACCTTGAGACGCACAGGCTTTCCGCCGCGCTTGACAGCCTTGATACCGCAATGGCATGGCCGCTTGCAAGCTATCTCGAAATGCTTGCCGAGGCATACCGCCTCTTTCCCGACAATGCGGAGATCAGGGCATATTATCTTGACGCGCTGGATCGCTGTCTGCCCGCCTATCTTGTTGAAAACGCGACGGTACGCGCGCCGTCGGGAGAGTTTTATCACGGTGTGACCTACTGTAACGCGGGAGCTTATGCCGAAGGAAATTATTTTTATGACGATAACGCCTGGATCTGTATTCAGCTTCTGGACGCATACCGTCTGCTCGCAAACAGGGAATATCTGATCCTTGCCGAGCGCCTTCTTTCCTTTTTGTGGACGGGATGGGATGATAAAGCGGGGGGCATCTATTGGGAGCGAACGTTCTCTCAAAAGAATCTCTGCACCAACGGTCCTGTTCTGGTAGCGTATCTTACGGCATATGAGATCACGGACGATCAAAGCTATCTTGACTGTGCGGAAAAGATCTACACCTGGTGTTATACGATGCTCAGAAACCGCGGCGGGCTTTATCACGCGGAGCTAATTGATCCGTCGGCATCCGCTTTTGATCCCGATAACCTGCATCCCTTTGTTGCCTCTTACGATCAGGGTACGATGATGACGGCATCGGCGCTGCTTTACCGTATCACGAAAGATCGTCGCTATTATGACGCGCTATCCGATACTGCCGCGGCATCGGTCGGGCTGATGTTTGAGGGAGAGGACCGCATGAAGGGAAATCCCATTTTCAAATCATGGGGCATCGGCTGGGCTTTACGCGGTGAGATGTCCGCTTTTATGACGGGGTGTACCCGCTCTTCTTCCAGATTTATGCGATATTTTGCCCTTGTTCTTGACAGACTTATGACGACTAAAGACGAAAAAGGGCATTACGATCCCTATTTTATGACGGGAGAATGGTGGCCTCCCGAAGACATGCCCGATATCGGTCACTATGACCGCGAGGTGATACAGCCCTCGGGTGTGGCAACGGCGTTTCTTCTGACGGCACGGTATCAGCTGTATTGGTCAGAAGAATGACAAAGACGGCTCAAAGCGTGGCTTGACAGGATGGATCCATTATGTTACAATATAAAAAAACGCTGAAGGAGATTATGAAATGAAAAGGATATTTCTCATTTTTTCTTTCGTTCTGATGCTTGCTGTACTCGTTTCCTGTACCGTGCCTGTCGAAACGACTGAGGGCAAAACGGACGAGACAACGGCACCTGTGACCGATCAGGCAGAAACCACGAAGGAAATAGTTTCTCTTCCCACGCCCGAGGAGATCGCGGCGAACACTTACGCTGCCGCGGGACTCGAGCTTGCTCTGACGCTCTGCCGTCAGTACTACGATCTCGAAACTCACGTGCTTGCGACCGATCTTGAAAACCGAAATGCCACAACGGTCTGGCCACTTGCGGCATTTATCGAAATGCTTGCCGAGGCATACCGCCTCTATCCCGATAACGAAACGATCAGAACCTACTATATCGACGTGCTTGACAACTGTCTTTCTCAGCATATGGTAGAGAATGCCACCATCCGCGTGCCCTCGGGCAAATTCCACCGTAAGATCACCTATTATAACGCGGGTCCCAATTGGCAGGGTGACTTCTATTATGACGATAACGCATGGGTCTGCATTCAGCTCATTGACGCCTATCAGCAGCTTGGCGAGAAAAAGTATCTCGATCTTGCCGAAAAGGTGCTGGAATTCATGTGGACGGGCTGGGATGAAACCTATGGCGGCATCTATTGGGACAAGACCTTCAGCGGCAAAGGAATCTGCTGTAACGGTCCTGTTTGCGTGGCGTATCTCGCGGCATATGAATTGACCGAAAACAAGACCTATCTTGAGCGTGCCGGCATGATCTACGAATGGTGCAACCGAATGCTCAGAAACCGTGACGGTCTTTACAATGCGGGTATCAAGGATATTACCGCTACCGAATACGATGCGGACAATCTTGACCCTTGGATCGCGGCATACGATCAGGGCACGATGATGACCTCGGCGGCGCTGTTCTACCGCATCACGGGTGACAAGACCTATTACGACGATATGTCGAAGACCTCGAAGGCTGCCGCCGGATTAATCTTTGACGGCTCGTCGAAGATGAAGGGCAATCCCATCTTCAAGTCCTGGTGCATCGGTTGGGCGGTACGCGGAGAAATGAGCGTATATGCGGGCAAAAGCACGATGGGCTCCAAACGCTTTATGCAGTATCTTGACAACGTGTTAAAGAAGGTTCTTGAGACCAAGGATGAAAACGGTCATTACGATCCCTTCTTCCTTTCGGGTGAGTGGTGGCCGCCGCAGGATCAGCCTGATATCGGTCATTACGATCAGGATGCCATGCAGCCCGCCGGTGTCGCGACAGTGCTTCTCCTCACGGCACACTATCAGCTGTATCAAGCTGAACAATAGCCGATAGAAAATAAAGATTCGCTTGGGCGACCTACTTTGCTGTGGGTCGCCTTTCGGCGTTTTTGCTATTGCAAATTCGGTCAACATGAAGAGAGAATCTTGACAAACAAGGTCAAATTGATATATAATAAGAGCAACTCTTAAGAAAGGGAGAGCTGTAGCTTTGGCTGTAGCTCGGAAAAAAGTGATGAAGAAGATCATTCTCACCACAGCGGCGCTTCTTGTGATCGCCGCGCTGGCACTTGTGCTTTCGCTGACGGCGGCGGCATCGGGTGCTTACACCGAGATCAGGACGGCGTCCGATCTTGAAAACATGACTTCAGACGGGAATTATAAGCTGGTCAGCGATATCACGCTGACAAAGGCTGTGACCATTGAGAAATTCTCGGGGCATTTTGACGGAAACGGCAAAACCGTTTCGGGGATCTCTGCCCCCTTATTCCGCGAGCTGTCGGGTACGGTATCGGACCTTACGCTCAAGGGCTCGATCGACGTATCGGGTAAAACGCTGATTGCCCCTCTTGCCAACACGCTGACCGCGACGGGCAAGGTCGATACGGTGATCTGTGAAGTGACGATGAGCGGCTCACGTCCTGCCGCAGCCATGGAGATCGGCGGTATCGTAGGACGCGCGAAGAGTAATTCGGTCATTAAGAATTCGACAAATCGCGGCAATATCACCGTGACGGGCGCATACAATGCCGAAAACGAAAACGCCATGGGCGATATCGTCGGCAGGATCGAAACGGGTGCTTCGTTGATCCGCTGTGAGAATTACGGCATGCTTTACGCAAACGGTGGCACTAACACCGCGGACTTCAAGGGTGCTGTGGGCGGTATCGTCGGTATTTCCAACGGAACGACCTATATCACAGACTGTCTGAACGCGGGCAATATCAAGGCATCGGCATCGAAGCTTTGTATCGCGGGTATCCTCGGCAGAACCGAGACCGATAACACCGCCTGTCCCGTGATCACGGGCTGTGTCAACAAGGGTACGGTAGAGAAGACCTCCGACCTCGGCGAGCGTCCCGCGGGTATCGCAAGCTATGTCAGAGGCGGTAAGATCACCTGGTGCGTGAACCTCGGCAAGATCACCTCAAGCAGCCAGGAGGCTTCGGGTATCGTCGGCTACTACAACGGCTCGGGCGCAATACTCAATCTTGAATATAACCTGAACGCGGGCGATGTCAAGAGCTTTGCCATTCTCCGTGTCAACGGTACGGCAAATCTCAAGCCCGTCTCGAATTTTTACATAGCGGGAAAAACTGCCTGCAACAGCTCGATTTCGGGAACACTTTCCTGCACGAATGCCGCCGATATGACCGCCAAGGTCATGGCGCTTGACGAAACGAGATACCTTCAGGATTTCGGCGGTGAAGACGCCGTGAACGGCGGATATCCCATCCTTGCATGGCAGTGTACCCACGTTTGCGATCTTATTCTCGACGCCGATCTTGGTAAGATCTGTACCAAATGCTCCGAGGTGATCGGCACGATCGACTGCGAGCATACCTTCGGGGCGTGGACCACCGTCACCCCCGCAACCGAAACCGAAAACGGGCTTAAGAAGAGAGAATGCACTAAGTGTCACGCGATCGACTCCGAGGTGATCCTCTCCGAGACTTCGGTCGTTCCCGTCAACGGTGTGTATACCGTTACCACGGCAGGTCAGCTTGCCTGGGTCTTCAGTAGCATCGAAACGGGTACGATCCCTGCCGATGCCACGCTGAAGCTTGGCAAGGATATCGATCTCGGCGGCTCGCTTGCTACCCTGCAAACGGCATTTACCGGTACGTTTGACGGCAACGGCAAAACGCTTTCCGGTGTTTCCCATACACTCTTTTTACAGTTTAACGGCACTGCTACCGATCTCACGCTGCGCGGTGATATCGACTATTCCGCCGCCTCCCATTCGAAGGACGTAGCGAGAAAGGCTGCCTCCTTTGCGCACAACGTGAAAAACGCCACCCTTGACGGTGTTGTTTCGTACGTGAATCTGACAACGGCGCGTAACGATCTCAACGCGGGGGGTCTTATCGGTTATGCCAACGGCTCCAATCTCTTTGTCTCGTGTGCCTATTTCGGCAGATACTCGGTTGACTGGAAGGGCGACGGCGCGGGCATCGGCGGCATCGTCGGTTGGAGCAACGCCTCGGGCGGAACGACGAGCTTCAACAGCTGTGTATTCGGCGGTACGTTGAAGGTGACGGGTGGCGTGTCGGGTAACGATGCCGCGATCGGCGGTATTCTCGGCAACTGCACCAATCCCACCGTGATCTTCTCTAACTGCCTTTCCAACGGTACCGTGACCTCGGAGATCACGGCGGGTAACGATTACATCGGCGGCATCGTCGGTTCGAACAAGAGCGATGCGACCGTGATCGAATTCGTTGCGAATAAATCCGTACTGACCGCCAAGCATTACGCGGGCGGTATCGTCGGTGGCATGACGGCGAAAACCTCCGTCAGCTACGCCGTAAACTATGCGAAGATCAACGGCGCCACCGTGGGCGCGATCGGCGGAACAACGGGCGGCAAGAATTTTGAGATCGCCTATTCGGCAGACTGTCTTGCAGGCTCGGAAATGAAGCTTGCAAACGGCTCGTCTGTGCAGACGGCGTGCTACACGGCTGACAAGGTCAAGGATCTCAACAAGGATCTCACCTTTGACGGTATCAGCTATAAGCGGTACAATTTCGGCCTTGTCGACAAGGCATCGGGCATTCCCGTTCCCGTGATGACCTCGAAGGAGACCTTTACGCCTTACGTTTCGATGCTCGATCAGGGCGACACTCACGCGCTTCGCTTCGTGGTGCTGACCAAATATTCCGCCGTTCACTCAAGCAGTGTGACCCTCACCGTCACCTTCTATGACGGCGATGAAAAGGTGATCAAAACCAAGACCGCAAGGCTTGCGACACAAAACAGCGATCTTGAGATGTACGCGGCGGTCAAGGCGGCGGGTGAGCCCTATTTTGCGGCAGAGGGCTTTGCGCTCTTTGGCTTTGTCATTACCG
>JAFVYN010000023.1 GCA_017508605.1 Clostridia bacterium
GTAAAACGAATCTTCAGCTTGTATTTAGCGGGTAATGGAATTAACACCATAGCCGCGATTATGAATAGGGAAGTAGTTGCAGGTAAAACGCATTGGTCATCCACGATGATAAAGTACCTTCTCACAAATGAGAAGTATATCGGGGATAGTATGGTGCAGAAAACCTACACTCCGCAGGTCTTTCCACTTCGAAATATCCCCAACAAAGGAGAGCTTGATAAATACTACGCGGAGAACACACACGCTCCTATTATAAATAAAGATAGGTAACAGACGTGTCCGTTCTTCATTTTTGGAAGAGCCGTATCGCCCATGACGCCTATCTCTATTTTTGTTAATGCAACGGGTCATTTCAACACAGCGTACCGTTTTTGTCCGAAAGGTAAGCAGACCTACAGAGGTCAATACGTAAGCTTTTCTAACAAAATAGGGCGGTTCTTGAAAAAGTTTAAGTCGCCATCTTTACATTTTTTGTTTTTATGGTATAATAAAGTCGGTTATAAAGCGAATCGATAAATTTGAGATTGGATAGAGGAGCGAACTATGGAAAGAAAACACAGCATAGATTTATTACGAGTCCTTAGTGCAGTTGCGGTAATAATCATACATACGGTATCTTCGCCTATTGCAAATAGTACGATTGAAAACGGTTCTTTATTATCCACTCTTAAATTGATTCACACCCTGATGAACTGGTCTGTTCCCGTTTTCTTTATGATAACGGGGTATTGTTTGTTAAGAAAAGAAAGCTGCTCGTACAAGTATTGTTTTTCTCATGTTGTGAAGTATATTTGTGTTTTATTTACGGTTGGTCTTTTCTATGCTTTGCTGGAAGAAGTATTTGTTTCTAAGACTGTAAATGTTTCTGTTTTAGCAAAATCAATCATGAATGTTGTTAGCGGAAACCTATGGGATCATATGTGGTTCATTTATTCAATAATCGGCATCTATTTGGTGATGCCTATTATTCATCTTTTTATGAAGCAAAACAGCCAAAACGCTCTTATCTTAACAGGATTATTATTTTTATTTGATATACTGCTTCCAACGTTTGCAGACTTGATAAACGTTGGGATCACATTCCCATTTGGCGGATATCTGTTTTATGTGTGTTTGGGAGGTGTTATCGCTCAAATTCACATCGGGAAAGTTGCATCCTATACCGTGTATTTTCTTGGACTATTGTCCACTGTATGGATTATTTTGGGTAACTTTAAAATTGGTTATAAACATTTATCAGTTTGCTTAATGGCGACAAGCATATTCTTACTTGTGAGCAAAATCACTATTAAATCAAACAATATTCTTTTGTGTGTTTCCAAGTGTACCTGGGGTATATATTTAATTCATCCATTTTTTATTAATGTTGCCATTAAGTTTCTTCATATTGATTTCATATCATCTCAAGCTTATCTGAAGCTACTTATTTTTACTGTTGTTGTTTTTTTGGTTTCTTTCCTATCCACTTATGTCCTTCGCAAGATACCGGTTATAAAGAAACTCTTTTAACCGTATTCCAATTTGTCGAACAGCACGTAACGAACGCCGACGGTTTTTGTCGGCGTTCGCTTTTCCTTTTCTGCGGAGCAAATAAGCTTTTGGGATCGTCGAGGACGCCGATCTCCTTCCAAGGGAAAAATTTTTGAGTTACCATTACCTGCTATGATTACGGTAGCTTTTCTCCCATAGGGCGAAAAGTTTTTTATTTTATATTGAAAAGAATTATTTTATATGATAGAATATTGATGAAAAAGGCGAACGGGTGCGGCGATTCGGGAGTTTCTTGAAGCTTTATGATAAATCGCGGTGCTGATACCGCATCAAAAGGGAGAATGAATATGAAAAAACTGTTTACGGCATTGTTTCTGCTGACGGTCAGTCTTTTGCTGTGTGCGTGCGGCGGGGCTTTGGAAGATACGGTGAGCGAACCCGAACGGACGCTTGCGGATGTTCTTCAGGTAAATGCCATGCGGACTGAGGCGCCGCTCAAGGAGAGAGATCCTCAGCTGCAAGCTTACACCGATGCGCTGGCATGTCTTGACAAGGGACGCATTGAGGCGGCGTACGCGTTGTTTTTGACGATCCGGGACTATCGGGATGTGAGTAGTTATCTTGCCCGCTTCTCCTATCAGCCCGAGGCGGTGATCTATCAAGGAAACGATCATGCGAGTACCTCTCGCTATCGGTATGACGAATACGGGCGTGTCGTCGAGAGCTGTTCGTTCTCATCATTTTCGGACACGCTACGGTATCATTGGTATTTTTACGATGAAAAGGGGAATCTGATCCGCGAAGAAGAGGGACCGAAGAAGTATTATCCGAGTAACAGCGAGTGGTATTACGGATCCGGGACGAGCTATGTCTATGACACGGACGGAAATCTGATCCTGATGAAGTATCCCGGGGGATATGAGAGATCGGCGGAGTACGATGACAAGGGCAATCTGATCTATTCGCGTTATGGCTCTGTGCTTGAGGAGATTTTTGTGGATACGTTCTGTACCTATAACGAGGACGGCAAGTTGATCCGCGAAGAGCGTGTTGACGGTACCGATACCGACGTTATCATGTATACTTACAACGAAAAGGGCGAACTTGTTGAAGAGGCATGCCGTTCTACCCGTCGCGCGAACTATTCCGTGCGTTACGAATATGACCGCGTGGGAAGGCTTGTCAAACGCTCGCATTTTACCGCCGACAGAGAGACGCCGTATTACGTCTGGTCATGGGAATATGACCAAAGCGGCATGCTTCTGAAGGAGACATGTGAATCGGGAACCGAGGGCTTCATTCTGGAAACGCTGTATTCCTATGACAGAAACGGTCGGTGTGTTGTTTATCGGCAGAAAAAGAACGGCACTCTGAAAGCCGTCGTATCCCGTGAATTTGACGAATCCGGTAACCTTATTTCCGAGGTGACCGAATATCCCGACCATCCTGAGGATAACGCGGAAAGACGGTATTATGGGTATCAGCTGTATTACGATCCGCTGACCCCGAAGGCGCTTCCCGATAGTTTTCTCCCGGAAGGGTGAAAAAAGACGAAGAGACGGATCTTGAATAAAAGCGTAGTCACGCTAAATAAAAAAAGAGGGATGGTGTCATCTCTCTTTTTTTGATATCGGATATCAGGTGATGCCAACGTAACCCGCGGCCTCGATAAGGGCTTGTCCGTCTTCGGAAAGAAGCCAGTCGACGAGGTTCTTGACATTCGGATTGCCGTTATCCTTACGGTAAACGGCATAGAATTCTGTGACGATGGGGTAGCTTCTGTCTTTGATATGTGCTTTGTCGGGATAAACGCCATTCAGCGAAAGCATTTTAACTTGATCGCTTTCTACCATATCTTCCATGTAGAAGCGAAAGGAATACCCGATTCCCGATCCCATAAAAGCAAGCGGCGACTTAGGGGCGATCTTCTGATCCTTCATGAAAGCAAGCATCATTGTCTGACTGCCGCTTCCTTCGATGCGCGTGACGGGATTGATCGGACGGTTGGATCCGCCGAGTTCTTTCCAATTGGTATATTCTCCTGCATAGATACTGCGCACTTCCTCGACTGTCAAACGATCAACGGGATTATTTTGATTGACGAAAAACACGAAAGCCTCCAGCCCGATCGGAACCCAAACAAGCTCCACGCCTTTTTCCTCGGCGTATGCTCGCTGTTCTTCCGATGGCGCGGCACTGAAAAAGAGATCTGTATCACCGTCCACAACCGCCCGATAGCCGCGCACGGTATTATGATACTGCATTTTGCTGTCATTAGCAAAGTTCTCTCCGTAATAATTATCGTCTGAGAAGCTGCCGCCTTCATAGGTCACACTTCCTTGCGGATACAGGGAGTGGATCACGGATGCGTAGACCGGAACGAGTGCCGCAGCACCGTCAAGGATGGGAAGCTCACCTGTCAGGATGAAATCGGTTTTTTGGGCAATGAGATCGGATGTTTCTTCATGGGGAAGATATCTTGCTACGTCAATCATCTTGGCTTGTGAGACCGAGCTGAAATGGTTAGTCAGCCGACGGGTGAGAAGTAGGTAAAGACCAAGATTTACCAAAAGAAAAAAGGATAGCAGTAAGGCAAGGCCGGCAATCTGACGGCGATGTATGGCAGTTGTTTTCATATTACCACAGCTCCTTAGCAATAAAGGTGATGATCGAGCTGTGCTGATAGGCGATTATGACATAGATCAGATGGGCAAGTGTGAGAACCGTGCCAATGGCTAAGACGGTGTAGAGCAGTTTTTGATAGCGGTGATCGTTCATAGTGCCTCCTACATATGGGACAGCCCGATCATTAGAAGGCCCCAAACCGTTGTGATGACGGTAATGGTGAGACCTGTGACTATACCGAGGATGATAAGAGAGTGCTTATATTTGCGAAGCTTCGCACAGTCAACGGAATCGGGTGCTGTTTGTACTTTCCGCCACAGTTTGCGATAGCGAAACAGACGAACGAAGAAAACGATAAGCAGTCCGATCGGGAGATATAAAAAAACAGAGCGAGTCAAGAGTCCCAACAGATAAGTGAGAAAATCAGACATTCAGAGGTCTCCTTGAAATAAAAGAAATAGTATTTGTTTCATTTTACCATTTGCGGCATCATTTGTCAAGTGAAGAAACGGCGATTCTCCGACAGCGCGCCGTTCCTTCAGGCGCGTCTTCGGTTTTGGTCACGTTACGGATCATCTGTGGAACTATTAAGAAAAATTAAGAAATTTCATCGTAATTTATTAAGAAAGGAATGGTACGATACTGATGGAGGTGAAAGGTATGAATATATTGGTCGTGGATGACGATCGGGAGATCGTTGACAGTATTTGCATTTTTCTGAAGGGAGAAGGATATCTGCCGTTCAGGGCATATGACGGGATGGAGGCGCTGGAGATCCTTTCCGAACACGAGATACATCTATTGATTCTCGACGTTATGATGCCAAAGCTTGACGGCATCAGGACATTGATGAAGCTGCGTGAATCACGGAATATGCCTGTGATACTGCTCTCCGCAAAGTCTGAGGATACCGATAAGATATTCGGGCTGACGGCGGGGGCGGACGATTACGTAACCAAACCGTTTAATCCTTCCGAGCTGATGGCAAGAGTGAAATCACAGCTGAGGCGGTACACAACACTCGGCGCGATCGGAAAACAGAACGGTGAGATCGTAATCGACGGGCTGTCAGTGGATACGCTCAGCAAGACAGTCAAGGTAGACGGTAGCTTTGTTCGTCTGACGCCGATCGAATATAAGATCCTTGAGCTTCTTGTCAGAAACCGCGGGCGGGTATTTTCCGCTGAGGATATCTATACCAACGTATGGAATGAGCAAACGGCGATCGGAGATAACACGATCGCGGTACACGTTCGCCACATCCGTGAAAAAATAGAGATCGACCCCAAAGAGCCGAAATATCTCAAGGTCGTTTGGGGAATCGGCTATAAGGTCGATTAAGGAGTAAGTATGAAACAAATTGTATGTTCAACTTTGATGAAGCTGGTGGCGGTGATACTGTTTGTTGCCTGTATTGTCGCCGCGGTCTTGTTTGTGACAGAGAGCGGGATCGCCTATTTTGACGGAGAACCCGACATCTATTCATTTGAGCGGGATTTCTCAGAGTCGTGGATCCTGTCGCAAATTTTGAGTGAGCCGGAATACGCGGTGTATGATGCTGTATACGGCGTAGTGCGTAAATACGGAAAAGAAAGCAGTTCCTTTGATATGGATCTGTACCGTGAAATGATCCTTTTGTACATGGAAGAGGGTCTGAATGAGATGGATCATAAGGGGGACGTTTGGTACTTTGTTCAGTGGAATGACACTGTGATCACCAACAGCGCGTATGCTTCCGCCGAGGAGATGATGGGTGGTGAACAGTATTCATATCTGACACGCGACCGCTTGGGTCGGGTGGAACGGGTGTCAACCGGACATATGTGTACGATGCTGATCGAGGTTCTTGAGGAGCTTGACAGCGAAAGCGAGATGACGATCGGCTGTCAGATCAAAGAAGACGCGCTTATGCGCTACCGTGCGGCATGGGAGCATCAGGAGGCTATTGTGGTAGATGCCGCGATCAGAACGATCGTGTTGGCACTCGGCGCTTTGGCGCTTCTTACTTATCTGATTTCGGTATGCGGCAAAGCCCCTGACGGAAGTGATCGCTCTCTTTGGTATGACCGTATATGGGCGGAGATCCGTCTTTTGCTGTTGGTCGGTTCGGGGATTGGCGCTGCCGTGCTTTGTTTCGAGATACTCGATGCATATCGAATCGGTCATTTTCCGCCCGCGCTTCTGTATCCCGCTCTGGGAACGGTAGCGGCGCTTGGCAGTTTCATGATCCTTATCTGCCTGCTTTCGCTTGTGAGAAATCTGAAAACGGGCAAAATGGGGAAGACGAGTGTGATCCTTTTCTTGCTTGGATGGATCCTTCGCGTGTTCTGTAAGGCTGTCAAATGGCTTTTTGGTCACGTCAAGAAGGCATTCTCGACACTGATTGGTGTGCTGTCCCGAAAAACGGGGGTGATTCTTGTCAGTATGCTTCTGATCTATACGGTAGTGATCGGCATTTTGGGAATCGGTATCCCGCATTCACCGCTTTGGCTTGTGTTGGGGATCCTGATAGCGTGCTTTGCCTGTTTTGTTGCGGCGTACCGTGCGGGGGATCTTGACGAGATCAAAAAAGGAGTTAGCGAGATACGCAGCGGAAACGTTTCGTATACCGTTCCCAAGCTGAGATGTGAGGATATGCGGCAGCTTGCGGCAAATATCAATGATATTGCGAAGGGACTCGACGAGGCGGTTTCGGCGAGAGTCAAGGCAGAACGCCTGCGTTCTGAACTGATCACCAACGTTTCACACGATCTGAAGACCCCGATCACATCCATTCTGAATTACGCGGAGCTTTTGCAAAAGACAGAAGGGCTTTCGGAAGAGGCGAGGGATTACGCCGTGATCATCGCCAAAAAGGGAGAAAGACTCAAAAAGCTTACGCAGGATCTTTTTGATATTTCAAAGGTGCAGAGCGGAAATGAGACTGTCCTGAAGGAAACGTTGGATGCCTCTCTTCTTCTTCATCAGACCATTGGCGAATATGACAGTGAAATTCAAAGCTCCGGACTTACGTTTTGCGTGGAGACACAGGCGGATCTCTGTATTGAGGCAGACGGAAGAAAGATGGCGCGTGCTCTCGGAAATCTGATTCAGAATATTCTTAAGTACGCCATGAAGCATACGCGGGTATTTATTGAGGTACGCGAAAAGGAAGGACGGGTAGAGACGGTATTTAAAAATACATCGGCATATCCCTTGACGTTTCGCGCGGATGAGATCACGGAACGGTTTGTTCGTGGCGATGAATCCCGTACGGCTGAAGGAAACGGTCTCGGTCTCGCGATCGCCAAAAGCTATACCGAGCTTTGCGGCGGCAGACTGGAAGTTATAACCGACGGGGATCTTTTTAAGGTGATCCTGTCATTTGAGCGGGTCAACGTATGATGCGCGAGTTTTTGACCGAGCTTTTCAGAACACGGGAAGAGCCTTTTGACATCACGCTGTTTTCTGTGTGGCATATCGGATACGCGGCAGTGATCTTTGCAGCGATCCTGACGGCTGCCCGCTTACTCCGTGCCCGTGAGCCTGCGGTGAAAAAGCGGGCTTTGGATACGGTAGCGGTATTGGTTGCGGTGGTATACGTTGCGGACTTCTTTATTCAGCCGCTTTTCAGGGACGGGATGATGAACGTTGATAAGCTGCCCTTTCATATCTGTACCTTGCTTTGTCCCGTCATTGCTTTTACACAGTTCAGCCCTCGTTTTTCCGCGATCAAAGAGCCTGTTGCCTTTCTCAGCATTATCGCCCCCCTGATGTACCTTGTCTATCCCGGAAGCGCGCTTGGAAGTGAATCGCCTTTTTGTTATGAGATCATACAGACCTTCGTTTATCACGGGCTTGTGTTGGCTTACGGGGTTTTGCTGCTGACGACCAAAACTGTGGTGCCGCGGATCAAAAACGCCTATCGGGCGCTCGTCGGAATTTGTCTGACGGTACTTTGGGCATCGTTCGGCAATGCCGTCTATTCCCCCGAGGGTTGGGGAAGGGGATACGATTGGTTTTTTATTACAGGAAAAACATTTCCGTTTATTCCCCAAGTGCTGATGCCGTTTGTCGTGGTGGGATGCACGTTTGGTATGGTGCTGATTATTTACGGATTGTATTACCTGGTGATCCTTCTTCAAAAGAAATATGAGAAGAAAAAAAGATATTAACGAAAGTTTGCTGTTGGATATGTGCTGTCTTGACAGATGCGACGATTTCTGATATACTGTGATCAATACGGCAGAGACCAAAAAGCTGTTTTTCAATGAGTCCTTGGCGGACAGTCAGGCGAGGCTTTGTCGGGACGCGTTTTAAAAGGATGCTTTAAGGATATCAGAGGTGATGGGATGTATCGGTGGTTGAATGAGTTATTGGCGGATCGGACGGGCGGGGAGGTGTTTACTTGCTTTGGAGGGTGGCATCTTCTTTACGTTCTTGTGGCGGCGGGACTTGCGGCGGTTTTGCTTCTTTTATGGAGAAAGCGGGCGCGGAGCGATCGGGAGCGTGCGGCAGGGTATCTTATTGACGCGGCTTTTTCGCTCTATCTTCTTGACTTCTTTCTGATGCCCCTGGCATACGGAGAGATCGACATTGAAAAGCTTCCTTTTCACATATGCACACAGACCTGCGTTCTCTGTTTTCTGAGCCGTCATGTACAGCGCCTTTCGAAATACCGCGTACATTTCGCGTTGATCGGGTTCATTTCCAATCTGGTATATCTTATTTATCCCGCCGGTGTGATGTGGCATCAGGTCCATCCCTTATCCTACCGTGTGGTACAGACGCTGCTCTTTCACGCGGTGATGACGGTATACGGACTTCTGGTGCTGATCTATGAGGGAAACAAGCTTTCTTTACGGACATGCTATCGGGATCTTCTGATCCTTTCGGGGATCACCGCCTTTGCGATTTTCGGGAATTTGTGTTACAATGGCGAGCATCTTGACTACCGTCATTTTTTCAATTGGTTCTTTGTGGTTCGCGATCCTTTTTATCTCTTGCCCGAGGCAATTTCGCCTTACGTGATGCCGTTTGTGAATATCACGCTGTTTTTCTCGGCTGAGATTCTGGTATATCTCGTTCTTCTCGTAGTAAACCGAAAACAGCATGGGCAAAAGGGGTGAGCGAACGTGGGTGAAGAAAAAGAAACGGACCGCATCAGGATCGTGGATCTTCGAGTGCATCCCGGCGACAGCGCCTTTCTGATCGATGACGGGAATACGGCGATCCTTTACGATTCAGGCTTTGCCTTTACGGGAAACGCCCTTTGTGACAAGGTCGAAGCCTATCTTGGCAATAGGGTGCTTGACTTTATCTTTCTGACGCATTCGCACTATGATCATGCGCTCGGCTCGGCGTATCTCAAGCGCCGCTATCCCGATTGCAGGATCGTGGCGGGCAAGCATGCGGCGGCGGTTTTTGAAAAGCCCTCCGCAAGGCGCATGATGAGAGAGCTTGATCAAAAGGTTGCCGCAAGCGAAGGCGTTACCGACTATGAGGATCTCATCGACCGTCTCTCGGTCGATCTTACGGTAGAAGACGGCGACAGTATCGACACGGGGGCTTTTGTGTTCGAGGCGATCGCGCTTCCCGGACATACCAAATGCTCGTTCGGGTATTTTTGCCGCTCTCTCGGGCTTTTGCTCGGGGCAGAGACGCTTGGCGTGTATGACGGCGCGTCCGAGGTCTTGCCCGCCTATCTTGTGGACTATCAGATGGCGCTTGCCTCGATCGAGCGTGTGCTTTCTCTTGCGCCGAAGGCGATCCTGGTACCGCATTACGGACTTCTCGAAGGCGCTTTGGCAAAGCGGTATCTTTTGCGCTCGCGAAAGAGCGCGGAAGAAACGGCTTTGTGGATCGTTACAGAGCTTTCAAAGGGCGTCTCAGAGCAAGAGATCGTGAAAGCCTACCGAGAACGTGTTTATCACGGTTACATAAGGACAATCTATCCCGTGGACGCGATGGAGCTGAACACGGGTATCATGGTCTCGCTGATACGCCGTGAGCTTATGCCCGATCAGGGGTAATCAATTTTTTGGAATGCAAAGCGCGAAAAGGATCGTTTCCTGTTCGTTCTTTTGCGGAAAGGGTCAGGTATGAAAGACAAAAACAAAAACAGAAAA
>JAFVYN010000024.1 GCA_017508605.1 Clostridia bacterium
AAGAACGCAGTAGCAGAAGCTAAGAAGCTCGGTATCCCGGTAGTTGCTATCGTTGATACCAACTGCGATCCCGATGACGCAGACTACGTGATCCCCGGTAACGATGACGCGATCCGCGCCATCAAGCTCATCTCCTCCGTTCTTGCGAATGCCGTTATCGAAGGCAAGCAGGGCGAAGACGGTGAGGATGCTGAAGAGACCACCGACGCTGAATAAGCACAACACAAAAAATAACACGTTAAAGGAGATATATACCCATGGCACAGATTACCGCAAAAGACGTTGCAGAGCTCCGCGCCAAGACCGGCTGCGGCATGATGGACTGCAAGAAGGCACTCGTTGAAGCAAACGGCAACATGGATGACGCTGTTAAGATCCTCCGCGAAAAGGGTCTTGCTGCCGCAGGTAAAAAGGAAAGCAGAATTGCCGCTGAGGGTCTCGTTGATATCCTCGTTGAAGGCGAAGTTGCCGCTATGATCGAAGTTAACTCCGAAACCGACTTCGTTGCGAAGAACGCTTCCTTCCAGGCATTTGTTAAGGATCTTCTCAAGACCATTATCGCAAACAAGCCCGCTGATGTTGCTGCTCTTATGGCTTGCAACTACGTAGACACCACCGATACCGTTGAAGCAGTCCTCAAGGACAACATCTTCAAGATCGGTGAAAAGATCTCGATCCGTCGCTTTGTGATCGTAGAAGGCACGGTTGCTACCTACATTCACGGTACCGGCTCGACCGGTGTTATCGTTGCGTTTGACGCAGATGATGCTGCTAAGAATCACCCCGACTTCGCTGAAATGGCAAAGAACATCACCCTTCAGATCGCTGCAGGCTCGCCTCCCGCATACATCTCGGAAGCTGACGTTCCCCAGAGTGCTATCGACGAAGAAATGTCCGTTCTCAAGGCTCAGGCTAAGAACGATCCCAAGCTCGCTAACAAGCCCGACGCGATCCTTGAAAAGATCCTCGGCGGTAAGCTTGGCAAGTTCTATGAAAGAGTTTGCCTCCTCAACCAGGAATACGTTAAGGATGACTCCCTTACCGTTGGCAAGTATATCGCTCAGAGCGCAAAGGCGTTCGGCGGCGCTATTTCTGTCAAGAGCTTCGTGATCTATGAAAAGGGCGAAGGCATCGCAAAGAGAGAAGAAAACTTTGCTGATGAGATCGCTAAGATGGTTAACGGCTAATTGATGTAAAACAACCTCTATCCTCGGATAGAGGTTGTTTTTTTCTTGAAATTGTGAAAATCGCTTTACAAATCTGCTTTTTTTGTGTACAATAGAGACAGTGATATTTCTTTGGAGGAAGTTATGCGCAAAACGAAAATCGTATGCACCATTGGTCCCGCTTGTGCCAGTGAAGAGGTGTTGTCAGGGCTTGCCCGCGCGGGGATGAATGTAGCCCGTCTGAATTTTTCTCACGGCACGCATGAGGTACACAAGGACTATATTGATCTTGTCAAGAAGGTCAGAGACAAGTTAGGGCTTCCGATCGCCATCATGCTGGATACCAAGGGACCTGAATACCGCATCAAGACCTTTGAAAACGGTAAGATCCTCTTGAAGGACGGTGACGTCTTCACCTTTACGACCGATGAGATCGTCGGTGACGAAAGCCGTGTTTCAGTCAGCTATCCCTACCTGACTGAGGAGCTTCTCGTCGGGGATACCATTCTTCTCAATAACGGACTTTTGTCCTTCCGTGTTACCGAGATCAAGGGCGCTGAGATCCGCACCGTTGTGCAGTGCGGAGGTGAATTGTCTGACAGAAAGAGTATGAGCTTTCCCGGTAAGGTCATGAAGCAGACCTATCTTTCCGAGCAGGACAAAAAGGATATCAAGTTCGGTATCGAGCAGGGCATCGACTTTATCGCATGCTCCTTCGTTTCGAGAAAACAGGATCTTGTGGATGTCAAGGGCTATCTCAAGGAGCTTGATGCCGATGACGTCGAGCTGATCGCCAAGATCGAGAATCAGTCGGGTGTCGATCATATCGAGGAGATCTCCGAGGTCTGTGACGGTGTGATGGTCGCGCGCGGCGACATGGGTGTGGAGATCCCCTTTGAACAATTGCCCGCTATTCAGAAAAAGCTGATCACCACCTGCCGTATGCTCGGCAAACGTGTGATCACCGCCACCGAAATGCTTGAATCCATGATCCACAATCCCCGTCCCACCCGTGCGGAGATCTCGGATATCGCCAACGCTGTCTATGACGGCACGAGCGCCATTATGCTTTCGGGTGAGACGGCTGCGGGCAAATATCCCGTGGAGGCTGTCAAGACAATGGCGAAGATCGCCGAGACCACCGAGGGAACGATCGATTATAAGGAACGGTTTTACGGCACGGAATTCACCATCAAAAGCACCGCTGATGCGATCTCTCACGCAACCTGCGGCATGTCGATCGACGTTCATGCCAAGGCGATCGTGGCATGCTCGCTGTCGGGCATGACGGCGAGAATGGTATCGCGCTTCCGCTCGCCCGTCGATATTATCGGTCTTACGACCGATGAGAATACCTGGCGTAAGCTTGCGCTTTCCTGGGGCGTTGTTCCCGCGATCTGCGAGCGCTTTACCTCGACTGACGTCCTGGTTTATACCGCCAAAAAGATCGCGCAGTCGACCTTCTCGCTGACCAAGGGCGACAAGATCGTGATCACGGGAGGCGATACCGCGGGACTTTCGGGAAATACCAATCTGATCAAGGTCGAGCAGGTATAAGGTTTTTTGAAAAAAATTGCGCTTTGCGGAAAAAACCTCTTTACAAAGCGCGGAAAATATAGTAAAATAGAAGAAGTGAAACGTTCGGAATAACGAAAGGACAAGCATATGAGTGAACTTCTTTACAAACGCATTCTCTTAAAGCTCAGCGGCGAAGCTCTGCAGGGTGATGACGGCATTTTGAATTTTGACACCGTGACCCGTGTCTGCGAGGTGATCAGACAGGCGGTCAGAGAGGGCGTGGAAGTATCTCTCGTGATCGGCGCGGGAAATATCTGGCGCGGCAGATCGAGCGGTAAGATGGATCGCTCACGTGCTGACGGCATGGGTATGCTGGCAACGGTGATCAACTCTGTTGCCGTACAGGATACTCTGATCTCGCTTGGCGTGGATGCCAAGGTGCTGTCGGCTGTCAAGCTTGAGCCGTTTGCGGAGTATTATTCCAAGGATCTCGCTGAAAGCTATCTGAAGGCGGGCAAGGTGGTCATCTTCGCCTGCGGAACCGGTCATCCTTATTTCTCGACCGATACCGGCGCGGTGCTTCGCGGCGCGCAGATGGAGGTTGACGCCCTTCTTTTTGCCAAGAATATCGACGGTGTTTATACCGCCGATCCGAGAAAGGATCCCACGGCAAAGAAGCTTGACGACATTACCTATGAGGACGTTCTTGAAAAGCATCTCGTCGTGATCGATACGCCCGCGACGGCGTTTGCGATGGAGAATCATTTGAAGATCTGCCTGTTCGGGCTTGCCGACCCCGAAAATATTCTCCGTGTGGTACACGGGGAAAAGCTCGGCACTCTGATGCATAACCGTGATTCGAATTAAATTTACAGATAAAACCGAAAGGATTCAAGAGTATGAAGATCGATATCAAGCCTTATGAAGAAAAAATGAAGAAAGCCGTTGCTCACCTTGAGGACGAGCTTGCCACCGTCAGAGCGGGCAAGGCGAATGCCTCCGTGCTTGACAAGGTCAGAGTTGACTATTGGGGAACACCCACGCCCATCCGCGATATCGCGCAGATCAAGGCGGTGGATGCGAGAACCCTTTCCATTCAGCCCTGGGATAAGTCCGCGCTGAAGGCGATCGAGAAGGCAATCCTCGCCTCCGATGTCGGTATTACGCCGCAGAACGACGGTACTGTGATCCGTCTTTCCTTCCCCCAGCTTACCGAAGAGCGCAGAAAAGAGCTTTCGAAGCAGGTCGTAAAGATGGGTGAGGATGGCAAGGTCGCCATTCGTAACATCCGCCGTGACGCCATGGATAAGTGCAAGGATATGAAGAAGAAGAGCGAAATGACCGAGGATGAAGAAAAGCAGTCGGGTACGGACATTCAGAAGCTGACCGACAAGTTCATCAAGGATATTGACGTGATCGTCGACAAGAAGAAAGCCGAGATCATGGCGATCTGACGCCTCTGTCCGTAGGCATACGAAGAGACGAATCGGGATACAATAAGGGTATATGCCCAAGGACACATACGGGGCTGACGCCGAAACGCGACAGCCCCGTTTTTACAAAAAAGAGGGTGCAAGGCAATGGATGATAAGGCAAGAGCCGCGCTGAAAAACGGTGCGATCCGTCACATCGCGTTCATTATGGACGGCAACGGCAGATGGGCGACCAAGCAGGGAAAAACGAGAAACGAAGGGCACAAGGTCGGCGCGCGTGTCTTTGAGGAGACAGCGAGCTACTGCCATGAGCTTGGCATCCGTCACGTGACGGTCTATGCGTTTTCGACCGAAAACTGGTCGAGACCCCGTCCCGAGGTCGATGCCCTGATGAAGCTCTTTTCGAATTATATTGATACCGCCATGCGCCGCTTTCACGAAAAAAAGATCCGTGTGGTCTTTCTCGGGGACAAATCGGTATTCCCGAGAAAATTGCGCGCGAAAATGGAAAAGCTTGAGAAGGACAGCGAGAGCTTTTCGGACATTCTCAATATTGCCTTCAACTATGGTGGACGGGATGAGATCGTGAACGCGGTCAACCGTCTGATCCGCGAGGGAAAGACCGAGATCACCAAGGAAGATCTTGCGTCACATCTCTATACCGCGGCATCCCCCGACCCCGATCTCATCGTCAGAACGGGCGGAGATATGCGTCTTTCTAATTTTTTGCTTTGGCAATCGGCATACTCGGAGCTATATTTTACCGACGTGCTGTGGCCCGATCTTGATGAAAATGATATTGACGAAGCGGTAAAAAATTTCTATTCGAGAAAACGCAAATTCGGCAAGGTATTATAAGGAGCAGTTATGTTAATACGAACGATAACAGCATTGATAGGACTCGCAATAGTCGTACCGATACTGTATTTCTCCAACACATATATTTTTGTAGCATTCGTGGCGCTTGTCTCGTTTATAGCCGCTCACGAGATGCTGGGGTGCATAGGGCAGCGCAAGGAGCTTGCGGTAAGCATACCGTTTTATATTATCTCCGTGCTCATTCCGGCTCTTTCCCGTACCTTTGAAAACGTGTATCTTTATTGTACGCTTTCTTTCGGTATAATATTTGTCTATATGTTCTATCTTTTCTCGCTGTCTGTTCTGACGCGCGGAAGATATCTTGTAAAAGATGCGGCTCTTGCAGTTTCACTTTGTACATATACTGTATTCGCGTTCACGTCGCTCATTCTTTTGCGCGATATGGATGGAATAGGAAAGTATGTCTACCTGCTTCCTTTTGTCGGAGCATGGGTGAGCGATATATTCGCGTACATATGCGGACGTCTTTTCGGACGTCACAAGCTCATTCCCGAGGTCAGCCCCAAAAAGACTGTCGAGGGAATGATCGGCGGGATACTTTTCACGATGCTGGGATTTGCACTTTACGGATTTATAATATCGAAAATGTACAACATCGTACCCAACTATCTTGTAAT
>JAFVYN010000025.1 GCA_017508605.1 Clostridia bacterium
CTTCCTTGTGACCATTCTCGCAGGAAGCGTACTGTTGGCATTACCGATAAGCTCCGCCACGGGAAATGCCGTTTCGTACCTCGACGCGCTCTTTACGGCAACCACCTCAACCTGCGTAACGGGACTCGTTACGCTCCCAACGGTCTCAACGTGGAGCGTATTCGGGCAGATCGTCATATTGCTTCTGATACAGATCGGCGGTCTTGGCACCATCACAATCATGTCGGGACTGATGCTGCTTTTCAATCAAAAAATGGGCATCGGCGACCGCTTGCTCATTCAGGATGCCTTCAATCTCAACACGATGTCGGGGCTTGTCAGGTTTGTCAAGAACGTACTGTTCGGCACGCTTATCATCGAGGGAATAGGTGCTGTATTGTATATGCTCGTATTCGTTCCGGAATTCGGAGCAAAGGGCATTTGGATATCGGTATTCAACTCGGTTTCAGCCTTCTGTAACGCGGGAATTGACGTAATCGCCGAAAACAGCCTTTGCAATTACGCCACGAATCCATTGATCAATGTGGTCACCTCCGCGCTCATAATTCTCGGCGGTCTGGGTTATATCGTGTGGTGGGACGTTCTCCGCGTTGCACGGAGCCGTTCGCAAAAGAACCGCAAGATATTCAGGCATCTGACCTTGCACTCGAAAATAGCGATTACAGTTACCGCAGGTCTTATTCTTGTCGGTGGGATCCTGATATTCATCTTTGAATACGCAAATCCGTTGACCATCGGAGAGATGTCCCTCTTTGATAAGATACAAGTGTCATTATTTCAATCTGTCACCACGAGGACCGCAGGCTTTGCTTCAATTCCTCAAGAAAATCTGACGAACGCTTCTGCCGCGGTATCGATCATTCTGATGCTTGTCGGCGGCTCACCTGTGGGAACGGCAGGCGGAATGAAAACAGTAACCATTGCCGTGCTCATCTGTTCGGCATTTGCAACCATACGTAATAAAAACAGCGCCACACTGTTTGGCCGCCGTATTTCCGAGGACTCGGTGAAAAAAGCAGTTGCAGTAGCGGTAACCTTTCTCTTGATCTGCGCGGCATCCACCGTGCTTTTGATGGCGGTGAGCAACGCATCCGCCCTTGATGCAGTCTACGAAACGGTCAGCGCGACCGCGACCGTCGGACTTTCAAGAAATCTGACGGCAACGCTGAACACCTTTGGAAAGCTAATTATCATAGTAACCATGTATTTCGGCAGAGTAGGGCCCATCTCGCTTGCGGTGGCGCTTGGCAGCAAGAACGAAAGTCAGAATTTAATTTCCGAGCCGACGGAAGATATCAGTATAGGATAAGGAGAACAGCGTGAAAGCTTTTTGCTGCTGGTAGGCAATTTAACTGTTTCACGCGTGACTTTTGTCTGTCAGACAAAAGTCATCGATAATATTTGTGCCGCCTCGAGGCGGCGGAATGGAGATAATTATGAAAGCAAAGAAAACGTACGCAGTCTTCTGACTTGGAAGATACGGCATAGCCGTGGCAAGAGAGCTTGTAGAGAGCGGTATGGAGGTTATTGCCGTCGATACA
>JAFVYN010000026.1 GCA_017508605.1 Clostridia bacterium
ATGCTATTAAATGATATAATAATATTAATAATACTATAAGGAGAATATTAATATGAAAAAACGTGTACTCATTTTGACATCTATGATATTACTTCTTGGCATTTTATTATCTTATGGTGCTCCTATTTCGATTCTTGCAAGCGAAACCGAGACTACCGCTGAATTATTAGAAGATGTTTTGAATCATTCTAATATTTGGATGGTTCCATTATTCGATTCTCCCGAATTGTTCTTGGAGTGGATAAAACCTGATTGCCCTTCAATTACGGAGTTTTTATCAAGAACAGATTGTATTCAAGCTATTGCTAATAAATGCAATTTATTGTTAGAGCAGGAAGGTAATTATTCTTTGATTCAAAAATGTCAAATTGATGTTTTGACTGGATTAGAGAATATAATTCTTGAATCGAATTCAAACGGCAGACTATCATACACTTATACCGAAACATCAGTTTACACATGCAAAGGCAATCCAGTTTCTGCGCAGATTCGTACAAATTGTATATATACTGCGGCAGATTTAGCAGCTATACAAAACAATTTGGATGAGTATGACTCAACTGTGGCTCTGAGATCATATAGTCCTTATTACAATTGTCATTCGTATGCGTGGTATTCAACAGCGGCATCGAATCCGTACTGGATTGGTGAACCTCAAGCTTTTTTGAATGATGGTACATATGTTCAAACTAGTTGGGGTATAGGCGACATTATTGTATATCGTAGCAATGGTAATGTAACTCATTCTGGAATTATTACGGCTAAATCTGGCAATTCTTTGTCACAAATTACTGTAGTTTCAAAATGGGGTGCTGCAGCATTGTATCAGCATCGTGGAGATGATTGTCCCTATGCTGAATATGCGAATTGTACGGTAACCGTATATCGTTTGTGTGTTCATTCCGAAAGCAATTATACAATTCAAAGTACTAGCACGGCATTACATACAATATCGTGCCCTACGTGTGGATTCTTAAAACATGAAGCCCACACTTTAAATGCAGCTAATATTTGTACTATTTGTGGTGGAAAAGGGTCTTCTCTTGAGTTCAACTCTATTACTTTGGAGGAACTTCAATGAAAAAAATTATATCTTTTGCACTTGTTTTCCTCCTTTTGACGGGCGCTTTGTCCTTGACGGCATGCGGTACCGTCGATCCCGCGCGCTATACCGACAAGCCCTTTGACGGGGTGGCTCTCCCCGATCGCATCGTGCTGGCGGCGGCGGTCAATGAAAGCACGGTGTATGATACCGAGGATCGCGAGCTGATCGCCTCCTTTACGGAGATGCTCTCGTCCGCTCGCTATCAAAAGGTCGACGTGAGCGAGACCGAGGAGAAATCGACCCTTGACAGAGCCTTCTGCTTTTATCAGAAAGAAGGCGAGACCCTGTCGCCCACCCTCTCTCTGACGGTATACGAAGGGGGCAGTCTGATCCTTGTGGAGAAAGGCGAAGAAGCCGCCGCATACCGTGTGCTTGACATGGACACCGCTCTTTGTGAGCGTGTATCTGAAAGCGCAAGATCTTGATGAAGCGGCTGAGCCGCAGAGACCCCACTGCCCAAAACAGATAGCGGAAAGAACACCCTGCCGATTGTCGGCAGGGTGTTTCCTATGGATACGGGAGGATGGATACGGGAGGATGGATACGGGAGGATGGATACGGGAGGATGGATACGGGAGGATGGATACGGGAGGATGGCTACGGAGCGGGGGTGTTTACCCACGCTTCGAAGGTGGAATAGAGCAATTCGGACATTTCTTTGACACGGGAAGGCGTCAGCTTGACGGTGTGGCGGTCATAAGTGACGATGCCGTTGGTCTCATCCTCGACGTCGGTGAGCTGGGTATAGACGGCGGCGGAGAGTCCTTGCGTGATCAGGGGGATGACTTCGTTTTCATAGAGGGAAAGGAACGCCTCTTCAAAGGCTGCCATGTCTGTAAATTTTTTATAGCCGTAGGTCTTGGAGAGGTTGAAGACATGATCCTTCACGTTGAAGGAATAGCCGCCGAATTCCGACAGGAAGAGGGGCTTTTTGCCTTCGGGCTTCAGGGCAAGCTTCTTGAAATAGATATGCTCGCTCTCGAAATCGCTTTCTACCTTACCGAACCAGCCCGAGGCGGTATCGTACAGGCGGGTGGGATCGCACTGTTTCAGAAGGGTGTAGTAGCGATCGGCATCGTGCTGTCCCCAGCCCTCGTTGAAGACGGTATAAGCAATGACCGATGGGTGATTGTACAGATGGCTGAGTGTCTCAAGGGCGCTTTCGCGGAAGATCTCGGCTCTCACGGGGTCGGCTTTGACCGAAATACCCGAGCGGATGCCGACGGTGGGCAGGGCGGTATCACGGAGGAAGGAATATTTGCCCGAATTGACAAGATCCTGTACGACGAGAATGCCGAGGCGGTCGCAGTCATAATAGAAGCGCTCCGGCTCAAGCTTGATGTGTTTACGGAGCATATTGAAGCCCATGGACTTGGCAAGGCTGACGTCATAGGTATAGCCCTCCTCGGAGGCGGGCGTGAAAATGCCGTCCGGAAAATAGCCCTGGTCGAGAAGACCGTGTAAAAAGATGGGCTTTTCATTCAGCAGGAGGCAGGGCTTTCCGTTAAAAGTGCCCGACGAGAAGGTGCGAAGGGCAAAATAGCTCTTGAGCGTATCCTTGCCGTCCGACAGGGTGAAATGATAGAGATAGGGATCTTCGGGCGACCAGAGGCGGGGGTGTTCGGGCGTGAGCGTGAAGCTGTCGCCCTCGTAAGTGTAGACCGTGCCGTCCGCAAGGGTGAGAGTCTTGTGCCGTCCGCCGCCCACGGTTTCGATGAGAACGTTCTCTGTGGTGGGGGTGAGTCTCAGCGAGGTGATGGGATCTTCGGGCGTTGTTTCAAGCCACACGCTCTGCCAGATGCCCGAAATGGGGGTATACCACATGCCACCCCGTTTTTTACGCTGTTTGCCATAGGGGTAAAGGGGCGAGGTATCATCATCGACGGTGACGATCAGGGTGTTTTCCTGCCGCAGATGGGGTGTGATCTCAAACGAGAAGGGAAGATAACCCCCGACGTGCGTGCCGAGAAGCGTACCGTTCAGGCTGACGGTGACAATGCAGTCAACAGCGCCGAAATGAAGAAAGACTCGCTTGCCCTGTTCGGCGGGCGTTATGAAGGTTTTGCGGTACACAAAGCTTTCGCCCTTTTTCAGACTCTTGCCGATGCCCGAAAGCAGGGATTCGGGGGGATAGGGGACGGTAATATCGCCGAGAGGCTCGGGATCGCCCGTTTTCGTGATCCTGTCAAGCGCCCATGCGCCGTCGAGAAGGGTGAAGGTATCACGCCTCATCTGAGGTCTTGGGTGGCTTTTGGGGGTATTCATCCACGCGGCGGGCGTTTTGAGGGCGGTGTGCTTTTCTTTTTGAAAAAGCCGCAGAAGGATCATGCCTGCCGAGAGCAGTGCCGCTACGGTGAGGGCGGCGATGAAGATATTGGCGTTGGGAACAAAGGAGGTCGTGCCATCGTTATTGGTGACTGTTTCGGCGTTCTTTAATACCGCACTGCCGATGGCGGGACCGATGATGCCGGGGATCAGCACCTGCGAGACGATCCTTGCGCCCTGCAGCATACCCGCCTTGCCCTTTGGCGTGAGATCGCGGATCTTCGCGCCGAATACCGCCCCGCCCGACAGAAAGCCGCTCATCATGAAGAGTGAGCCGATAAAGACGGGGAGTTTGGCACGTGTGAAGACGAGGATCAGATAGCCGATGAGAAGGAAGGCGAGTGAGAAGGCTGACGAGAAGGGAAAGCCTTTTTTGTCATAGACCCGACCCCAGAGGGCGGTGACCACCGAGGCGAGGATGATGGCGGGCGCCATGACGAAAACATAATCCGTCATGCCGAGCGAGACCTCGTAGTAGAGGATCAGATAGGGCATGAAGATCTGGATCGAGATATTGAAGACCGCAAAGAGAAGAAGGGTCAGATAGAGAGCGGGATTTTTTCTGACAGTCGAGGGAAGAAAGCCGTACAGAATGCTTTTGAGATAGGGAACGTCGCTTTTTTCAAGCTTCGGTTCTTCGATCAGAAAGAATCCGAGGATACCGACGGCAAGGGTGGCAATGCCGATGATCGAGAAAATATACGTCCAGCTTTCCGATTTGTCGAGATCGAATGCCATAAAGCCGCCGAAGACCGCAAGGATCGCGACGAGGGGCATCATGGCGTTGATGCCTTCGGCTTTGCCGCGGCTCTTTTCGTCGCAGGAGTCGGTCAGCCAGGCATTGAAGGCGGCATCGTTGGCAGATGAGCCGAAGAAGGTCATAAGGCAGTCGAAGACGATGGTCAGCGAAACACCGCAAGCGGCGGCGGAGAGAGTCATCGGGAAGATCGCCTCGATGGTTTCAATCTTCAGCAAAACGAAGGCGAAGATCGAAACGCCCCATAGGATATAGCCGAGAGAGATAAAGAGACGGCGCTTGCCGACCTTGTCGGACAATGCTCCGATGAAGACCGTCGTGAGGGCGGCGGCAACGGCGCTTGCCGTGACCATCAGCGAGATATTTTCGGCGGTGGCGTTGAACATTTTGTACATGAAAACGTTCAGGTACATGTTTTCGACCACCCACGCGATCTGTCCCATCAAGCCAAAGAGGACAAGAGCCAGGTAGAATTTGCGGGAAGAGGACTTCATACAAAGCTCCTTTCGGTGTGTTTTCTTTATTATAGCACAAAAAACCTCCCGCCGTCAACAACTCCTTTTAGGAAAGTCGCTTTTTGCGTTGACAAAAGCAAAAAGCTGTGTTACAATAGTTTGACGATCACATAAGTGAGGTGGCGGATGTGAAAAGCTATATCATCGGTATTGCCGGCGGAACGGGGTCGGGTAAATCGACCTTTGCCGAACGGCTGAAAGAGCAGTATCCCGATAGAATTACCCTGGTTTCGTATGATAATTATTACAAGGCGCAGGATCATCTCGCCTTTGAAGAGAGGCTTCTGACCAATTATGACTGCCCCGACGCGCTTGACACCGATCTTCTGATCCGTCATCTTTCGGTTCTTCGCCGTGGGGAATGTGTAGACATGCCGCTGTATGATTTCTACATTCATACGAGAAAGCCGAAAAGTGAACGCCTTACCCCTACCGAGATCATCGTAGTGGATGGTATTCTGACATTTCACGATGTACGCCTTCGTGAAATGTTCGATATCAAGATCTATGTGGACACCGATGCCGACGAGCGTATTCTTCGTAGACTTCGCCGCGACGTATTGGAGAGAGGGCGCGATATTGACGGTGTGATCGAGCAATACGTATCTACCGTCAAACCGATGCACGAGATCTACGTGGAACCGACCAAGAAATATGCCGATATTATCGTCAACGGCGGCAAAAACCGCACGGCACTCGATATCATATCCGCTCGCATTACTGAGCTGTTGTCTTGAAAACACGATGTAACTTAGACAAGGAAACGTTATGACATACGATGCATTATATTGTTCCGCACAAAAAAGCTTGAATAGCGGCATTCACTATATTCTGTCCGATGAGGCGCGAAGTCCGTCGCTTTGGAGTGATGAAGGTATCGGATGGCATGAACAATGGAATTCCTCCCAACACGCAGGGGTATTTGCGAGTTGTCAGGTGCTGATTCTTTTGTCAAAGGTGAGAAGCTCATACCCTGAGATTTTGAAAGATCGTGATTGCGACCGGCTGTTTTATGCCATATATGATCAGAATCTCTTTCGTTTGTTTGACGAGAATTATCAGATTCCGTTTGATCCTATGGCGGCGGATATATTTATGAAAAAAAACTTCCAACGGATGCGGGGTGTGGAATCAACGTATAAGCTTGCGTTTTATTTGACAGCATCCTTGGCAGTCGGACAGTTGGTTCAAGCGCAAAAAACGGCGGCGTTACTTTTGGAAAGACAAGATCGTGATGGCGTTTTCAGTATGGTTAAGTCTGTGGGGGAGCATCGCAGTCTTTTAGCAACGGCTTTGGCGTATGATGCGATTGGGCAATTGCCGGATGGTAAAGACGCGCTGGATAAAACGAAGTCGTATCTCATTTCAACACTGAAAAGCAAAAAAGCCGATCAGGTTACGATTGCGCTTTGGGCTCTTTCGGAAAGCCGCGAGCTTTCTGTTGATGATTTTTTGGCAGCAGCACATTTTGTTTTGTCACATCAATCTACGATGGATCATACACTTTTTTCGTCAAAATATCAAATTTCTATGGGTGGCTCGGAGATTTTTCACTTCAATCCCAAACAGATGGTCTACCAGGCAATACTACGGTATATTATGACAAACATAACTGCTTTTTCATCTCGTTTGGCGGAATTGATTTCGTTATTGAATAAGCTTGCCCCGGAGCTTTGTCATATGGCGGAAAACATTCAGGAAAATGGTCGAATGCTATCTTCCGACGGTGTAAAATCAGCGTTATTTGGTGAGAATTATCACACGCTGATGGTACTTTGGTGCTTTTGTCGTATTCTCGATCTTAATCAGCCACTTCGTGAGGTGTCGTTTATGGTGGTTTCTCCAAAGCATTTTAATAAAACTGATTTTCGCATACAAAATAACACCGTTGCGGTTATTATGCCTTTTTCCGTGACCTGGCGTAACGCGGTTTTTTCCGCCTTTCAGGAGGCGTTGCCGGAGTATCATGTCTGGATTTCGGATGAGGATTTTGGTGATGATAGTATTATGCAGGGTGTATGGGAGCATATCAACACTGCGGAGTTTGTGATTTGCGACTGCACCGGGCGGAATCCCAATGTGTTTTATGAGTTGGGAATTGCTCACACATTAGGAAAGCGTGTGTTTATTTGCGCACAGAATGTTAAAGACCTCCCGTTCGACATCAACCATATTCGCACTTTTATTTATAACTACCGTCAGGACTGTACATCGGAAGAGAATCAGAGCGCCCTGGACAAGCTCAAGCGCGATCTTGTTGAATTTGTTAAGGTGTATTCGGAGGATGAATCATGAATAAACTTGTTTTTTCACAAAAAGCATTTATTGTGGTGGACGGCAAGCTTTTGTTGATTAAAAAAGGCGAAAAAGATCCCTTTCATCCTAATGAGTGGGAGGTGCCCGGAGGCAGATTGGAGTTCGGCGAAACGCTTGATCAGCATATCAAGCGTGAAGTGAAAGAAGAGGTTGGCATTGCGATCGAACCCGGGCGTCCTTTTTCCATGTGGTCCTGGCGGATGAATATAGGTGAAGATACGGTACAGGCGGTAGCGGTTGGTCGGATCTGTAAAGCACTGGATGTTTCTGTTTCAATTGAACATCGTGTTCAGGATGATTATTTATCGACTGTCAAATGGGTTGCGGTTGAAGACGTATTGCAATTTGATTTTATTGATGAGATGATTCCGACTGTAAAGGAGTTTGTTCAATTATATCAGCAAGGGAAAGTGTAACGATGGATAATATTCATGAAAATGGCTGTACCTTTTGTAATGAATGTAACGGAAGAAAAGAGCTTTCATACTTTGAAAAAGCATTCGCCCGAAAATACGGTATTCCGGATCGAACGGTGATGGATACCCCCTGTTTTACGGTGCTGCCGTCACTTGGGTCATTTGTGCGGGGGTATTTGCTTATTATTCCCAAGCAACACGCTCTTTCTTTTTTGTCCTTATCGCATGAGCATTTGTCGGAATTGGATACAATAGAATCTAAGATCGCCGCTTTTTTCAAAAAGATCTACGGTAAGAAATATATTCTTTTTGAGCACGGCTCGTCTGATGAGAGTAATGTCGGCGGAATGAGTGTTGTGCATGCACACATTCATATGCTTCCTTGCACCACTGCTATTATGCCATATAGTAAGGAATATACGTATCTTTCCTTCGATAGTTTTGCGGAAGCATCGGAGTATTACCGTGCCAATGCATTTGGCCGCCCCTATCTATTATGCAAGGATATCGATGGAAGAATCTATCTGTCATTTGCTGAAAAGATTCCCTCGCAATATTTCAGAAGCTTGGTGTGCGATTTGATTGCGGAACGCGGAACAGGAAATTGGAAAGTATATCCATATATCGATAATATCAAACACACTGTAGCGGATGCTGCAGAATATCGTTTGAAATCACAAGGAGAATGACGACTATGGAAAACAATATTATACACGATAATGAGCTTGAAGAAGTTCTTCAGGCTAAAAACGGTAATTTAATGTATGATTTTGATAAGATCATCGCTTACTGCGAAAAGCTTTTCCGCGACAAAAACTGTGACTACGGTCCTTCGTGGCTGCTTTACCGCTCGGAATCCCTGAACGATGAGATCTGGCGAAAAGCCAAGCGTATCCGCACGCTCGAGGAGCATCGCGACCATATGTTCATTCCCGAGGGACGTGACGTGGAATATATTGGGATCATCAATTACTGCGTAATGTTTCTCATCAAGCTGGATATGAGAAAGACCGTGCCGAACGATGCCGATATGACCGAACGCCTCACCGAGCTTGACGCTTACGATAATGAATCGCTCTTTAAAGCCTATCAGACGCATATTGCCGAGATCCGCACGCTGCTGCAGAAGAAGAATACCGACTACGGCGACGCGTGGAAGGGTATGTCGCTCGGCGCGATGACCGACCAGGTGATCATCCGCTCCTATCGGATCCGCCGCATTCTCATGAACGACGGCGAGGTCAAGGTATCCGAGGGCGTGGCATCCCAGCTTCACGATATCATCAACTACTGTGTGTTCGGTCTCATCAAGCTCCAGACTCCTCTGATCTTTGCTTGACTGTTCGCACAGATATCGATCCTTTCATAAGCTCCAAAGAGCAGACTGTGACTTTTATGTCCGTGTCTGCTCTTTTTTGCCCTGAAAGGCAAAATCTTTTTTGCTTCAAAAAGCAAAAAAGGACAAAAACAGCAATAAATTATGGCAATTATTTCGCTTTACAAAAAGGTTTTCGGCATGATATAATCAAGTTGACTCAGTATCGGCTGTGCCTGAACACAGACGAAGTGCCTTGCATCGCTTCGTGACCGATCAAAAAAAGAAAGGTGAGATCTTATGATTACCACTCGTAAAACCAAATGGCTCAGCATTCTTCTTGCAGCTACCATGCTTCTCTCCCTTCTCCCCGTGTTCGCAAGCTTTGCGGCTGAGGGTGAATATGAAGAGAATCCCGCATCGCTTACCAAGGAAAACGGTAACCTCGCAATCGACGCTTCTGTCATTTCGCAGTACGGCGCGCACAATGACGCAGGTTGGCTTTGGGATATCGAAAGAATCCACAATGGCTCGATGGACTCGGTCAATAATGGCGGTCAGATCGGAAACGGCGGTTATCACTCCAATCCCGGCATGCAGCTCGAAAGCACTTGGGGCAGAGAGCGCAACCACTCCGAATGGGTGGGCTATGATTTCGGCGAGCCCAAGACCTTTGACACCGTTGTGATGTATCCCTGCCGTGACGGTGACGGCATTTGCCACGCATTCCCCAACACCTTTACCTTTGACGTTTCCGCAAACGGTACGGACTGGGTGACCGTGAAATTTGTGGGCGACTTCCAGAAGCCCGCATTCGGTCCTCTGACCTTTCAGTTTGAGGAAGTGACCGCACAGTACATTCGTTTCAACGCGCTTTCTCTCAACAAGGACGTTAACAACGCGTACTATCTCAAGTTCTCGGAATTTGCGGTATTCAACACCGATTACGTTCCCGCTCCCGAAAATCCCAACCATGCTCTGAACGCAACCGTGACCTCCTCTGCCTGCCATTTCGATCCCGGCAGCTGGTGGATGGAAGCGATCAACGACGGCAACCGCTACAACGTAAACCAGTCTGCCATCAATGACCGTAAGGACTTCGGTCAGTACGTTGGCTGGCATACGGGTACGGGATCTCCTTTGAATGAGGACGCATGGATCGCCTTCGATTTCGGCGAAGCCAAGAAGGTTGACCGTGTTGTCGTTATGCCCGGTACCGAACGTTACGTTCACGGCTATCAGGCTGACGGCACCTTCAACGATGCTCTCTACGTTCCTACCTCGATCAAGATCGAATCCTCTGCCGATGGCAGCAACTGGTCCGAACTGACCACGCTTTCGAGCGTTCCCACCACCTACGGCCCCATCGTTATTGATTTTGCGGCGACTGAAACGCAGTACATCCGTGTATACATGACGAGAACCACCCACGTCAAGCTTTCCGAGATTGAAGTCATCGACACCACTACAACGGTTGGCGGAGATGAAGAAGAGACGGTCGTTACCACCCCTGACGTCAATCTCGCGCTTGGCGCCAAGCCCTTCTATTCAAGCGTGATCCTCGTTCCCGGCTCATGGTCTCCCGAACAGCTCAACAACGGTATCGTTGAAGCTGACGGCGGATTTACCACCGGTAAATTGACCTCGACCAATCAGGGCTTCGTCGGTCTTGAATTTCCCAACCCCACTACGCTGAACAAGGTCATTCTCACCGCCTGCAAGACGAACGAGGGTGATATCGGCACGTGGTCCGGTCTTCCCAAGACCTTCAAGCTCGAATATTCTCCCGACGGTCTCAACTGGTATCTCCTTTCCGAGGTGACCCAGGCGACCGTTCCCGCAAGCCACGCGGTTCTTGAGCTTTCCTTCAACACCGTTGTCGCGAAGTTCATCCGTGTCAACGCGACCGATCTTTACGCCAAGACCTCGGACTTTAACGAAAAGTATATCCAGCTTGCCGAAATGGAAGCCTGGTATACCGAAAAGTCGACCGAGCTTTCGACCGACGATACCGTTTCTGCATATCTCCAGACCAAGCCCGCAACCGATAATGACGGTGCGCTTGTCAAGGGCTATGAGGATCTTCGTATCGTTCTCGTCGGTAACGTAGAAAAGCTTGCCGACATCAAGAGCGCAACCGTAACGGTTACCTTTGAATTGACCGATGGCGGCACCAAGACGCTGACGAGAGTGCTTGGCGGCGCGGGCAATCAGTATTCGCTCTACAAGTCGATCACCGCGGCAGGTGAGGTTTACACCGCCGCCGAGGGATGCGCGATCTTCGGTAACGTCATCACCGACATTCCCACCGATGCTTACACCGCGCTCTCAATCGAGATCGTTGACAACGACGATGCCTCGAACGTGATCTATCAGGGTTACACCGGCTGATTGCAAACGTTGATCGGGAAAACGCAACCTATGGTTGCGCCTGCAAAACCGAATATGACAGCTTGCTCCTTTCTTTTGAACAGAGAGAAGCTCAGTCCGCATCAGAATCGGCAGAGGATCGTGTCCTCTGCCGATTTGTGTTCTCTATGCATTTTGTAAGATCATATTCGTCCGAAGGGAATACAGAAATGTGACTCACAAAAACGCCCTTTCATGCGTCGGCGGGTGAGTTATTCCGAATGGATCCCCCGGGATAGATGGAAATTCCGGCGGTAATTGACTCGATGTGATAACGGATAGAGAATACGGCGGACTCCATATTGTCATTGATAGGAAAATGTTCTAAAATTGCTAAAAAAAGCAATAAAAACAATTTATTTTTTTAAAAATCCGTGTTATAATAAAGTGATCCATAATCGGCGTGCCTGAACACGGCGGTTTGACTTGCAACAGACCGCGTTCCGATCAAAAAAAAAGAAAGGTGTTACAGTATGAAGTACACACGTAGAATCAAATGCCTCAGCATGCTTCTTGCTCTTTTGTTGACGGCGACGATGCTTCCCGCGGTATTCTCGTTTGCGGCAGAAGAGGAGGCTCGTGTTGACGCGCAGTATGAGGCGGCTCTTACCAAAGAGGCAGGTAACCTTGCGATCAGCGCTACCGTCATTTCCCAGTACGGCGCGCATGATGATGCTAACTGGGAGTGGCATGTCGACAATCTCCATGACGGAACCACCAACTATACCGATAACGGTTCGAAGATTGGCAACGGCGGTTACCACTCCAATCCCCATATTCAGGTGAATAACGCAGGTCTTGGCGCGCAGAAGCACACCGAATGGGTGGGCTATGATCTCGGTGCGCCCACCGCAATCAATACCGTGGTGATCTATCCCTGCCGTGATGAGGATGGAATCTGCCATTCCTTCCCGAACACCTTGGATATCGACGTTTCGACCAACGGCACCGACTGGATGACGGTTTATCATGCCGGCGATATCAAGACTCCCGAATTCGGTCCTCAGACCTTCTCGTTCGAAGAGGTGACCGCTCGGTACGTTCGTGTTAACGTGCTGGGTCCGAATCCCGATTATTTCGGTATGTATTACGTCAAGTTCAGCGAGATCGCAGTTTATGCACTTGATAACGCGGAGCCTTACTGTCCCAATCTGGCTACCGACGCAACCGTTACCTCCTCGCCCCATCATGCCGACGGCTCGGTATGGCAACTTTTCATGATCAACGACGGCAACCGTTATAATTTCAGCACAACAGTATGGGACTACGGTCAGTACGTTGGCTGGCACACCTCGACGCAGGTTCCACTGAATGAGGATGCTTACATTGCCTTTGACCTCGGCGAAAAGACTAAGGTCGACCGTGTGGTCGTTCATCCCGCAACCGAACGCTGGAAGTATGGCGTTCAGGGTGACGGCTCGTTCGTTGACAATCTCGCGCTTCCTACCTCGATCAAGATCGAGGCATCGGATGACGGCGTTACCTGGAGTGAGCTTACCGTGCTTTCCGAAATGCCCGCCGTATACGAACCCATTACATTGAACTTTACTCCCGTAGAGGCACAGCACATTCGTGTTTACATGACGAGAACCAATCACATCAAGCTTTCCGAGATCGAGATCTATGATACAAGCGTTCAGAAGGTTCCCGGTCAGAAGGAAGAGCTTCCCGTTGTGACGACGCCCGATGTCAACCTTGCATTGAATGGCAAGGTCGTATTCTCAAACCAGATCACCTCCGGCTCTTGGACACCGAATGCCCTTAACAATGGTATCGTTGACGTAGAAGGCGGCTTTACCTCTGCCGGTACGGAAAGCGCTTGGGTCGGTTATGAATTCGACACTCTTGTGACAGTCAATAAGCTTGTTCTTTACTCCGCGGCGGTATTCGGTGACGATTACGGCGTATGGTCGGGTATTCCGAAGGTCTTTACGGTGGATTATTCAACCGACGGTCTGAACTGGACGACGGTTGCGACTGTGACGAATCCCGTTGTTCCCGAGGATCAGAATGCGCTGACAGTCTCCTTCGAGCCTGTTAATGCCAAGATCATCCGCATCAACGGTACTTCTCTCTATCCCAAGGCATCCGACGGCGGCAGAACTTATATTCAGCTTGCTGAAATGGAGGCATGGTACATAGAAGACGCTACCGAACTTTCGAGCGAGAACGCAATTTCGGCATATCTTCAGTCGAAGCCTGCAACCGATAGCGAGGGCAACGTGATCGTCGACACAAGTGATCTCCGCCTTGTTCTGGTCGGTAACCTTGAAAAGCTTTCGGGCATAACCTCGGCAACCGTGACAGTGACCTTCGACCTTGTCGGAGGCGGCACCAAGACGCTGACGAGAGTGCTTGGCGGCGCGGGCAATCAGTATTCGCTCTACAAGTCGATCACCGCGGCAGGTGAGGTTTACACCGCCGCCGAGGGATGCGTGATCTTCGGTAACGTCATCACCGATATCCCGAACGGTGATTATACCGCTATCACCATCGAGATCGTTGACAACAACGATGCCTCGAACGTGATCTATCAGGGTTACACCGGCTGATTCTGAAACTAAAAGAGCTATCGCGCATGCGCGATAGCTCTTTTTTTGCTTTATTTTGCCTTGATGATCGATTCGTTCCACATGGCGGGGGCTTCGTAGCCGAGCAGGTTGACGGTGGTTGCCGCAACATTGGCAAGGCCGTAACCATCCTTGTTGACAACTTCATAGCCTTCGCTGTAGAAATTATCGTAAATGATGCAGGGAACGGGGTTCAGGGTGTGGCTGGTCTTTGCCTTATACGAGCCGTCCTTGTTGGTCTTGAGGTTGCCCTTCTTGTCGGTCTCGTACATTTCGTCGGAGTTACCGTGGTCGGCAGTGATGATGGCAACGCCCTTGACCTCGTCGATGACGGTGAGAAGACGTGCCAGCTGCAGATCGAGTGCCTCAAGGGAAACGACGGTGGCAAGGAAATTGCCGGTGTGACCGACCATATCGCCGTTGGGGAAGTTGCAGCGGATGTACTGATACTTGCCCGAGCGGATGGCTTCGATCATGGCATCGGTGATCTCGGCGCACTTCATCCAGGGGCGTTGTTCGAAGGGAACAACGTCGGAGCGGATCTCGAGATAATCTTCAAGCTCTTCGGAGAACTTGCCCGAGCGGTTGCCGTTCCAGAAGTAGGTGACGTGGCCGTATTTCTGCGTTTCGGAAATGGCAGCCTGACGGATACCGCTGTTTGCCATATATTCGCCCATGGTATTGGTGATTTCGGGGGGATTGACGAGATAGCGCGAAGGAATGTGCGCATCGCCGTCATATTCGAGCATACCCGCGTAAATGACCTTGGGGTAGCGGACACGGTCGAACTTGTCAAAGGCTTCGTCATCGAATGCCTTCGAGATCTCGATCGCACGGTCACCGCGGAAGTTGTAGAAAATGACGCTGTCGCCATCGTTGACGGTGCCGACGGGCGTACCGTTTTCGGCAATGACAAAGGGAGCGAGATCCTGGTCGATCGCACCGGTCTCACGTCTTAAGGTCTCGACGGCTTCATGAGCGGACGAAAACTGTCTGCCCTCGCCGAGAACGTGAGTCTGCCAGCCGCGTTCTACCATCGACCAGTCGGCTTCGTAGCGGTCCATGGTGATCTTCATTCTGCCGCCGCCCGATGCGATGCGGGCATCGAAGCCCTCGCCGTTCAGAGAAGCGAGCAGTGCTTCAAAGGGATCGATATACTCAAGAGCAGAGGTCTCGCCGACGTCTCTGCCGTCGAGCAGGGTATGGATGCGGACAGTCTTGACGCCCTCTGCCTTGGCGCGCTTGACCATTGCCTCAAGGTGGTGAATGTGCGAGTGAACGTTACCGTCCGAGAAAAGACCGATGAAATGCAGGGTCGAGCATTGCCTTGACGTTGTCGACCAGCGTGTTCCAGGTTGCGGATTCGAACATCTTGCCCGATTCGATCGAGTTCGAAACGAGCTTGGCGCCCTGCGCGAAGACCTGTCCCGAGCCGAGCGCGTTGTGACCGACCTCGGAGTTACCCATGTCGTCATCGCTGGGAAGACCGACTGCCGTGCCGTGTGCCTGGAGCTTGACCCAGGGATAATTTGCCATCAGGCGATCGAGTGTGGGGGTCTTGGCTCTGGCTACCGCATTGGCATCGGTATCCTTGGCAAGACCGACGCCGTCCATGACGATGGTCACAACGGGTCCGTTTACGCCCTTAAACTGAGTGGATTTTTCAAGAATTGCCATACTGCCTCCGTATATATTGATATGATTTGATTTCCAACATATTATTATACATGAAAAATATGAACAAATCGTGACCATTTGGAAATTTTGTGAAATTTTTCGCAAAAAAAGAGCTGAAGATGGGGCGAACGTCCGAATTTGAAAAAAGCGGTTGCAATTTTCGGGAAAAGGAGTATAATAAAAAGGAAAGGAAGTGAGCTGTATGGCAAATATGATGGCGTATCTTCTCTGGCGAGGCGACCTTTCGATGAAAACAGTCCCGTTCAATGAAGTCGACAATCTGATCTTTACCCAGCTTTGTTATTTTAATTTTGACGAGGTCATGGAAGAGAATGAGGTCTGTACCCTGTATGAGCTTGAAAAACGCTTTTTTCAGAAATATGACAAGTCCACCTTCAGCCTCGGTCTGTTTTTCCCGCCCGAAATCAATGAGCTTTTGTCTGTCGCGGCGGCGAGCAAGCGATTCGGGAACGTGAAGGTGACGCGTCCTGTCAACCTTCTCGACCGTGAGAAAAAGATCCAGTTTGGCGCTGTGACCTTTTTGCTTGAAGATAAAAGCTTTTACTGTGCCTTTCGGGGGACTGACGATTACATTCTTTCCTGGTATGAAAGCTTCTCGCTCGGCGTATACGACGAGCTTCCCATTCACGCCCTGGCGAAGGACTATCTCGCCGCCTCCGTCAAGCGGTACCGTTTTCGCCGTTTTCGTGTCGGGGGACACTCCAAGGGCGGTCATCTCAGCCAGTATGCCGCTATGAAGCTCGATAAACGGGCGCAAAAGAGGCTGATCACGGTCTATAACAACGACGGTCCCGGCTTTCGTTATGATATCACAGCCGACGAGGGCTTTCGCCGTATCGAAGACCGTCTCGTTCTGGTGACACCCTATATGTCGATGGTGGGGGCAATGCTCAATCACAGTCGGGCAGGGGATATTCTTGCCTCGGACGGCGAGGGCGCCTTCCAACACAGTGCCTTCAATTGGCATGTGACACACGATTCCTTTGTCCGTCTTCCTCAGCGCTCCAAAGAGAGTGTTCTCTTTGAAGCCTCGCTGAAGAACTGGCTCGGCAAGATCGACGACAGCGAAAAGGAGCGTTTTCTGATCGCCATGTATCAGCTTCTGAGTGCTTCGGGGGCTGAGACTCTCAGCGAAATCAGTGAAGACAGGATCAATTCCGCCCTCAGTCTCGGTAAAACGCTTTTATCCTTTGATAAAGAAACAAGAGATCTGGTATCGCGCGCCGTTCTTCTCTTTTTGAGAGAAAGACGGACGGTTCTGAAGAAAACGAAGGATGCCGAAAAGCAGTTTAAAAAGTCAAAAAAGACGCCCGGCAAAGAGGATGACTCCTCTTCACCGGACGGCGTTTCATGACAGCGCTTTTTGGAGCGCGGTGTAATTTTCTTGCATGAGCGAAAGATAGGTAGTGCCCGAACGGATCTCCTCCTCGCTGACCTTGTGGCAGGCGTGGAAGAGTGCTGTCGCGGTATCGGTCTCCTCGGCGATACGGTCGGCTACGGTGTGCTGAGCGCCTTCGATGTGAAACACCGTTGAGATGCCTTCGCGCTTGACGGTCTCGATCAGCTCGGCGATCCGATTGGGGCTTGGCTCGGCAGTCGCCTGACAGCTCGGAAATGCCGCTTCGTAACGCATGCCGTATGCCTCGGCAAAATAGATCAGGGGAAAACGGTCGCCGAAGATGACGGTCTTCGTCTGCGCGGCGATCAGCTCTTCAAAGGCCGAGTCAAGCTCGGCAAGCTTTTCAAGATAGGCGTCCCTGTTTGCTTTATAGGTTTCGGCATAGTCTTCGTCGATCTTCACGATCTCTTCATAAATGGCATTGACCATCAGAGCGGCGTTTTTGGGGGAGGTCCAGATATGCTCGTCATATACCGTCTCTTCCTCCGCATGGTCATGATCATGACCGCCCTCCTCGAGAAGGGTGACGGTATCGATCAGCGCTTTGGCATTGAGATTACGGATGCCTCCGATGAGCGAGGCGGTGGCAGTATCCGATTGACCGCCGATGTAGAGAAAGAGGTCGCAGGACGAGATCCTTGCCACGTCCTTGAAGGTGGGGTTGAAGCTGTGAGCGTCGCCCGCGGGGAGAAATTCGACCTTGACGCGCGGATTGTCTCTGCCCACGATCTCAAGAGCAAAGTCGTATGCCGAGAAGTTTGAGGCAATGACGGTGATCTCGCTCGTTTCTTCCTCCGCGCAGGAAAAAAGCGCGGGAAGAAGCAAAAGTGTCAGTAATAATAACAGGATCTTTTTCATAGTTTACCGTTTGGTGCTGTCGCAGTCCTCACAAAGACCGTAGATCACGGTGCGTGAAACGTCGACCGTGAAATGGTGATCCTTGCCGATATGCTCGCTGACCGAGTGCATCAGCTCGCAGTCAAGATGCAGGATCTTGCCGCAGTGAAGACATTTTAAGTGGAAATGGTGATTGCATTCGCCCTCGCGGTTATACTGATAGAGCGCACCTTCGTCGGAGGCGAATTTTTTGATCAGCCCCTCTTTCGCAAGGTGAGAAAGGCAACGGAAGACGGTGGCTTCCCCAACCTCGATCTCGGGGCTTTCGATGATGTCCTTTGCCGTCAGGCAGGCATCGGGATGAGAGGCGAAATATGCCAGAATGCTGTCGCGCTGTTTGGTGCGATACCGTTTATCTGCCATCGCATCCTCCTTGAATTTGATATTGACTCTCATATTATAGATAAAAATATACGGTTTGTCAAGTGGTTGACAGATATTTTCAGAAAGGAATCAAACATGAAACAAAAATTCCGTGTCAGTGGCATGAGCTGTTCGGCTTGCTCGGCGGCGGTCGAGAAGGCGGTACGGGGACTTTCGGGTGTTCTTGAGGTCTCGGTCAGTCTGACTCAAGGCGTTCTTCTTTGTGAATACGAGGAAAACAAGGTGAGTGAGGCTTCTATTATTGCTGCGGTCAAAAAAGCGGGCTACGGCGCTGAGATATACAGCCGCGGCGCTTCGGCATCGGTCAAAGAGCCGTATACCGATATCCGTGTGCGGCTTTTGGTATCCATTGTTCTGATGATTGCCCTGATGTACGTGGCGATGGGACACATGCTGTCCTTACCCCTGCCTTCGCTGATCTCCAAGCACACCTCTCCGATCGGCTTTGTTACGGTACAGCTGATCCTTGCGCTTCCCGTTCTGTATGTGAACCGCAAATTCTTTACGGTTGGCTTCAAGGCGCTGTGGCATCGCACCCCCAATATGGACTCTCTGGTTGCCATCGGCTCGGCATCGGCGTTTTTATACGGCGTTTTCGCGCTGGTGATGATCATTGTCGGCGTGAAAGGAGGGGATCACGCCCTGGTGGAGCGTTACGTTTCGAATCTTTATGTAGAATCGGCTGCCATGATCCTGACTCTTGTGACGGTGGGCAAGCTGCTTGAGGATCGTTCCAAGAAAAAAACCACCTCGGGCATCCGCGCACTCTCATCGCTCTCTCCCAAGACGGCAAGCGTTCTGGTGGATGGGGTCGAGAGCATCGTTTCGGCGACTGAGGTGAAGATCGGCGATCTCGTTCTCATCCGTCCGGGAGAAAAGCTGCCTGTGGACGGCGTGATCGTCGAGGGCTTCTCTGAGCTTGACACCTCCGCTCTGACCGGTGAGAGCATGCCCCGTTCGGTGACGGTGGGAGACGAGGTCATGACGGCTTCGGTCAATCTGACGGGCCGTTTCGTGCTTCGCGCGACCCGTGTCGGCGAGGATACCATGCTGTCGAAGATCATTGAGGTGGTAGAGAACGCTTCGGCATCCAAAGCGCCCATTGCCCGCCTTGCTGACCGTGTCAGCGGTATTTTCGTGCCCGTTGTCATGACGATCGCCCTGATCACGGGCATTGTCTGGATGATCCTTACAAAGGATCTTGACACCGCGCTGAATCATATGATCTCGGTGCTGGTGATCTCCTGCCCCTGCGCGCTCGGACTTGCCACCCCCGTGGCGGTCACGGTGGCGGTCGGGCGCTATGCTTCCCACGGGATCTTCGTCAAAAAGGCGGCATCTCTTGAGGCAATGGCGCATATTGAAACCGTTGTGCTGGATAAAACGGGCACGGTAACGGTGGGCGAGCCGAGGCTTGTTGACGCTGTGTTTTTCGGTATGACCGAAGAACAAGCCCTGACGCTTGCGGCGGATCTTGAATCGGCAAGCGAGCATGCGCTTTCCCGCGCCATCGTATCGGCGGCACGAGAGAAGGGAATAGAACCGCATGCCCCCGAAAGCTTTGAGGCGATCCCGGGCAAGGGCATTTACGCGAAATACCAAGGCGAGGACTGTCTTTGCGGCAATCTTTCGCTCATGACGGAATACGGTGTTGACACCTCCGACTGCAAGGATGCGCTCGACAGTCTCGCGGCGGGCGGGAAAACGGCGGTGATCCTCGCCAAGGGCAAAAAGGCGGTTGCGCTGTTCGGCATTGCCGATGCCATCAAGCCCACCTCCAAGGCGGCGGTGGAAGCCTTGAAACAGGAGGGTGTTTCGGTCTCCATGCTGACCGGAGACCGTTATCTTACCGCCAAGGCGCTTGCCGACAGCGAGGGGCTTATGCTTGACGAGATCATTGCCGACGTGCTTCCCACCGACAAGGCGAGAGTGATCAAAGCAAAGCTTGACGAAGGAAAAGCGGTTGCCATGGTGGGAGACGGCATCAACGATGCCCCCGCGCTGGCGCTTGCCACCGTGGGTATTGCCGTTGGTTCGGGCACCGATATCGCCCTTGACAGCGCCGATCTCGTCCTTCTCAAGAATGATCTTTACGATCTCGGATATGCCGTGAAAATGGCAAAAAAGACCCTGCGGCGCATCAAGGAGAATCTGTTCTGGGCGTTCTTTTACAACAGCATCGGTATTCCGATCGCAGCGGGCGTTCTCGTCCCCTTCGGCATCGCGCTTTCCCCGATGATCGCCTCTGCCGCCATGTCTCTGTCATCGCTTTTCGTGGTGACGAATTCTCTGCGGCTCTACCGTGACCGCTGATTTTAAAAGGAGACTGTCATGAATTCCAAAAGTAAATCGCTAAAAATCATTGCCGCCGTTTTCGGTGTTTTGTTCCTTCTTCTCTTGTCCTATTTCCGCAGCGTGATGGAGAGAATGCCGTTTCTTCTCATGATCACTCTCGTCTCTCTTGCGGCGGGGGCGATTGCTCTTATCTTTAGAAAGAAACGGGATACGGTGCCGCTTGCGCTTCTTTTGAACAGCATGATGATGATCTCGCTGGTTTCCCTTTCGCTTTTCATGATGACCTCGCTGGACTATACCTTTTTATCGGGGATGTTTCCCTTTCTTCTGCCCGCCGTACTGATCGGTTTGGCGATCTCGGTCATTACCCTGTGGATCGTGCGTCATCGGGATCGCAGCAAGGAGGAGTTTCAAAAGGAAGGGGAAGAAAAGCCCCGGAAGAAGACCAAGGGTCAGCTTGTGGCACTCTTTCTGACAGCCATGATCCTCTCGACGGTTTTTCTCAACGGAATCCTTTGCCATTTCAACTATCTTCTCGGTGACAAAGAGGGCGAGAGCTTTTCCTGTGTGATCACTGACCGCCGCAGGGTCAATGCCACGAAGGGCGGCGACAGCTATTATCTTACGCTGAAGACCGCTGAGGGCGAAGTGGAGCTTCGGGTCGCGTCCTCTGTCTATTACAGTTACAGTGTCGGCGATCAGTACGTGCTTCACCGTTATGAAGGCGCGTTTGACGAAGCATTTTATCTCGGAGACGATGCTTCGTAAGAATTTTACATACAAAAAAATCCCGATGCCTGCGCATCGGGATTTTTAAGACATTTTTATTCGTTGGGCGTATTGTCGCTCGAGGGAGCAGCTGTCGTGGTGGGAGCGACCGTCGTGGTGGGCGTTTCGGTGGTGGTAGGCGTTACCGTCGTAGTGACTTCGGTGGTGAGACCAAAGTAGTCATCGGGGTCACCGATGTCAGTCTTGGACTTGGTGGGCTGAATGATGTAGAAGGCGAGAACAACAACTACGAAAAAGATAGCGAGAATAATCGTGACCTTGTTCCACATCTTTTCCTTGCTCTTTGCTTTGCCCGAACCGTAATAGGTGTCGGAAGAGCTGCCCGAGATAGCGCCGGAAAGACCCTGACTCTTGCCGGGCTGTTTGAGAACGGCATAAGTCAGAAATATTGCCGCCAATACGATGAGTACGAGAAAAATAATTTCAATGATTTCCACGTTTTGATTCCTCCATAATGAGAATAATTAGCAAGGGATTACCTTATTTTGTGTGATCCGTCCCTTTGAAGGTATCAAAGAAACGTGTCTTTTGCGTTATGTACGGATGAGACCCGCGAAAGAGGATCTTGGTGGGCCATCAGGGATTCGAACCCCGGACCAACCGGTTATGAGCCGGTAGCTCTAACCACCTGAGCTAATGGCCCGCATATACCTATAAATAGTTCCATAAACGCAACAGTAAGTATACCATAGAAAAAATGCTTTGTCAATACCAAAAACCGCGGAAAATGAAAATAATTTTTAAACTTTTCTCTGCTTTTTGCTTGTTTTTTGGAATTTCCGTTGACAAATGTCCGCTTTTCGTTTATGATAGAAGAAAGAAAGTGTTGTTTTCAGGAGGAGCTTATGCCGGATGTATATACCGTAAAATTGACCGATCTCATTACTGAATTTTCTCTGACCCCTGTTTTTCTGCCCGATGAACCCGTCATGGTGAGTTGCCGCGACGTCAACCGTCCCGGTCTTCCGCTTGCGGGCTTTTTCGATCATTTCGAGCCGCCCCGTGTTCAGATCATCGGTAAGGTCGAGTATCTCTATCTGCAAAGTCTCGATGACGAGCTGAGACAAAAGCGTCTTCATGACTTTTTTGAAAAGTGTCCCGTTGCCGTTGTCTTCACCGCGGGCATTCCGACCGACGAGGTGACGCTTGATTTTGCCCGTCAGTATAACGTTCCCCTTCTGACCACAGCAACCCCGACGTCCTCCTTTATGTCGGCGCTGATCGCCTCTCTCGCGGTATCTCTCGCGCCCCGCATTACCCGTCACGGTGTTTTGGTCGAGGTCTACGGCGAGGGTATTCTGCTTCTCGGCGATTCGGGTATCGGTAAGAGTGAGACCGCCATTGAGCTTGTCAAACGCGGACACCGTCTGATCGCCGACGATGCCGTTGAGATCAAGCGCGTTTCCGACAAGACCCTTGTCGGTACTGCCCCCGAGCTGATCCGCCACTACGTGGAGCTTCGCGGTATCGGTATCGTGGATATCCGCCGCATTTTCGGTATGGGTGCTGTTAAAATGAGCGAAAAGATCGACCTTGTCGTTCAGATCGAGCAGTGGAATCCCGAAAAGAGCTATGACCGTTTCGGTACGGATACCGAATATATCGACATTATGGGGCTGAAGATCCCTACCTACACGCTTCCCGTGAAGCCGGGCAGAAACCTTGCGGTCATTCTGGAGATCGCCGCCATGAATCACCGTCAGAAGAAGATGGGCTACAACACCGGCGCAGAGCTTGAGCAGCGTCTGATGGAGCAGTTCGGTCTTGATGAGAACGGCAACGAGGTCGTTCCGCTCTCCTGACACGCTCAAATACGCCCCGTTTTGCCATCGGCAGAACGGGGCGAGGTCAATTATTTGTCTTTGTTTCTCGGAACGAGCAGAATGATAAGTCCGATCACGGCGCCTGCTACGATCAGCGCGATGACAAGTCCCCAGTAAGCAAAGCCGCCGTCCTCACCGTCGGGACCCGTGGTAACGGGCGCTGTGGTGATCGCGGTATCGGGCGTTGTTGTCAGGGGCGTGTCCATCATGCTGGAGGAATCGGGCACGCGGGTGGTATCGGGTGCTGTCGTTATGACCGTAACGGGTGTTGTTCCGTCGGTGACAGTAGGCGCGGTTGTGGTATCCGCCGCATACACCGAGAAGGAAACAAGGACGAGAAGCGCTGCCGCAAGACACGCGAGCAGACTTCTTCTGGATACAGTCGGCATGACAAAAGGTCCTTTCGTGATTTGGCTTTTTCCTGAAGCCGTTGTTAGTATGCCGTTCGGAATTTGTATTTATGTATTTCGCAAGGAAGGGAAAATTGTCCATGGAAACCAAGCGCTTTTCAAAAAACGATTCGGGCTTTATCTGTCAGAATTGCGGCAAGGAAGTGTTGCCGCTCGGCAAAAGCTCGAGAAATCACTGCCCCTTTTGTCTTTCATCAATCCATATTGACGTCAATCCCGGCGACCGCGCCAACGAATGCCTTGGTCTGCTCCGTGCTGTTGCCGCCGTGACCGATCCCAAAAAGGGCTATATCATCATTCACAAATGCGATAAATGTCACAAGCTCGTCCGATGCCGCGCGGCGCACGATGCCGCGGTTCAGCCCGATAATATGAAGCTGATCATCAAGCTGACGGCACATTCGGGCGAATATATCATTTAAGGAGAGAGCATGGCGGAATTTGATTTTTTGCACAGCGGTGAGATCTACACCTGCGACAACGAGGCGCTTGCCGAAGAACAGCTTCTGTGGCTTGACAAGCTTTACGATTTCAACATGACAAGACCGACCGAACAGGCAAAGCGGACAAAGATGCTCAAGGAAATGTTTGCCGAGATCGGCGAGGGCTGTTATATCGAGCCACCCTTTCACGCCAACTGGGGCGGCAAGCACGTGCATTTCGGCAAATGTGTTTACGCCAATTTCAATCTGACGCTGGTGGACGATACCGATATTTACGTGGGCGACTATACAATGTTTGCACCCGGTGTCATCGTGGCAACGGCGGCGCATCCCATTCTTCCCGAGCTTCGCGAGAGGGCGGCGCAGTACAATATGCCTGTCCGTATCGGCAGAAACTGTTGGATCGGCGCGGGCGCGATCCTCATGCCCGGCGTGACGGTCGGTGACAATACCGTCATCGGCGCGGGCAGTCTTGTAACGAGGGATATTCCGTCGGGCGTGGTTGCCTACGGCTCTCCCTGCCGTGTCATTCGCGAGATCTCCGAGCATGACAGAGAATATTATTATAAGGATAAAAAGATCGACCCGAAATGGCTTCGGTGAAAAAAGAACAAAAAACAGCGGAGGGAAATCCTTGTCAGACAGGATTTTCCTCCGCTTTCTTTACGTATTCTGAAAATATTTGATCTCTTCCCAACGGTTGAGGTTTTCCACACTTTGGTGAACTGCCTCAGCGGCATAACGCGCGCTTTGAGTCTCGGAAAGGAGATCCTTATGCGTTTGCGCCATCTGAAAAACGTCCTGACTCATCATTGAGACCTCACGGCTGATGTATTCCAGAGTGGAACGAATGCCATGCATGGTCTCGGCAAGCTCACGGAAGGCGGTCATTACGTCGTCGTGGCGGATCTTAGCGTCGCAGAGCAGGGTGGCTTCCCGCATGGTATCCGCTTGGTCATTGATGAAGATCTCCTCAATCAACACGACACAAACAAGTCTGCGATAGCTTGGCGGTACTACGTTGAGGGCGTACAGCTTGTCAAGCTGTTCGTGAAGCTTCGCCGCGCTGTTCTCAAGCTCATCGGCGTGAGCGCGGGCGGCGTTTGCCATTGCCAACTCTGCCGAGTGATTCTTTTTAGCGGGAATATATTCCGCGCTTTCATACTGTTTATCTGCCTTGACGGCTTCTTCGATTTTTTTGTCGAGGTCTTTTATATAACGGTTGTATTTTATTCTTGAAAGAGTTGTCGTGTACTCGAGAATTGCATATGGAATCCAAAACAATAAGCATATCGGAATAATGCAAGATAAAAGGAATTTCCGCCAAGATAATACATCTGCTCTTTCTTTTCTGAAACTCCTATAAGTTGCATTCTTGCGTTCTTTTTGCAAACAGTTTCGTTTTAGCTTGATATTCTTTAATTCTTGTCTCTTGGGCTGTAGCTTGTTATTGGCTTCCTTTTCAATCCGATCTGCTTCCTTGCGCAAAGCTTTAGCGGTGTTTTCCAGAGTGAACGCTCTGACCTCAAGATCCTTCACGTCATGAACGAAGCTGATCATCTGCGGTTTGGTCAACGCGGTGCTTCCTTGTGCGATAATATCCATAAACTCATCCTCCTTTTCCGGTATTTTAACACATTTGTGTTCAATTGTCAACATATGTGTTCAAAATAATCTTCTTTTTGATTTATACTAAAGAAAAGAAGGAGGGATGTCGATGTTAGATGCAGTCACCGTAGGAAAAATCATTCAGAATGAGAGAGAAAAGCGCGGACTTTCTCAGGAGGTCGTCAGCGGTCTTGCTGATATCGGAAGAACCCATCTGTCAGCAATCGAACGCGGTGTCAGAAAGCCAACGCTTGAAACCTTCTTTCGCCTTGCCGATGCTTTGCGAATGCGCCCCAGCGAGCTGATTCGCTTGATTGAGGAAGAAACGATCATAGAGAAACCGTAACGAAGCGTCAAAATACAGAAAACAGCCCACGTTTTCCCCAAAAGGAAGACGCGGGCTGTTTTTTTACCGATCGAACAGTCCCATATCGAGATGTGAGAGAAAGGTGGCGGCGTTATAGACCTTATAGCCGCCGATTGAATCGCCGGGATTCAGGAGAGCGAGGTCTTCGCCCCGCATGGCGCGAAGCTCCTGAGGGACGGGCAGAACGATGAGAAGCTTTTGACCGTCAGCCCCCTCAAAGGTGTAGCGGAACTCTTGTTTGATATGAAACAGCTCCCCCTGATCACGGACGTCGACCACTCTGGCGCCCTTTCGGGAGCGGACCACGGGCATAAAGAGGGGCAGATGAAAGCGCCTTATGAAATATCCCGTTCCGTCATCACGGAGATGGATGTGCTTTTTTCGGTTGAGCGAGGCGATCATGCGGCAGGTGTAGGTCTTGCCGTTGGCATGCAGGGTAAAGGGCTGACTGTATCTTACGGAAAACAGCGAGAGGATCGGATGCGGGATCTCGCCAAGACGGATGCGCTTGTTTTCATCACGTGAGCGAAGCTCCTTCAGAAAGCCTCTTCGGATCCTGATAGCACGAAGTGAGCGGATCGAGGCGAGGAAGAGAATGACCGCGAGAATGATCGGGAAAAACGCGCCTAAAAAATTCCAGAGCGTGACGGCAAGCATGATCACGAAGGGACCGATCGCTGCCGTGCCGATCAGAGAGAAGACTGTCATGAGATGGCGCACGGTGTTTTTCTGACGTTTGCGGCGCGCGGGAGGGGTTTCTTCCGATTCAAGACAGCGTCTTGCCGCCTTGCGGTACGCAGTGAGTGTGAACAGAAAATACAGAGGAAGGACGGCTGATGCCGTCAACTTGGCAACCACCCCTGTGGGGAGGGTATCGCCGTATACGGCATGCAGGATGGGGGTGTATCCCGCGCCGACGGGCAGGAGAAGAGCGAGAAGCAGGGTCGGTAAGCACCAAAGCCAGAAAAATCCGTCGGAGAAAATGCCGAAAAAGGGAATGCGGCTTGGCTCTTTGGCAGAATAGCGCGAGATAAGATGCTTCTCAGTCGGTTTACCCGTCAGGGCGATCCCGAGAAGCAGACGGTAGGTCAGGGGGATGAGACA
>JAFVYN010000027.1 GCA_017508605.1 Clostridia bacterium
ACCTATTTCTGTGACGAGCACTACTGCCTCGGGGCAACTTTTCCGACACCCCAAGACGGGCCGACGCTTTTCGACCTTGCCGCCGAATTCGGATGCCCCGACAGGGTGTTGACATCCGAAACGGCAGAGAAAAAGGGCAAGCTCCTTTGCCAAAAGGATGCCGTTTTCTGCTATGGCGGAATCGCAAGACACTCTCTTTCAAGCTGAAAAAGAAAGGACGAAATTTATGACATGGGATGAACTCAGGACAAAATGCGAAAGTTGTTCTGCCTGTCCGCTCGGCAAGACAAAAACGAAAAATGTGTTCGGAACAGGTAACGAAAAAGCGACACTTCTGTTTGTCGGAGAGGCGCCCGGCAAGGACGAGGATCTCTCGGGCATTCCCTTCGTCGGCAAGGCGGGACAGCTTCTCGATCGCTATCTTGAGGCGGTCGGGATCGATCGGGACGAGGTGTATATCGCCAATATCCTAAAATGCCGCCCACCCAACAACCGTGATCCCGAGCCGAGCGAGGAGGATGCCTGCATCACGCATCTGCGTGAGCAGATACGGCTGTTAAAACCGAAGATCATCGTTTGTCTTGGCAGGATCGCCGCCATGCGCCTGATCCGTGAGGATTACCGCATTACCTCAGAGCATGGGCAGTGGGTCGAAAAGGGAAGCTTTCTGATGACGGCAGTCTATCACCCCTCCGCGCTTTTGCGAGACAGCTCGAAGCGTGAGGCAATGCTCGGGGATATGATGGCGATCGCGGCAAAATACAGAAAAATCCAAAAGGAATCCGAACAGTGTTGATTTTTGAAAAGTCTGCAGTTTTTGAATGTTTTTTTGCCGAGATTTCATAAAAAACAAGCAAAAGCTCTTGCTTTTTGCCGATTGCCATGTTATAATATTCTGACAAACCCAACAAAAAGGAGAAGCAAGATATGAAAAAATTATATGCCATTCTGTTAGTGCTTCTCGTGCTTTTCATTCTCGTTGCCTGCGGCGATCCCGCACAAACGACGCTTGACGGCACGACCACAACAGCTCCCACAACGACAGACGGTACTGCGGATACCACGCAGGTACAGCCTCCCGTTACCACTGAGCCATCGGGTAAGCTGGAGACCACCGAGAACTATACGGCAGTTCTTGACGAGACCAAGTGGGTTCCTGACGGCGGTGTGGATACCGGCGCCTTCACGCACTTCGGCAGCGGTCAGGATATCTATCAGAAGATCCAGCTTGAGACTCCCGGTTATGACCGTGAGTATTACAAGGAAGAGGCCGACGGCACCAAGACGGTCATGAAATATGCCGAGATCCGTAAGCTTGCCTCGATCGGCGCGATCGTCACCAAGAACGAGACTGCCAAGACCGTTTCGGTCAAGATCGTGGAAATGAACGTCCGCGTGCAGTCCTCCTGGAAAGAGGTCACCGCTAAAGCAGGCAGCTACCTCATGTTTGAATTCACCACCAATATCCCGATCGATTTCTATATGACGGTAACCCAGACCGAGGGCGGTAAGGAAAGCACCGCCGCTTACAAGCAGGACGGCGTTACGGTCACGGGTAAGGACGGCACTTATACGGGCACGGCAAAATGCACCGTTCCCTATGCCAAGGGCAAGACCTTCTATATCAATATCTGTGCCGATTCCAACGGCTATCCCATTCTTGCTTCCGTTCCCGTACATATCACTGCCCCGAAGTACGATCTGCCCTTCCAGTTCATCTTTATCGGCGACTGGGACAAGATCAGAGATAAGTCCTATATCGACAACTGCTTTGAGGTACTTTATAACTCCTATCCCCGCGCGTATAAGCGTTGGGCGATGGGCGGCGAGCCTACCGTTCTTTACATCGAGGCTGACCTTGACTATGACGGCGTTGCATACAACGCGGGCGACCGTGTCTGCGTATCGGTTGCGTTTGCCAACTCCAGCCCCGATGACGTCGGTCTGTTCGCGCACGAATTCACCCATGCCGTTCAGGGCGGTTACGGTATCTCCTATGACAAGGGCTGGTTTACCGAGGCAATGGCTGACTACGGCAGATTCCGTTTCTTCCATTGGGGCTATAATGCCAAGTATGCCAAGATCTATGACGTCGACGATCCCGAGATCCGCGACTTCCACGGCAACGGCAGTAACAATCCCAACTGGCACGGCTACGCACAGCACAACTGGTTCATGGCATATCTTGACTGGGTATGGCCTACCACCGACAAGAATAAAGACGGCAAGATCACGCCCGATGAACACGGTCTCATTGACCACATCGTTTACGAGGCAAAGATGCGTCAGAAGAGCGGTCTTTCCCCCGTCAGCGACGATCCTCACGTTGTCGGCTCTGTCTTCAACAACTGGATCAAGGAATGGACCGGCTACGAAACCATGGAAGCCATCCGCCTGAAATACGTCAAGGAGCTTGACGAAGGTACTTGGGAATTTATCGGCTTCCGTGACTATCAGGATAACTTCCTCATCGAGAATTGCTATGACGTTCCCGATCTTACCTATCCCATGAAGGAAAAGATCCTTCCCACCGCTACCACGCATACACCTTTGGCAGATCCCGTGACCGAAGGCACGAATCTCGCTCTTGGCTCGACCATCGCCTCCGCCACCTCGAACGGCGCCGGTAAGAACGTAGCTGCCAATCTTGTTGACGGCGATCTCACCACCCGTTATCAGGCGGCTTCGAATAAGTCGATCCAGACGCTGACGGGTCTTCAGAACGAGGTCGTCATCGACCTTGGCGCTGTCAAGACCTTTGACACCTATACCTTGGTCAATGCGGGTATCTCGCTGAATGAATCCTTCAACACCAAGGAATGGGAGATCCTCATCTCGTCCGACGGTAAAACCTATACCGCGCTTGACTATCAGAAGGGCAATACCGCGTCGACCGTTTCGGTCAGCGTCGGTGAGCAGTCCGCACGTTATATCAAGATCAGACTGTATAACTCCGATGCCAGCGGTGCCGGTACGGCGAGAATCTTCGAATTCATGCTGTTCAAGCAGAACTGATCCCACCCGATAAGAAAACCGATCGGATTTTTCCGATCGGTTTTTATTTTTTCGGCTTCAGACGGCAGCGGAAGAGGTGGCGCAGAAGGGCTTTTTTATTGAAGGGAATCAGGGGATAGAGATAGGAACGGCTGCCGTCAAGGGTCTTGTTCAGGGCAACGGTGAGAAGAATGAGAAGTGTACCTACGATAAAGCCCGCGATCCCGAAAAAGCCGACTGCGATGAGAAGAAAGATCCGCATGAACTTGAAGGCATAGCCAAGCTCAAAGGAGGGTTGGGAGTAGTTGGAGATCGACACGAATGCCATATAGAGAAGCACCTCGGGAATGAACCACCCGACGTCGATCGCGAAATCTCCGAGGATAAGACCTGCCACAACCGATAGCGAGTTTCCAAGGGTAGAAGGCGTGTTGAGGGAGGCAAGCCGCAGACCGTCGAGTAAAAGCTCCACGATGAGGATCTGAAAAAAGATGGGTAAAGCGCCCCGATCTTCGACACGGATGAAGGCAAGGGACTCGGGAATGAGATCGGGATGGGTAACGAGCATATACCAGAGTGGCGCAAAAAACAGGGTGATCATAAAGATCAACGCACGCACGAAGCGTTGATAGGTGCCGATGATGGGGGGGAAATAATAGTCCTCGCTTTCCTGAAGGAAATCAAAGATCGAGGTGGGAAGCAGCATGACCTGGGGTGAATTGTCGCAGAGAATCAGAAGATTTCCCTCCATCAGGGTAGCTGTGGCGGTGTCGGGGCGCTCAGTATAGCGGAATTTCGGAAAGGGATCGTACCATCGCCGCGGTATGAGGCATTCCGCAAGAGATTCCTCGCCCACTGTGAGGGACTCCACACGAATTGAGCTGAGGCGCTCGGAAACACGTCTGACATAATCGGGGTCGGCACGCTCGGCGTCGTAAACAAGGGCAACATCGGTGCGGCTTTCACTGCCGATCTCAAAAAGCGTCACGGTCAGCTCACGGGAACGCACACGGCGGCGCAGAAGGGCAACGTTGGTCTTGAGAAGCTCGGTGAAGCCGTCGCGTGAGCCGTACAGCACACGGTCGCAGTCAGGCTCTTCCGCTGATCGTGTGGGCAGTCCGCGGGTGTCGGTGATGATGGCTTCGGGAAAGGCGTCGGTCAGAAGCAGGGAGGTGCCCGACAGCACCAGACGGGAGGCGGCGACGAGGTCGCGCTCTACCGTTGCCGCGCCGTAGGGAACAACGGCGGCAAGGAATTCCTCGGCACTTTTCGGGGGCTTGGGGGGATCTGCCGACTGATAACGCACCACAAGATCACTGAGTAGAGCGTCGGAAGATAGTGTTGTGAAGAAATAAAGATATCCCGTAAGCCCCGCAGTCCTGATGGGGCGCTTCTGACAGTCAAATGCCTTGCCGTAGCCGATGGCTTCCTCAAGTGCCTTTTGCCGCAGATAAAACGATTCGGAAAGCTGTGGCATTTCGTCTCCTTGTGTTTGGTATTGGGGATAGTATGCCCCGATTTTGACAAGTTTACAAAAAAGACTTTACAAGAGGTGAAAATCTTGCTATAATAAAGCCAAACTTTTGATAAAGGTGATAGCATGAAACTCTCTCATGAAGAAAAAAAAGTGCGCTTCATTTTTGCCGTGGCGCTTGCAATCGTAGTTCTTGTTTTCGGGCTTTTCTTTTTCCGTTTTACCGATACGCTCGACGCGGAATTTGATTATACCGTAGATGCCGAGGGCTATGCTACGGTCAAAGGCTATACGGGAGACCCCAAAACGCTCGAGATTCCCGATACGCTCGACGGTCATCCCGTCAGATATATCGCGACGCACGCCTTTGGCGGACACGAAAGCTCGCTTGTCAAGGTCATAATTCCCGTGGGCGTGGTCTCAATCGCGGAGTATGCCTTCGCCAATGCCGAAAAGCTTGAGACCGTGGTACTGCCATCGACCCTGAAGGTGATCGGACGGGGTGCGTTTTCGGGCTGTGCCATGCTGGATACCGTTACGCTGCCCGAGGGACTTCTTGAGCTGGATGCTGAGGTCTTTGACGGATGCCTGCGCCTTGGTAAGCTGAAGATCCCCGCATCGGTCGAAAAGATCGGCGTGGACTGCTTTGCTTCCTGCGAAAGCCTCTTGCTTGACGTCAGCGAAAATCCCCTTGCCGCCGAGATCGCCGAGCAATATCATATCGAAACGGGTAAGGTCAACGCGTTTACGGTCTATTTCGTGATCGCCACCCTTCTCAGTCTGGTATCGGTTGCCGCGGTCTTCTTCCTGATCCGCCTGATCAGACAAAAGCTATCCCAACGCCGTGCTAAGCCCGACAGCGAGACGAAGTGAAGCCTTTTCATGAGGATATATAAAAAAATTATAAAAATATTTTGAAAACCGCTTGACAAACTCTGAAAACTGTAGTATACTTATCAAGTACGAAATAACGTATTGTGTGCGCCCGTAGCTCAGTGGATAGAGTGCCCGGCTACGAACCGGTAGGTCGCAGGTTCGAATCCTGCCGGGCGCGCCAACAAAAAACGCACTTTTGTCTACCAAGACAAAGGTGCGTTTTTTGAATGATGTTTGCCTGCGGCAAATGATGACGGCTTCGCCTAATGATGTTCGCTGCGCGAATGATGTGTGCCTTACGGCACATTGGGCAAACATCGCATCATTGCGAGTGAAACGAGCAACATCATTTTGAGCAAAGCGAAAAACATCATATCGCCGTAGGCGATGCATCATTTGACAAGAATATAAATTTATGATATAATATTGGAAAAGGAGGTGCGACTATGAAAGAAAACATACTCGTCGAACTTTCTATGGACTTTTCGGTTGATATTATAAACCTCGTTAGGTTTCTAAAAGCAAACCACGAAACTATCATTGCTAATCAAATCGGCAGAAGCGGTACCTCTATTGGAGCCAATATTCACGAAGCACAATATGCACAGGGAACAAAGGATTTTATATCGAAATTTGAAATTGCCCTCAAAGAAGCAAGTGAAACGGGATATTGGCTTGAATTGCTTTATCGTACAAAATATATCGATGAGCAGACCTTCAAAACACTATCTTCAAAATGTACTTCTTTGAGAGTTATGTTGATTGCATCGTGCAAAACCGCAAAGGAGAAT
>JAFVYN010000028.1 GCA_017508605.1 Clostridia bacterium
CGACACGGCGGCAATGGTGGTAAGACGGGTCTTGTCCATCTCATGGACCATATCGTTCAGAATGCGGTGGTTTTCCAGGAGATCGTCATCCGATCCGCCGATCGAGATCTCGTTCGAAAGACCCCATACCACGATCGAAGGGTGATTGTAGTTCTGGGTAACAAGCTCCTTCATCTGGCTCACGGTATTCTCGCGGCCGGTGGGCATGTGCTTCGAAATATAGGGGATCTCTGCCCAGATCACAAGACCCTTTTCATCGCAAAGATCGTAAAAATACTGATCGTGCTGATAGTGCGCAAGACGGATGGTGGTCGCGCCGACCTCCATGATGAGGTCGATATCTTCTTCATGATGCTCGGGAAGAAGCGCGTTACCCACACCGAATCTGTCCTGATGGCGGGATACACCGCGAAGGGGATATTCCTTGCCGTTCAGAATAAAGCCGTTGTCGGGATCGATCTTGAAGGTGCGGCAGCCAAAACGGGTGCATACGGCATCAATAACGGTCTCGCCCTCGGTAAGCTCTGCCTCACAGCAGTACAGATAGGGATCGGGACGGCCGTTCCAGAGATGCACGTTCGGAATGGAAAGCGTGACCTTGCTCTCTTTCGAGGTTACCGTCGCTATAGCGTTTTCTTCTTTGTCATAGATCGTATAGACGATCGACTGCGTATCCTTGGGATTGGTGAGGAAGACCTCGATCTCAACCTCAGCGTCATCTCCCTTGATAGCAGGCGTTACCTTGATACCGGGACCGCCGTAATAATCCAGATCAAAATGCGAGTGACTGACCGCAATCAGATTGACGTTGCGGTAAAGTCCGCCGTAGAAGGTGAAGTCCGCCATCTGGGGATAGACCGTCTCGTTGGCGGCGTTGTCAACCAGCACCGAGATCACGGTCTCATCGGTGATCTCGTCGGTGATGTTCACACGCCAGGTCGAATACCCGCCGTCGTGATGCGCGAGCTTTTTGCCGCCCACAAAGACATCAGCCGAGGAATTGGCGCCGCGGAATTCAAGATAATATGCGTCACCTTCGGGAAGAGAAGCTTTCTTCAGCGTTTTCTGATACAGACAGCTGCCGCGGAAATAATCGTTTCCGCCGTCATGACCGTCTTCGGCGTTCCAGGTGTGGGGAAGGGATACCGTCTTCCCTTCAGTTACGGTAAGATCAGTGGTGTTCTTGACAAAGAGCCACTCCTGATTCAGGCTTACAATGGTTCTCATAAGGGATCCTTTCTCTTTTCTTTGGGATACTTTGGCGAAAAGGCGTCTGACAGTGTGAATCCGTCAGACGCCGTGAATGTCAGGAATTATGCGGAGGTGGTTTCGTTTACTGCCTCGTGCTTAGCCTTCAGCTCAGCGTTCATTTGAGCAAGCGTCTTCTTGTCAATGTTGTAAATGAGTGCAAGACCGATAAACTGAAGTACGGCACTGAAGAGGTAAAGACCTGCCACAAGCCAGCACATATTGTTGGCGGTTGCCTCAGTCTGACCGATCGTACCGCGGCTGGCTTCATAACCGAGCCAACCCATAACGAGAAGAACAACGGAGGGACCAACGCCCTGCGCGAGCTTACGGAAGAAGGAGTGCAGCGAATAAACCGTACCTTCCTCACGGGTACCGAATTTCCATTCGTTATAATCAATCGCGTCACCCATCATAGCCCAGGATACGCAGGTATAAACGCCCATACCGATGCCGAAGAAGACAAGACCGATCATGTAAACGGGAAGCTGGACTGCATCGGGCATCATCGGAAAGATCATCATGATAATGCCGCCGAAGATCGACACAAGCGTACCGAGAACCGAAGCTTCCTTCTTTCCAAAACGGGCAACGATCTTCTTGATAAAGGGGATGAAGAGAAACATGGGCAAGAAGCCTACGACCTGAACAAGACCCGAAAGGGATGCCTTGCCGAAGTGGGTAGCAAACATAATCGTGCTTGCGGTGGTAGCAGACTGCATGCCGAGGAACATACCCATGGCGGCAACGGTAGCGCCGACAGCAGGACGGTTTCTCATAAACTTACCAAAGGATTTAAAGATGTTGACCTTTTCGCCGCCTTCATTGGTCTTAACGGAGTTTTCATCAACACGGATCGTGATCTTCTTGATCATGAACAAGAAGGCAATAAAGCCGAGAACGCCCATGATAAGCGCTGCCCAGAATACTCTTTCGCCGAGAAGGACCTCGACCTGCTTACCGGTCAGGGGGCTGATAACCGCATCACCCATCTGATAGGGCAGATTGGTTTCGGGATTGATAGCGAATTCCGCCTTGTTTGCGCCTTCGGGAAGAACGATCTGGCTGAGGAAGTCAAGATTGCCTTCCCAGGTGACCTTCTGCCAGATGAGCATGGGGAGAATGATGCCGGGGATCATACCGCCGACCATCGAGCCGATCGAACGCCAGGTAGAAAGCTCTGCCTGCTCGACCTTGTCGGAGGTAACGAGGTTCAGCATCGAACCGTAGGGAACGTTGGCTACCGTATAGCAAGCATCCCAGATGATGTAGCCGACGACGAAAAGAACTGCCTTCAGCCAGACAGCCGCGCCGGGTGCGGGAATAAAGACGAGTGCGCCTGCCGCAAGAAGGCCGCATGCACCGACGAAGATATAGGTCTTGAATTTGCCCATCTTATAGCTTCTCTTGTCAGCGTCGATCAGAGAGCCGATCATCGGATCGTTGACGGCGTCCCAGATCTGGACGAGAAGAAGCAGAATGGAAAGAAGTCCCGTCTCCAGCATCATGTAGACGAGCCAGAAGGTCTGAACCGTGCCCTTGAGAGCAAAGCTCATGTTGCATCCGAAGTCACCGGCAGCATACGCGATCTTGTCGCGCATACCGAACTTGCGCTTTCCGGAGGCATCAAGCTGTGTTTCTTTTTTCATAGTCACTTTCCTCTTTCTTGTTTTTTAACCGGATGTCTTGACACATGATGACATGTATCTATAACAAGTATAAATCATTTTGCGGTTTTTCGTGAGTAATTTTTTTATGCTATTTTGTATTTTTTTCATTTTTTCCTCAAAAAAACTGTTGTATTTATGCAAAATCTATGATATAATTGGCACAAAGGTTGGAAATATTGCACATTTTCAGCATAATCGGGAAGAAAGGCGGACGGTATGACTTATACGAATGAACTTTCGTTCATGATGGATATTTTCAAGAAATGTCACGTTCCCGTCACAAGGGTCGTTCTGACAGAACCTGCCGCCGCGCTGATTCCTTCGGGGCTTGACTTGTTTTTCGCCGATCTCAGACAAAATGAGATCACTGTCAGGCAATATCTCGGCACACCGGACGCGCGCACGCTTTACCGAAAGCAGGATGCCTTTTCCCTTTGCTACCGTTATTTTCTCCTCCCCGAGACCGATTCTCTGCTCTTTGTCGGGCCGTTTCTGTCACAGCCCGTCACCCAGGAAACGCTCTCGAAGATCGCCCTTATGCTTTCCGTTTCTTCGGACAATCGGCGCTATCTTGAGGAGATCCTATCGGCGATCCCCGTTATGAAGGGAAACGATCCCTTGCTCCTTGCTCTCGACACCTTCTGCGAAAGGATCTTCAAAAGCCGATCCTTCGCCGTCGTTGACGTCGCGCCGAGAGAAACGCTTTCGGGAAAAGACCCCGTCTCTGTCGCCTATCGGGAGGCATTTGATGATACCCTTGTCAATATGAAGGCGATGGAACGCCGCTACCGTTTCGAAAACGAGCTGATCGAAGCCGTAGCCCTCGGGCAGATCCACAAGGAATCTCTTCTCACCCCCACTCTCTCGGGGCGCTACTTTGAAAAACGCTCCAAGGACCCTCTCCGCAATGCGCAAAACTACTGCATCATCATGAATACCCTTCTCAGAAAGGCTGCCGAACAGGGCGGCGTTCACCCATTACACCTTGACAGAAGCTCCTCACAGTTTGCCCACAGGATCGAAAAGCTGCGCAGTGTCTCGGACTGCCATCTTCTCATGCGGGACATGTTTCTTTCCTATTGCCAGCTCGTGAGACAGAATACCTGCAAGGCGTATTCCCGTGTGGTCAGGGAAGCGATGCTGTTTATCGAAAGCAATCTCTCCTCCGTCCTGACTCTGAAGACCCTTTCTGACAAGCTCTGCGTCAGCCCGGGATATCTCTCCGCCGTTTTCAAAAAGGAGAGCGGCAATACCCTCTCGGAATATATACGCAAAAAGCGTATGGCATATGCGGGCTATCTTCTGAAGGCGACTTCTCTTCAGGTGCAGACCGTTGCCTCGCACTGCGGCATTCTGGACGTGCAATACTTCTCCAAGCTTTTCAAAAAAGAAACGGGCAGGACGCCCCGTGAATACCGTGAAGGACACGGGCATAGCCCTGCCTGAAAACAGGAGACGTCCATATGGCTTATTATCTCATTGACTACGAAAACATCCGCACCATTGAGGGCTTCCACACTCTCGGTGAAGAAGATACCGTGATCTTCTTCTACACCAAAAACGCCAACTCCTTATCCTTTGATCTTCACCGCGAGATCCTCTCAAGCACCGCCAAGGTCGAATATGCGGCGGTAGCCACAGGAAGAAACGCTCTTGACTTTCAGCTTTCCTCCTATCTCGGCTACCTGATCGCCAAATACCCCGAGGAGACCTTCGTCATCCTCTCGAAGGATCACGGCTTTTCCGCTCTGGTCTATTTCTGGCATCAGTTCGATCCCACCATCCGCATCTTCCGTGAAGAACGCATCCGCCCCCACCGTCAGAGTCTACCCGAGGTGACACCGACCGAGGCACTTCCCGCGGCACCCATTCTTCCGAAGATCGCGCCCGCTCCCGAAACACCCCTCCTTGCCACCCCGACCGAAGCAAGCGACGAGACCCCCGACGAGACCCCGATCGAGACGCCCGATGAAACTCCGATCGAAGTACCCGTCGAAGCCACGGCTGAGACTCCGATCGAAATGCCGATCGAGACGCCCGTCGAGACGCCCTCCGAAGCACCCGTCGAGACGCCCGCCGAAACGCCCGCCGAAACACCCGTCGAAACGCCCGTCGAAACACCGGTCAAAAAGCCCGTCAAGGCTTCCCTGCCGAAGGCAAAGCCCCCAAAACAAAAAAAGCAGCCGCCCGTCAAGGACGAGGCGACACTCAAGGGCGAGGTCAGAAGCGCCCTCAAAACCGAGCTTGCTTTGACAGAGAGCGAGATCGACACCGTATTTTCGATCATTGATCAGTATAAGACCAAGATCTCGATCAATGTTCACCTTTCCAAGCATTTCAAGGACAGCGAAAAGGTCGGTAAGATCCAGAAGCTCGCAAAACCCCTTCTGAAAACCAAAAACTAAAAAAATGACAGAGGCTCGCCTCTGTCATTTTTATTCGCATTCAAAATAGTTCCGGCATTCGGGACAGCCCACATCCTCGCGGTCGATGGAGTCGCCGTTCTTGTCTGTCATTCGGGCATACTCTCATCACAGCCATCAAAATAGTATGCCATGCCGTTACACATAGAGATAGTATCGCGGATCTTGCGAGTGTTTTCGGGCATGATACAGCCACAGAAAAAACACAAGAAACAGTCGCACAGTAGAGCAGAGCTATCGCCGATCATTCCTCGCACGATTCATTGATACGATCAAAGCACGATACCGTGCATTTGCCGATACAGGATTCTCTCAGCGCCTCGTTCTCCTCGGCGGTCATATCGTTTTCGCATCGAAAACCGCAACGCGCACAGTCAGCCACACAGTCAAAGCAGTCCTGACAGGACGCATCGCAGGCATCCACGCATTCGTTACCGCAGTCAATACAGGTCTCGGGCGTCAGGCAGCCGCAGAAGATACATAAAAATACGTCATCCTTGGTGCAGGTGCAGGCGGTAAAGAGCAGAAGCGCGACGATCACAACACATAACACTGCCACCGTCGAGCCCTTAAAAAGCTTTGCCAAAAAACGATCGAATTTCATTCACTTGCCCCCTTCTACATACGGTCGAGAATATCCTGCTTTTTGGCAAGATATTCGGTCTCGGTGATGATACCCTCTTCAAACAGCGCGTGAAGCTCCCGAAGCAGCTCGGCATCATTCACGCGGTCAAGTCGGGTAATGGGAAGAGCGTCCGAAGCCTCACGGCGCGCGAGCCGTCTTTCGTGGAACGCTTTGAACAAGATCCCCTTCTGCTCAAGAAACAAAAGAACACCGAACGTGAAGAGCAAAAGGGAGAGAAGCTGTGAGGGTGTGACCCAGCCGCCAACCGAACCGCGCGAGTCCCCACGGAAAAACTCGGCAATGAAGCGGAAGATCCCGTAGCCCACACAGTACAGCGAGAGGGCGTGCTGCTTATCGCGTTTGCGAAGGCAAAGCATGGCAACAAACATGATCACTTCAAACACCGCCTCGAACAGCGGAATGGGTAAGACCGGAAGACTGCCCGTACCGTCAGCATTGGGGTAAAGCTCAGCGGCGGGACTGTTTGCGGGATAGACCACCGTGAGGGGCGAAGAGCTGACAGCCCCATAGCAGCAGCCCCCGAAAAAGCAGCCCAGTCTGCCAAAGGCGTGCCCGAGCGCAAGACCGGGCATCACAGCCGAGAGCATTTCGGGTTCATAGCCGCGTTTTTTGGGAACCAGCAAACGGGTCAGAATGAGAAAACAGGGGATCGCGCCCACAACACCGCCAAGCCAGGTGATGCCGCCAAGCACTAATTTTTTCTCTTCAATCGAGTGAAAGAGCGAATTGAAGAAAAATGCCGATGCTCCCAGCATCCCTACCGACAGGCAGGCGACGAAAAGCTGGCGGTTGAAGGTCACACGGTCTTCCTTCATCAGCGCTCGGTTTGCCCAAACAAACAGCGAGAAAAAGGCGACCATGCTGAACACCAGCATCAGGGTATAAGACGGGATATGCAGTCCGAAGATATGGAACCAACGAATCATACAGTTTCCTTTCGTGTGAAAACGAAATTATTTGCCGTGACGGTCACCGAGAAGCATATTGCCGATCATCGGCATGATGAAGGCAGCAAGACCAAGCACGATCGAGGTAATGGTGTCGGTCGCACTGATCATGTAGGAGAGTGCCACCAGAAGAAGCAGGATCACCGACAGCCCCATGACCTTGGGACTGAGATTCAGGGGCATCGCGATGTATTTTTTTCTTTCCTTTTTGGGAAGACGGTCATTGTCTCTCAGCTTTTCAAGGCTTTTTTTGGAATAATAGAGCGCGTAGATCGGATAGCGGTACGCCGCCATTTCCTGTCGCCCTGTGATCACGGTATTCTTGCCCGTGTTCTCAACCTCCACCGCCGTCAGGCGTTTCAAAAGCTTCTCGTAAGCGATATAATTGACCACTCTCAGTCTCCGTCTGCGATAAGGCGAAAGCAGGTCGGTTGTGCCGTTGTCAAAATTCTTACAGCTGTTCAGAATGAAAAAGGATTCGGGAAAGACCTCATAAGCATCGTTCACGTAGCCCGAATACTCGCTTGCCTCGTATTTGTACTGATACGCGTCCACCACCTCGCTAAGGGGCTGGGAAAATTTTTGGTGATGCTCGCAAAGATAACGGATAAGACGGTCAAGACGGGAAAGATCCTTTTCCTTATCATATGCGTAGGCAGGCATGGCACAAAGAGAAAAGGCAAAAGAGGATTCGGTCTGATTGCTGTTACGGCGGTAGCCGCCGTCGGCACGCTGTTCAAGCTTGACCCATTCCTCAAACGCCTCAAGACTCTGGCGCATATGCGAAAGCAGGGTGGGATCGAGCGTTTTCACAATGGTCTCGTTGTCCTCGTTTTCGGTAAAGAAGAGATAGTAGCGCATCAGAGTCTCGTAGCAGAACTGCGAGGGCAGAATGGCGCTTATGATCCGTTTATCGTTCTGCGCCTCCTTGCAGTCCTCGGCATAGGACCAAGCCACACCGTAGTCGCCGTATACCCGTTCCAGATCGAGGATCCAGCGAAGCGCCTCGATCACGAAGCGAAACCGATTGATCAGCTGTAAAAGAGTCGGTGTCAGGGTGTTGATGAGTGGCTCTCTTCTGAGAAAGCCGAATTTAAACAAAGAGGAAAGCGCCAAGGTCGCCTGAATGACCGTGCCCGATTCCACCTTGTTGGTGAAGTCGATATGTGTCGGCCAGTACCGTACTCTCGCACCGTTTTTCTCGCGCGAGAGCGATGTCACAACGAGCGTGTTGAGAGCAGCGTTTATATAAATATGCTTGCCGTCGTGCAGAAATCTGCCGTCACGGTGACGGTTGAAGAGGGTCTGCGCACCGAAATTGACGGCGCAGATATTGATCTCGTCAAAGCCCGTGCCGAGGAAGACGGGCCAGGCGATAAAGGCGGGATCCTTGCCGATATCAAGCCCGTATTTGTCTGCCGCGACCCTGACGGTGTCGGCGGGATATTCCTTGAGATAACGCTTTTCCATATCCTCAAGCGATATCTCCTTTCGCGCGTTCATGACGCTTTGCACAAGATCACCGATCGTCTCATTGCAAAGTCCGATGCGCTTGCTCCGTCCCGGCAGCATACCTTCACCCCTTTTCGATCTCGTATATCGGTATTGTAAAGCATATTTTAAAAAATGTCAAGTGGCTTTCCACCGACTCTTCAAAAAAACGCCTTTTCTATCGGGTTTTGGGACAAGGCGCGAAAATGCTGTTGCATTTTTTCAGTCCTTGTGCTATAATGAAAGCAATCTCACAAAAACGGAGTTATCAGTATGAAAGAGCTTATCATCGGCACATGGAATGTCAGCGAGTGCGTCGGCACAAAATGGGACGTCAGAGAAGGGATCGCCTCGGACGATCGTTCGTTCTCGGTCTTCAGTGCCGTCGAACAGATCGCGCGAAAGATCAACGACTGCCATGCCGACATCGTCTGTCTGCAGGAATACCCGATCACGCAGAACGATCACAGCATGATCACCGAGTTCATCCGCTCGCACACCGCCCTGCCCTATTTTTACGGCATCGACACCTACCCCTCCTTTCTGATGCAGAACGGCAGGATCGGTATCGCGGTCTTTTCACGCTATGAGCTGACCGACTGCGAATACCACCCTTTCATCAATCCCGGCATTTCCAAGCTCAGCCGCTCGGGTAAGGTCTATTGGTCCTTCGACAAGGGGCTGATCACCGCAAAGCTCACGCTCGGCAAGACCCCCCTCACGCTGGTGACGGGACACGCCGTCAGCTTTTCGCCCTTTGACACAAAAGCCGAGGACTATCCCGAATCCTTTCGGGAGATCGAAAACCGTGCGAAAGCGCACAAAGGCGAAAACCTCGTCATTATCGGCGATTTCAATACCGAAAACCTCTTCTCGATCCTGCCCGCGCTCTCTTCCTACGTCAGTGATGTCCTGGAGGGCGCGACCACCGTTGCGGGACTGATGGAGGGCGAGGTCTTTGACGGCGGCAGAAAGCTCGATTACTGCCTTGTCTCCCGCGGCATCTCTTCCGTGAAGACCGAAAAGCTCGATAATTTCTCCGACCATCTCTTCTGTCTCTGCCATTTGCAGATCAGAGAGGAGAACGAGGTATGAAAACATCCTTATCGGTGCTTGTCATCGACCTCGAATATACCCGTGACGAGATCAACGAGCCGATCAATATCGACACCGTCATGGCATCCTTTGACAAAAAGCTTCTCGACAGAGTACGCTTTGATCTCTGGTACAGAACGCTCGGCGATCTCTCGCCCCGCGATCCCGGGGCGTATGACCTTGTCTTCATCTCGACCAAGGTCTCCTCGGGCGAGGTGCTGAAGGATCTGCTCAAGACCTTTTCCGATACGCTCACCGTGGTGGGCGGCGTGATCGCGACTTACCTTTACGAGGAGCTTCTTGAAAGCTTCCCCAATCTCATTCTCTCACTCGGTGAGGGAGAAAACAGCCTCTCGGCGATTCTCGAAGCCGCTCTTCGTGAGCCAACGCACGATGCCGTCTGCGATGCCCTCAGCCAAAGCGCCGTCCCGGGCGTCGCCTTTGTCAAAGACGGTGTCAGAACCGTACACGCCATCCGCCCTGCCGCCATCGAAACGCTGACAGAACCTCTCTGCCACAGAACACTCGAAACGACCCTCGAGAGAAACGGGTTGATCCGGATCGAGGGCAGCCGCGGATGTCCTTGGAATCAGTGTACCTTTTGCAGTGTTGCCCACAAATACGGCGCGGGCTGGCGCGCTTTTCCTCTTGAAAAAACGCTTTCCGAGATCGTCACGCTCGCCTCGGCGGGCGCTGAGAACCTTTACTTCACCGATGAGGATTTCTTCGGTGGACTTTCGCACTTCACCGCCCTCTTTTCGGGCATTCTCGAGCTGAAGGAAGCGGGAAAAATCCCGAAAAACACCGCCTTCTGGGGCAGTACGAGCGTCTATACCCTTATGCGCTTCGGTGATGCCCTCGACGAAAGCCTGGCGCTTGCCAAAAAAGCGGGAGTTGGCGTTCTCTTCCTCGGGATCGAATCAGGCTCAGCCTCACAGCTGAAGCGCTACCGCAAGGGTGTCACCAAGGAAGAAAACCGTTTCATCCTCCAAAAACTCAAGGATGCGGGCATCAGGGTCGACGTCGGCTTTATCATGTTCGACGCCGAGACCACCCTTGACGAGGTCAGGGAGAATCTCGACTTCTGCTACGAAACCGGACTCACCGATACGGTATCCCGCCTCGCCAAGCCCCTCCGTGTCATGCCCCATACCGTCCTTGCGGCGCATTACGAAAAGGAAGGTCTCCTTCTCGGGGAATGGGACGTGAATGAGGTCATGAGACCCTTCAGGTTCCGCGACAAAAAGGTTGAAGCGCTCTTTCATGCCCTTGAAAAGCTTGATCAGGCGATCCTCGACAAAGCCAACCGTATGCAGGCGGCGATCCGTATGTCGGGCGGCTATGAGGACAGCACCTCACTCAAAGCCCTCCTCACCCTGCGCCACACCGAATACCGCTTTATCGAAGCCTTTCTGAAAGAATTCGCCGACCGTGACACAGATCCTGAAGCCATCGACCGTCTCATTGAGCCCTTTCTCTCATCTCTTACGCCCGATTCTGCCTCAGACTGATACCGCACTCTGCTTTTTTCACAAAAACCTCTTGACAATCCTCCAAAAATCTGCTATAATACACAAAGCTGAAAGATACATGCGGTATAAGCTTGCAATAGGGGCAAGCGTTTCTACAAACCACCGATAATGGTTGACTACCCGGACATTCCGAGTAGGCAACCATTTTCTTTTTCAGGAGGATCCTATGACACTATTTTGGGAAATCTTCGGGTATTTCGGCACAGCTCTTGTCATTTTATCCATGACGATGACCTCAGTCAAAAAACTGCGTGCCTTCAACATCGCGGGAGCGGTGGTCAGCATGATCTATGCCGCCGTGACCGTCACCTATCCCGTCGTTTTGCTCAACGCCGTTCTCGCGGTGATCAATACCTACCATCTCGTGCGCGATAAAAAGAAGACCGCAACCCTTCACCCCATCAAGGTGTCGCTCCATGACGAAGCCCTTCGCCATATTGCTGCCGCCGAAAAGCTTCCCATACCGCCCGCGGAAACGGGGCGGGAGGCATATCTCGTTTACGAAGAAAGACACGTGATCTCACTGCTTGTCGGCAAGCGTGAGAAGGACACCCTTTCTCTTGAGCTTGACGCCACCGTGAAAGCGTACCGCTCACCGAAAGCAAGACAAAAGCTTGCGCTGGCTCTTGAAAACCTCGGGATCTTTTCGCTTGTCCCCATCAAGAGCGGGACTTTGGCATTATCGCACAATTCTCATCTGAAAGGAGACTATCATGAAACTGATGATCAATAACACCATCGTGGAAATTAAAACCGATGAATCCTTATATGACCTTCTCAAGCGCCTCGGCATGATCACGGGCAATCTGTCAAGCGACCCCATCGCCGCCAAGCTTGCGGGCAGAGTCTTTACCCTCAATTATATCCCCGAACGCCATAAGGATGTCAACGAGCGGGAGTCCATCCGCCGTGCCGTCACCGCCAGCGGGGGCGTTATCAAGCTGCTTACTTATCACGATCACGCAGGCAGAGAATGCTACGTTCGCACAGCACAGTTCATTCTCTTTCTTGCCCTGCGCCGCCTTTATCCGACGGCGCGCGCCAAAATGAACTGTACAGTCGGCTCGGGCGTCTACATCAAGGTAACGGGTACCGAAGATTTTTCGGTCGACGCCCTCAGAAAAGAGGTCGATGCCATCGTCAGGGAGGATTTTCTTCTTCAGCGCCGCAGGATCACCACTGCCGAAGCCATCAACTATTTCGAAAACACGGCACAATACGATAAGGCGCGCCTCCTTTCCTACCGTGAGCATGAGACCTTTGATATTTACGAGAACGGCGACTATGCCGACTATTTCTACGGCGAGCTTGCTCCCTCGACGGGATATCTTCGCTCCTATGCTATCCTCCCCGCCATGCACGGCTTTATTTTCGTCTTCCCCGATGTAAAAGATCCCGACACGGTAGCAAGCTATCGGGAAATGCCCAATTTCTTCGGCGTGTATGCCGAGGGCACGCGCTGGGGCGAGCTGATGCACTGCGAGACCGTTGCCGATCTCAACGAGCTTTGTGAAAAGGGCGGCATCCGTGAGCTTGTCAGGGTCAACGAAGCCCTGCACGAAAAACGCTTTGCCGAGATCTCCGATATGATCTCAGACCGAGGCGCCCGTGTCGTTCTTCTTGCGGGTCCCAGCTCATCGGGTAAGACCACATCAGCCAATCGCCTTGCCACACAGCTTCGCGTACACGGAAAAACGCCCATATTAATGAGCCTTGACGATTATTATATCGACCGTGACAAGATCGCGCCCGGTCCCGACGGAACGGTCGATCTCGAGCATATCAATACCATTGATACCGAGCTGTTCCGAACACAGCTCCGCACCCTTCTCACGGGCGGCGAGGTCGAGCTGCCGAGCTTCAATTTCAAAAAAGGAAGGCGTGAATATACCGGAAAGACCCTTTCTCTCGGTCGGGATTCTGTCATCATCGTTGAGGGACTGCACGGCCTCAACCCCATGCTCCTTCCCGAGGATGTGAATCCCTCCCTCATCTTCCGCATGTATGTCAGCCCTCTCTTACCTTTGAATCTCGACGATCACAATCGTATCGCCACAAGCAGCCTCCGTCTTCTGCGCCGCACAGTGAGAGACTTTGAAACAAGAGGCGCTTCGGTACAAAAAACGCTTTCGATGTGGGAATCGGTGCGCCGCGGCGAGGAACAATGGATCTTCCCCTTCCAGGAGCATGCCGATGTTATCTTCAACTCCTCCACGCTGTACGAGCTTTCAGTCCTCAAAAAACATATCTATCCCCTCCTTGAAGCTATCGGACCGCATGAGGACTGCTACGACCAGGTGCGCGGTATGGTCAAATTTTTAAACTACGTCAGGGAAGCCGATATCGACGACGAGATCCCGCCCACCAGCATCGTCCGTGAATTCATCGGCGGAAACACCTTCTATCGCAAGGAAACCTGATTCTGCCGTATCATGTCATATCCCGTCATACCGTGTCGTATCTCACGGTATCCAATCAAAAAGCTGACCGAATGGGCTTTTCGCCCGTTCGGTCAGCTTTTCTTATGCTTTTTTCTCAGAATGCGATTGGCTCGCCCGCGGAGGCAAAGGCGCATTCCTCGGTAGGGGAAACACCGAAGACCTTACGGTAACTGCGCCAGAATGTCGAATAATGTCGAAAGCCGCAGACAGCGGCAACCTCAGTGGGATGCTCGCCCCGCTCGATCATGCGTCTTGCGGCGATCAGCCGCTTGACCGTCACGTATTCGCAAACCGTTCTGCCCGTGGTCTCACGGAACAGACGGCTGATATGACTCTTGCTCATGAACGCCGCCTTCGCTACGGCATCAAGCGTGATCTCGGAAAACAGATTGTCATGGATATATTTCACCGCCATACGCACCGAAGTATGCGTGATCTTGCCGTGATCCTCTTCTTCCTCACGGTCGCAGCAGAATCTGATCTCAGAAAGCGCCCGGATCAGTAAGGAAAGCGCCCGCACACGAAACGCCTCGTGATCAAGACACGCGGGAATGTCGGCGATCTTATCAAGCGCCTGTCTGACACCGTCCTCGGTATAGACGATCGTTTCCTTGCCAAACGGCTCAAAAAGCATCCCCGTACGGTCGACGCTCAGAAATGCCGTCTTGTCAAAATTGAACGCCATACGCTCATAGGGATAGGTATCATCGATCTCGATCCTATGTACCTCGCCCCGCTTGACAAGAAAGACCAAGCCATCGGTAAGCTGGTAGATCCGCCCCTCGCAAATGAATCTGCCCCTGCCCTGTTTAACGTAAAGCACCTCGTAGCGATCGTGAAAATGCGTCCAGAAATCATTGACGTCGGGAACACGGTCAAAAGAATAGTGCATGTAGAATCCATCTCTGTCATAATGTCTGAGAATGCCCATAGCCCCCTCCTTGTTTTTCGAAAGGATACCGCGTGATCGTTTTCGGGATCTTGGCACGGTTCATGATTCATTATATCAGAAAATAACGCAATTTGCAATCTTTTTTTAAAAAATACAGAAAAAGATTTCATCAAAACACAAAAGCTCCCCGAAAAAGGGTGTCTGAAACCCTTTTCGGGGAGCATTTCTCATCTGTCCGGCTTCAGTCGATCTCGACAAGACGGGCTTCACTGCCCGTGGCATCGACGTAGAATTCGTATTCTCTGCCCTTATGACTGATCTCGACGTCATATTCAAAATAGGCACGCGAGAGACCGTGGTGGAGCGCAAGGTCACGCTCGACTTCCACACGCATGCCGTCGGTACTGTCGGCATAGCCCTTCTCGACAAGCAGCTCACAGCAAAGCGCGGCAGCCTCGTCGCGGGAAAGACGCGACCGATTTGTCGCGCCGATCAGCGCGTAGGTATACACCCCGCCAAAGAGAAGCGCCGCCAGAAGAACAAGGGCAAGCGCCGCCGTCAGAGCGATGCGGATACGGGTCTTTTTCAAAAACCGTCTGACCGAGCGCTCGGTCGTTTCCTCGTCGGCGGGCTTGATCGCGCGGCGCTGATCCTGTTCATCCAGGATGGCGGAAAGCCGTCTTGCCTTGGCGATCTCGCCTTCTACGTAAGCGATCTCTTCTTCGGTTGCGGTCTTATTCTGATATTTTTCGTACAGTTCTTCAAAATTCATACTGTCCTCCCTCATTCTTCCTGCAGAAGCAGTTTCAGTCTTTCCCGCGCGCGAAAAAGACAGGTCTTGACGTAGCTCTCGCTCTTTTTCACAATGGCGGCGATGGATCGTATCGGAAGCTCTTCGAAGTAAAAGAGCGTCACAAGCTCCTTTTGTTCCTTTGGCAAAAGCGAGATCGCGCGGTAGAGCGCCATATATTCTTCGTTTTGCAGAATACGTTCCATCAGCTCCTCGCCGTCATCCCGCATCTGCTCAGGCATCTCGGCGTGAAAGCGAAGCCGCCGTTTGGCAGAAAGAAATTCGTTGCGTATCACCTGAAAGAGCCAGCTTTTGAACTGCTCCTCTTCATTTCTCGCCTTCGTGAGCGCTTTATAAAAAGCGTTTTGCACAAGATCCTCCGCACTCTGCTTCTCGCCCGTCAGGGAGAGCGCGTAAAACAGAGCGCCGTGATAATGCTCTTGAAACAGCGTATTCAGAAGCTCCGGCGTCATATAGCGCCCTCCTTTCGGTTAATTTATCTTATGCCTTGTACTTGATCTCGTATTCGAGGATCTCGCCCGTCATGGCATCGGTCTCATATTCATACCGATCGCCGCCGACACGAAATTCGATCTCATAGCAGGTTGATCTCTTGTCCCGATCAAGCTCGATAAACAGCGAGGTGACCTCGCTTCTGTCAATCCCCGCGTGCGAAAGCACCGCGGACAGCGCCGATTCCTTTGCAATCGGCCCGCCGCCCGAAGCCGACGGGGGAAGCTTTCGTTCGGCTGATTTTTCAAGGATCCTGCCGCTTTCGGCAAGGATCTCGTATTCATACTGCCACAGCGCGGTCGAAAGCTCGACCTCATAGCGGCACGTACCCTTCTCGTATTCTTCCCTGACTCTGAGGAAAGAAACCTCTTCGGCTGAAAGTCCGGCATCACGAAGCGCGATCACCTCGGCATCGACCGAAAGAAGCGTACCGTTCTCCGCGGGCAGCGTTTCGGACGCACTGCCTTCGGTGACAGTCATCATGCGCGGCGGCACTGATCCGCCCTGATTTTCTGAGAATTCCGTTGCTACGGCACCTGCCACACCACACCCCGTGAAAAGCGAGGCGGCGATCAGCAAAGCTACCATCAGTATACCTGTTTTTTTCATATTTGTCAATCCACCTTTCGTTTTACGTTTGGGTTTGTTTCTGAAAGCTTTCACTAATAAAACGCTTCAGATGGAAAAAGGTTACACATTTTCCTAAAAAAATTTTTTAAAAAATCAAAATGATAGCTATTGACATGCTTGTGTATCTGTGATATACTTTTTGTAGTAGAACAAAGGAGGCTCCTATGCGATATTTTGTTGTGACCGACGTCCACGCCTTTACTTCGGAGCTGATCAAAGCGCTGACAGAAGCGGGCTTTTTCACCTGCACCGAAGAACACCGCCTGATCCTCATCGGGGACTGCCTCGATCGGGGCAAGGAAGCCGAAAAAATGCAGGCATTTCTGCTCTCCCTCATGGAGGAGGGGCGCCTGATCCTCATCAAGGGCAATCACGAGGATCTTTTTCTCGACATGCTTGAGGATTATTACGAGATCCGCTTCGACATCATGTACGGCATGAGCCACCACGCACGCAACGGCACCTTTGATACCGCCCTTCAGCTCACGGGCTTTTCCAAAAAGGACGCGCTTTCGATGACGGGCGCCTTTCTCTATGCCGCCAAGCATACCCCCTTTGTCAAAACCATCATCCCCCACGCCATCGACTATTTCGAAACGCCCCATTATATCTTCACCCACGGCTTTCTGCCCTCGGAAGAGACCTACGGCAGATACAAGCTTCTTGAAAACTGGCGCGAGGCGGACGAAGCCGCATGGCGAAGGGCACGTTGGATCAACGGCATGAAGGCTGTCTGTGAGCATGGCAACCGTGTGGCGGGCAAGACCGTGGTCACGGGGCATTTTCACACCTCCTACGGCCATGCCGTCATTCACAAAAACGGCAGTGAATTCGGAAGCAATGCCATCTTCGACCCCTTCTATGCCGACGGCATCATCGCCCTCGACGGATGCACCGCCCATTCGGGCAAGGTAAACTGTATCGTTATCGATGATTGACACCACGGATCTGACAGCATCGAATCCCTCAAAAAAATAAAAAAAATAAAAAAGGAGACGTCTATGTCATCATTTTCCTACAAAACCCGCGGTAATTCCTCGCCCCAGGGCAAATCAAAGGTCTATTTCGCCTGCCATCCCGAGGATTTTCACCTCTTTGAAGCCATTTCCGATGAGATCCTCCGCGAGGTCAACTGTGCCGTCTTTTATCACACCCAACCCATCACCGATGAGGAAGCGCACCTCCGTGACCTCGCCGAAATGAACCTCATCGTCATCCCCATTACCAAGAAATTCCTCACCACCCCCTCTGCCGCGCGCGATATTGAATTTCCCTTCTCACAGCAAAACCACATCCCCGTTCTTCCTCTCATGCAGGAACCGGGGCTTGTTGACGATTTCAACAAGATCTGCGGTGACATCCAGTTTCTCGACCCCAATTCCTGCGACAGCACCGCCATCTCCTACGAGGAAAAGTTCAAAAATTTCCTCACCTCGATCCTCGTTGGGGACGAGCTTGCCGAAAAGATCCGCAACGCCTTCGACGCCTACATCTTCCTCTCCTACCGCAAGAAAGACCGCGCCTATGCCCAGGAGCTGATGCGCCTCATCCACGAAAACGATTTCTGCCGTGATGTCGCCATCTGGTACGATGAATTCCTCATCCCCGGCGAAAACTTCAATAATACCATCGCCGCCGCCCTCGAAAAAAGCAAGCTTTTTGCCCTCGCCGTCACGCCGAATCTCGTCAACGAGAAAAATTACGTCATGACCACCGAATACCCGATGGCAAAGAATGCGGGCAAAACGATCATTCCCGCCGAAGTCCTCCCCACCGACCGCAAATCTCTTGAAAGCCACTACCCCGAGATCCCCCCGACCGTCGACGCCCATAATACCAAGTCTCTCGCAGACGCTCTCACAAACGCCCTTGACGGCATCGTCCTCCGCGACAACGATACCGACCCCCGCCACAATTTCTTCATCGGCCTTGCGTACCTCTCGGGCATCGACGTCGAGAAAAATCCCGCCCGCGCCCTCTCCATGCTCACCTTCGCCGCTGAATCGAACGTTCCTCAAGCTATCCAAAAGCTTGTCACCATGTACAAAACCGGCGAAGGTGTTGAAAGAAACTACGAAACGGCGATCCATTGGCAAGAAAAGCTGGTGGAAGTGTACCGAAATGGCTATAATAAGTCCGACCATAAAGATGACGCTACATCCTATCTCAATGCTATATGGTGTCTCGGCGACGATTACCAAGCCCTCGGCAAACTTACCGAAGCAGAAAGCACTTACCAAACCATGCTCACCGAAATAAACGGAGGGCGACTTATTCATATTTTGAACTGGCAACGGCTGATACAGTATAGGTCCATCTGCTACGATAGCCTCGGCAATATTGCTCAAAAAAATGGCGATATTTCCTTAGCTTTTGAATACTATTCAAAACCCCTTGCTGTCCGCGAAGCCCTTGCAAAGTTTAGCGGCAAACTTGCAAATATAGGAAGCAAACTTGCAAAATTTAGTGGCACACTTGAGGCAAAATGGGATCTTGCTATCAATTACGACAACCTCGGCAGTATTGCACTAGAGAAAGGTGATCCCGCCTTAGCTCTCGAATACCATTCAAAATCCCTTGCCCTCCGCGAAGCTATCGCAAACGAAACCGGAACAGTCCTTGCGAGACTATATCTTGCCACCAGTTATGATAATCTTGGCAAGATTGCCTTCGCAAGCGAAGATTTTGTCTTGGCTCTCGAATACTATTCAAAATCCCTCGCTCTTCGCGAACCTATCGCAAACGAAACCAGAAACATTCAAGCTAGACAGGATTTGGCAGCGAGTTACTACAACCTCGGCGATATTGCCTTCATAAACGATGATCTTGCCTTATCTTTCGAGTACTTTTCAAAATCCCTTGCTATCAGCGAAGCTATTGTGAAAGAAACCAGCTCGATTGAAGCAAGACAAAATCTTTCTTTTGTTTACTATAGACTTGGCGTTATTGCTGAAGTAAACGATGATTTCACTTCAGCTCTCAAATACCATTTAGAATTTCTCGCCATTAGTGAAGCCATTGCCAAAGAAACCTGCACAATCCAAGCTTATGATAATCTTGCCATGAGTCACTGGAATCTTTCATTGTTTTTTGAAGATTTTCCTAAACTTGATTCCGCTATCTCACACGCGCAAGAAGCTTATGCAATCTGGAAAAATCTCGCAGAACAGTGTCCCCAAGTCCCTACCTTCGCCACACGACGCGACATGGCTAAAAAACTCCTCTCTTCCCTCACCTGACACAACACCCCCGACGGATGC
>JAFVYN010000029.1 GCA_017508605.1 Clostridia bacterium
AGAGCTCAGCGCATAGGTGAGTGCAAGCTGCTGATTCTCCGATTGATCGTTTCTAAAGGGAGTAAGGGGCGCGATACAGGTCATTTCGTCTGACTTGAAGTCAAGACGGAGTATCTTGTCGATAAGCTGCCCCGACTTGAACTTGTCGTTATTTACTGAGAGAACACCTGCGGATTCAGCCTTCAACCTTGAGTCAAGATTGACACCGATTGTTACGCTCTTAACCTCGCGTACACGGGAAGTAAGCTCCTCAAGCTGCTTGTTTATGTTTTTGTAGTATTCGCTTTCCGTGAGAGTCTCTACTACCTCGCAGAGTCTTTTGAAGGCTCTGCCCGTGAGAGAATCCTTCAGCGGAAGCAAGGTCTCCTTCATGATAGCGAGAACTGATGTGTAAAGCTCGATCTCGGTAATGCTGTAAAGATAGGACTCGCCCGTACTGTTGTTTTGCGTATCGAGACTCCGTATCTCAAGAATATCGAAAAGAATGGGCAGAACGCGATTCAAGGTCTCGCCGATCTCCGGCGTTTCCAGCATATCGGCAATGACCGACTGACGGTAACGGATCACCTCGGCATCGCTCGTGAAATATTCCGAAAGCATACTGTTTTTCAGCGAAAAAAGCTCGGTAAGACCAAGCTCGTCGCACACCGTATCGGATATATGCGGACGGATGGCGGCTGCGGCGTACAGCGTTGCCTTTTCCTCGCTCGGGTAAAGCAGGCTCAAATAACGGTTTTCCATTTTAATTCCTTCCATAACGAGTTTATAAGCACTATGTTATTAGTATAACACACCCTTTCCAAAAAGAAAAGACCTTTTAGGATATTTTCCCATACTTTTTTCATCCAAGATATTTTGTCAAATACAAAAAACACACATGAATCTGTAAAAACCGATTGACAAGCCTTGCTTTTCGTGATAAAATACAGTGTATGCTAAAACGTAAGGAAGCACATATGCGACTGGACAAATTTTTTTCGGAGCTTGGAATTTTATCGCGCAAAGAAACGCAAGCGGCAGCACGCGCAGGTATGATCACGGTCAACGGCAATGTCGTGAAGGATCCTGCCCGTCACGTAGATCCCGATGCCGATGCGGTTACGCTTCGCGGCGAGCGCGTTTGTTACCGAAAATTCACCTACGTCATGCTGAACAAGCCCGCGGGCTACATCAGCGCGACCGAGGACGGTAATCTCCCCGTCGTCACATCCCTGCTCCCCGAGCAGCTGCAGCGCATGGGGCTTTTTCCCTGTGGGCGACTCGATCGTGATACGGTAGGACTGATGATCCTGATGAATGACGGCGTGCTTTCGCACCGTCTTTTATCACCCCGACATCACGCGAAAAAGGTTTACTTTTTCCGTTGCGAGGCACGGCTCGACGAAAGCGATGTTTCCGCCTTTCGGGAAGGCATGAAGCTTGACGGCGAGCCTTTAAAAAGCGCCGTTCTCTCTCCGGACAAGGGCGGGCTTTCGGGTACCGTCACGCTGACCGAGGGAAAGTATCACCAGATCAAACGCATGTTCTTACAAAGAGGCAACAAGATCACGTATCTCAAGCGCGTAAGCTTCGGCGGGCTTTCGCTCGACCCGACGCTTGCCGAGGGAGAATGGCGTTACCTGTCGGATGACGAAATCGCCATTCTGACCGCCAACGAATAACCCTATACAC
>JAFVYN010000030.1 GCA_017508605.1 Clostridia bacterium
AGCAGAAGATCGCGGTTGGTGTAGGAAGGCATATAGATCAAAGATGAAGCAAGCGATGCCGAGCCGGAAACAAACACGCTTCCTCGGCTTTCAGCGGCAGAATACGCCGCAACGACCTCATTGTTTTTCGGTGCTTTTCCGCTGCTGTTGAGACTTGCCGAATCGGGCGGCAACAGAATGGCTGCAGCACCCTTTTCCGCATTGATTTCAAGCACACGCGCGTCGCTCACCACAATTTTCGTTGTGGCGGTGATTCTTTTCATCACGTCGTGCTTCGTGTTACTCTCACAAATAAATTGGTAATCGCCAAGCGAAAGCGAGGAGGAAAGATCACCCTTGAATTTATCCTGTTCGATGGTAATACCGTAACGCGAGAGAAATTCTGTCAGATTGTCAAGCTTGCGGTAAACGCTGTCGGCAAACATCATCAGATGTCCACCCTTTTCCACAAAGCGGGAAAGCTTTTCAATTTCTTCCTTGGTGTAGTCAATACGGGGCGCAAAGATCACAGCAACCGAACCATCCACACGGCCTGTCGCAAAATCCGCCTGCGAAAGATACAGCTTTTTCACTTCGTAACCGCAGGAATCGAACAGATCCACAAGATATTCGGCATTTCCGTATGTGCCGTCCTCGTCAACTGTCATTTCATCGTGTCCTGTCATCATATACACGGTGGGTGTTAACTGGCAGATACCGAGAATGCGTGAGGTCAACATATAGTCGCCAATAAAGGAAGCGTTCGTTTCGGAATACATATCGGTGATGGAAAAAACATCCACGCGATAATCTTCGCTGTCAGGAACAAAACTGCCGTCCAGGTCGGTTTCCTTGGTATCGTTGCGGATCACCATGGTACCGTTTGAAATTTCATGATTGCTGTATAACCTTTCAAGCTCCGCGGCATATTTATTGCCAAAAATCGCACCGATCTCAAAAATATCCTTATTGACATCGTCAATGTAGTGTACCGTTACAAATTCATCATCGGCATAACGGGTAGCAAGATCGTTTGTCAGCGTCAGAACATAGTTACCGTAGGGTGTTTGCTCAAGGGAATTCTTGTCGGAAAAATAATAAATGTGAATTTTGTTGTTCTCTTTGTCGATCTTGTCAAGCAGCGAGATCGATGTATCGGAAAAATCGAACAGACCCGAAGAAGATGTGTCGGCATACCATCCGAAGTGATCGGAGAACATGGTAACGAGAATATTCGTCACCAGAACCACGGCAAGGATGAGTGCCGTCAGAAGCACAGCCACCGAGCCGTATTGGAATTTTTTATTTTTGAGAAAATTCATATCGTTAGATCGTACCTTTCTTATTATCCGGTTTTGAAGGAGTGAAAGATCAGTTGTGCTTACGTCGTCTGATCACGACAACTGTGCCTGTACCCACCAAAACCAACGGCAGAATGCCGGAAAGGAAGATTGTCCATCTGTTTGCCGCACTATCATCGATGGCAAGAGAGGACGGGGTTTCAATTTTGATGATATCAATATCGTAAGGAAGCACGTTTTTACCAAAGAGATAAATGGCAGAATAGAGCGTATCGCGGTTGGAATATGCTGCATTTTCAATGGCCTCTTTGGACGCAAATGCGGTTGAACCGCAGGCAAGCAGATAGAGATTTACCGCTTCGCTCATGGCATACGACCACGCGCCGTGCGTGAGTGTCATCAGTGCCGACGCGTTCGATTCGGCATATTCAAGATAGTCTCTCATGAAGCTTTCAACATCTTCTTGCACGCGTTCCTTCGCATACTCATCGCACTTTTTCGCAATCTCTTCGGCGCTCAAATTATCCTTTTCAAACTCTTCTTTGCTGCTCGAAGCATAATTATCGTAGTAAGTTTGATAGCGTTCTTTGGTATAAAGCGCAGTGATTTCCTCGCGCTTTTCTGCGTCATACTGCTCCACATAGCTTTCGTAGAGCGTTTTATCAAACACACGGTAACCGCCGTCATCTTCAAAGATCGCCGCCGACTTCTTGGGAGCCAAGAAGGTTGCGCCCAGCTTAAAGGAGGTGGAAAGCTCCTGGTCAAGGGTGGATTCGACGTTACTGCTCCATGCCGTTTTCATAGAAACGGTACGGGTCTTACCAAAGTATGCGCCGGGCAAGGTATCAAGCACTGTCAAGGAAGATGTCAGCGCGCTGCCGGGGCTTGATGCGCATGCGGGAACCGCGGCGCAGTACATGCTCGACGGCGTAACCGGCCTAGGCGCGGGCTATATCGCTGCGCGATACGGGCTGTTTGAGCTGCTGGATCGTGCGCTGAGCGAAAGGCGAT
>JAFVYN010000031.1 GCA_017508605.1 Clostridia bacterium
CTCCCGATAAGACAGAGATCGACGTAGCTTTGGAGCTTGAATTTTATATGCGCTCACACGGTGCTGAGGATAAGAGTTTTGATACTATTGCGGTTTCGGGCAGCGCATCATCGCTTCCTCACGGTGTACCGCGTAACGTAAAGCTTGAAAAAGGCTTTTTTACAATGGATTTTGGCGCACTCTATGAGGGATATTGTTCAGATATGACAAGAACCGTTGTTCTCGGTAAGGCTGACGACGAAATGAAGAAGATCTATAATACCGTGCTTACGGCACAGCTTGCGGCTATTGAAAAGCTGGCGGTCGGTGTTACAGGAAAAGAGACCGATAAGGTTGCAAGAGACATCATTTACGGCGCAGGATATGAAGGCTGCTTCGGTCACGGTCTTGGTCACGGTGTCGGTATGGATATCCATGAGGCTCCTTCAAATTCCGCAGCAGGCATCAAGCCTTTTGAGATCGGACACGTTATCACCGTAGAGCCCGGTATCTATATTGAGGGCAAATACGGTGTCAGAATCGAAGATATGGTGGTTTTCCGCGACGGTTCTGTCGAAGACATCACAAAATGCCCGAAAAATTTGATTGAATTGTAAACAAAATATTAAATCTATTGAAAATCTTTTCCTGTTGTAGTATAATAGGTCGGATATTAAAATAATACTTTATATAAATTCGGAGGACACACACTATGGTAGTAGCTGGCGATTTTAGAAACGGCGTTACTTTTGAAATGGACGGAAAGGTCTATCAGGTCATTGAGTTCCAGCATGTTAAACCCGGTAAAGGAGCAGCATTTGTCAGAACCAAGCTTCGCAACGTAATCACTGGAGGCGTTACCGAAACAACCTTCTCTCCCACAGACAAGTTTGAAAACGCTTACATTGAAAGACGCGAAATGCAGTATCTTTACAACGATGGCGATCTTTATTATTTCATGGATATGGAAACCTACGAACAGGAACCCATCGGCGCTGACCTTCTCGGCGATGCGTTCAAGTTTGTAAAGGAAGAAATGCTCGTTAAGGTTCTTTCCTATAAGGGCAAGGCTTTCTCGATCGAACCTCCCATGTTCGTTGAACTCACCGTTACCGAAACCGAACCCGGTTTTGCTGGTAACACAGCCCAAGGTGCTCTTAAGCCCGCAACACTTGAAACCGGTGCCACCATCAAGGTTCCGCTCTTCATCAACATCGGCGATGTTTTGAAGATCGATACCAGAACCGGCGAATATCTCTCGAGAGCATAATTTTTTCCGTTACGGTCACAAACCGCCGATTTTGACCGCAACCAAATTTTATTCGGCGGAGAATAGGTTGAAACTATGGATAACGCAAAGAAAGTTGCTTACATCAAAGGCTTGATGGACGGCATGAATTTTGAAGCAGACACCCCTGAAAAGAAGCTTCTCGTGGCAATCGTAGATGCCCTCGAAGGCATTGCCGATTCCCTGCACGCTGTTGAAGAAGATACGCAGTATCTCAGCGAATATATCGAAGAAGTGGATCAGGACCTTGGCGACATTGAAGAAGAAGTTTTCGGCTATGATGAAGACGAAGACGATTTCGACGATGACGATGACGATTACGATGACGACGAAGAGTTCTATGAGCTTGAATGCGAAGCTTGCGGAAAGAAGTTCTGCATCAGCGAAGATATGCTCGACCTCGACAGCATCGAATGCCCCAAGTGCGGTGAGTCGATCGAACTCGACCTTGAAATCTGCGACTGCAGCGAATGCGATTGCGATTGCGAAAACTGCGACGAAGAATAAACAATCAAAAAGCAGCTTTCTCATCGAAAGCTGCTTTTTCTTCTATGAACTCTGTAAAGGATGTGTTCCCTTATGTCAAACGAAAATCTTCGCAAGCTGATCGACTGTATTGATCACAGCCCCACAGCATTCCACGCGGTAGCCACCGCAGAAGAGATTCTTCTGCAAAACGGTTTTTCCCGTCTTGATGAATCTTCTGTCGAAGCGCTGACCAAGGGCGGAAAATACTTCATTACCCGTAACAATTCATCTATCATCGCTTTTACCCTGCCCGAGTCTGCACCCACGGGACTCATGATCTGCGCCTCTCACAGCGACTCTCCTTGTTTCAAGGTCAAGCCCAACGCCGAGCTTGAAACGGTGGGACAGTATGTGCGTCTTAATACCGAACGTTATGGCGGCATGATCATGCCCTCTTGGTTCGACCGCCCCCTTTCTCTTGCGGGCAGAATCGCCGTAGAAACCGAAGACGGCATTGAAATGCGTCTTGTCAATATCGACCGTGATTTGCTTGTGATCCCCAACGTTGCCATTCATATGAGCAACACCAATAACGGATACAACTACAACGCCAAAACCGATATGGTGCCTTTGATGGCTGATATCAGCTCTCACACCAAAGTGGTGGATCTTGTCGCAAAAGAATCTGGCATCGAAGCTGACAGAATCATCGGTCATGATCTTTTCCTCTACTGCCGCCAAAAAGGCAGTGTGGTCGGCGCAGACGAAGCCTTTTTCCTCTCGCCCCGTATTGATAATCTCGAATGCGCTTTCACTTCCCTGTTCGGCTTTTTGGATGCCAAGCCCACCTCGGCTGTTCCGATGTTTGCCGTGTTTGACAATGAAGAAACAGGAAGCCAAACCAAGCAAGGCGCAGCTTCAGATTTTCTTACGCTTGTGATTGATAGAATCCTCGCCGCTTTCTCGGCAAGCGAACAAAAGGCAGCTTTCCTTGCCAATTCCTTCATGCTTTCGGCAGACAATGCGCACGCCATGCATCCCAATCACCCCGAACTTGCCGATAACAAAAACGCCCC
>JAFVYN010000032.1 GCA_017508605.1 Clostridia bacterium
ATCCCCACCATGAAGGCGGGCGCTGTTTACGAAGAATATCTTCTCGGAACGAGCCACGCGCGTCCCTGCATCGCCAAGGGCCTTGCTGAGATCGCCATCAAGGAAAATGCCGACGCGATCTGCCACGGCTGTACCGGTAAGGGCAATGACCAGGTCCGCTTTGAGCTGACGCTGAAGCATTTCTGTCCCGATATGCCCATCATCGCGCCCTGGCGTGAATGGTCGATCAAGAGCCGTGAGGAAGAGATCGAATATGCCGAAGCACATAATGTGCCTCTGAAGATCAACCGCGAGACCAACTATTCGAAGGATAAGAACCTCTGGCATCTTTCCCATGAGGGCATGGATCTTGAGGATACCGGCAACGAGCCTCTTTACGAGAAGCCCGGCTTCCTTGAAATGGGCGTGTCTCCCCTGATGGCACCCGATACCCCTACTTACGTTGAGATCGACTTTGTCAAGGGCTGTCCCGTCGCGCTGAACGGCGAGACCATGTCCGCCAAGGAGATCATTCTCGCCCTCAATAAAATCGGCGGCGAAAACGGTATCGGTCTTCTTGACATTGTGGAAAACCGCCTTGTCGGTATGAAATGCCGCGGCGTATATGAAACGCCCGGCGGAACGATCCTGTATAAGGCTCACTCGGTGCTGGAATCCATCTGCCTTGACAAGATGACCATGCACGAAAAACAGAAGCTCTCCATTACCTTTGCTGAGCTTGTGTATAACGGTCAGTGGTTCACCCCCCTTCGTGAGGCGCTTTCCGCATTCGTCGACAAGACGCAGGAGCCCGTTACGGGTAAGGTTCGCCTGAAGCTCTACAAGGGCAACATGATCAACGCGGGCGTATGGAGTGATTACTCGCTGTACAGCGAAGAGATCGCAACCTTCGGCGAAAGCGATTACGATCAGAAGGATTCGGCAGGCTTTATCAATCTCTACGGCCTTCCCATCAAGGTTCAGGCTATGGTAGATGCCAAGAACAAACAGAACTAAATGAAAAGCACCGGGGGATCACTCGCTCGGTGCTGTTTCTCTTTTTTATTCGGATAACAAAACACGCCGTTTTTCAGAGAAAACGGCACATAAAGGTGGAAAAACAGTATGGCAAAGCTTTGGGCAGGCGTCACGGACGGCGTCACGAACTCCCTTGCGGACGATTTTAATTCTTCGATCTCCTTTGATTCCCGTATGTTCAAAGAGGATATCACGGGCAGTATGGCACATGCCTCGATGCTCGCAAAGCAGGGGATCATCACAAAAGAAGAGGCGGACAGTCTGATCGACGGTCTTTCGGGCATTCTCGACGATCTGGTATCGGGCAAGCTCGCCTTCGATATGACGGCAGAGGACATTCACATGTTCGTTGAGAGCGTTCTCACCGAGCGGATCGGTGAGGTGGGCAAGAAGCTTCACACCGCGAGAAGCCGTAACGATCAGGTCGCGCTCGATCTCCGTCTCTATTTGCGAAGCGAGGTCGAAGAGGTGATCACCCTTGTCAAGAAGGTGATCGAAGCCCTTCTTTTGCAGGCGGAAGCAAACCGCGATGCCATCATGCCGGGCTACACCCATCTTCAGCGCGCTCAGCCCATTGTATTCAGCCATCATCTGCTGGCTTACTGCTATATGCTGAAGCGTGACTGCCTGCGTCTTGAGGATGCCAAGAACAGAATGAATCACTCGCCCATCGGCTGCTGCGCGCTCGCGGGCACGACTTATGATACCGACCGCCGCTATGAAGCCGAGCTTCTCGGCTTTGACGCGGTGGTGGAAAACTCGCTTGACGGCGTTTCCGACCGAGATTTCGCGCTTGAGATCCTGTCGGCATTTGCCATTCTGATGATGCATCTTTCAAGGCTTTCGGAGGAAGTGATCCTCTGGGCAAGCTGGGAATTCAGATTCGTCTCGCTTTCCGGCGAGTACACCACCGGCTCGAGCATTATGCCGCAGAAGAAGAATCCCGACAT
>JAFVYN010000033.1 GCA_017508605.1 Clostridia bacterium
GTCTATTACCGCAAGCATAAGGCGATCCTGTTTGAAGCCGAGCGGGAGAATACGGTTCTGGATGCGGATTTACGGCATTTATGCCGTTTTGGTGAGGTCCTTTATCAGTGCAGATTTTCGGACTGCTTGGGAAAAACGCTTTCGGTCGATCGAAGGGGGAGGCTTTCCTTTTGTCCGTACGCGCCCGAGAAAAGTATGATCGGCGATCTCAGAGGATCGGGAGATTTCAGGCAGGCGGAAGCGTTTTGCCGTATCCAAAAGGTTTTTGAAGAAAAAAGACAGCGCTGTCAGGCATCGTGCGATCATTACGAGATCTGTATGGGTGTTTGTCCCTTGGAAAAGGGGTGTCTTGACTTCCCGAAGCGCCTTCAAGATGCCGATCGGTATCTTGAAGAGCTTGTGCAAAACGGTAAAAGTCTTGCTGTATGCGACTACGCAACCCTACATACCGTCATCAGTGATATTTGTTTTGGCGAGGCTGACTGAAGATGAAAATGATCAAGCGGATTCCAATAAGCCCTGAGGCTTTGAGAATATGAAATCATCGGAAAGGAGAATGGGTATGAATTATAACGAAGAAAAGGCAAAAGCAAGAAAGAGACGCAAAGAGAAGGCGGAAGATGCATGCATGTGTTGCGGTGATTGCTGTGATTGCATCCACTGCAACTGTGACATGTGCGATTGCATGGACTGTGACTGCTGCCCCTGCTGCTAAAAAGGAATCAAGCATTTCGTAACGGAATGCTTGATTTTCATTGAAATCAAATAAGTTTGGAAGGATCGATCAAATGAAAAAGTTTATTATTTTTATGCTCATGATCGTATGTCTGACGTTGCCGGTGGCTTGCGGTACAACAGAATCGCCCGATCCCGATCAGACAACGGTGGAAACCTATACGGTGACCTTTGAAAATACATCCCTTGCACCCGTGTCACTGAAAAAGGGAGACACGCTGCAGAGACCGAATGCCCCCGAAAAGAGCGTGTGTGTATTCGTAGGCTGGTATACCGATGCCGCCTTCACGGCTGAAGCGGCGTTCCCGCTTACCGTGAACGCCGACACCGTGCTGTATGCTCAATTCTATTCGTATGAAGAAGCGTTTGCGAAGGCGCGCGAGAATACCGTTGGGGATGACGTTCCTGGATTTTCTTATACCTATACGCTTGATATGAACGTTCTTTACAACGCGGTCGAGCTTGTGGGCAAGACGACGGGAAGCGCGAAGTACTCATCCGTCGGAGCGGTCAATTTTTATGACGAAGGCGTCAATACGGGCGTTCTGTTTTATGACGGTTCCGCCTACAAGATCCGCCGCGGCTCGACGCTTCAGAGTATCAGTCTTGATGAGAACGGAAAGATGAGAAAGTTTTCGGTTGAACAGGTTGGCTCGGATTACAAATACGATTCTTCCTCTTTGGCAAAAGCAGTCTTCTCGTATTCTGACGAACAGCTGAAATCCATTTCCGCGACTGACAAAAAGAATGTTTATCAGCTTGATATCTCGGCGAGTGCCAGCTCGGTGATCGCGCTGATCGCCAATTATATCAATCATCCGATCGTGGAAAAGCTGCTTTGCGAGTTGCCGATCACCTCGGCGGATACCGCTTTGTACGTTACCTTTGAGAATGACAAAATTGAGTCTTACACCTATACCTTCGATGTGAATGTCAGCGCGTTTACGCTCAAGCTTCAGTATAAGCTGGTTTTCACCGATTCGGGCAAGGCTCAGACCATCACCCCGAAGACCTTTGAGGGGGTAGCGCTTACGCCCGATGAGGTCAAGAACGTCAGCGATGAGGTTGCGGCAATCGTTGACGCGTATAAAAAACAGACAAGCTCAGGCTATGCCTTTGTGGCAAAGACAGGCGTGGATTTTGGTGCGCTCAGCGGTGAGATCAATTCAACCTTCAAGGGAAGCGCTTTCAGAAAGAATCAGAACGGCTCGGTATTTTTCCATAACGATATCGAGATCGACAGCGATTTCAAGAACGCTGATCTCTACAAGAATCAGGGAATTGCCGACGCGCATATCAAGAAGACCAAGCTTTCAAACGGTGAGGTTTATCTGATTGAAAAGAAGCTGTTGCTTGACAGCACGAAAAAGATCGACGGCTTTGAAGACAGTGACAACACCTCCTTCTATCTGTTTGATCTCTTCACAAACAGCGGTGTCTTCTCCTTTGTTGAAACCGAGACCAAGGATGGCAAAACGGTATATACCTTCGGTGTAACGAACGAGGGCGCGGCATCTCTTATGGCGTGGTTGAACGCTTGCCTTGATCTTGACCCGCTTTCCAAAGCGTCGGTTGACGCTAAAGTCTGGGGTGATTTTGATGCCTCTTCCGTTCTCGTGAAATCAGGCTCGCTTACCGTTACCGTAGAAAATGGAAAGCTTGTCGACATGACGGCAAAGATCGACGCGGATTCCATGACCGCATTTGTCGGCTCTTCGGAGTTCTCGCAAAAGGCGAATGCGCAAATGAAACTGGAGCTGACGGTAACCCCCGACGCCAAAGGCGATACCTTTGAGCCTTTCGAGACCGTTAAAGAAGCGCAATAAGATCAAGTTTTGATAAACTTGCTATACGAAAGAACACTTCGCTTGCCCGCAAGGGCGGGCGAAGTTTTTTTGTGAGGGCGTTGGCACATGCTGCTTGGGGGATGTCATCTGGTGAGAGAGTGCGGCAGGTTAAGGCTTGGTTTTCGGAAGATTCCTTTTTGCGGGCGGTTTTTAAGCTCTTGTAATTGACTTTTTCGGATTATTGTGGTATAATAACAAAACACTATTTGTGAAAGGTATGACTATGGGTTATTACAGAAGAAACAGAATCAATGAAGAAATTACCAAGGCGATGGCGGAGATCGTTCGGAACGTGAAGGAGAGAAGTGTCAGAGACGTGGTGCTTACCGTGACGGGCTGTGACTGTGCGCCCGATCTTTCGTCGGCTAAGATCTATTATTCCTTTTTCGGAAAGGGTGATCGCAAGGAAGTAGCGAAGGGTCTGAAGAACGCGACGGGATATATCCGTTCACAGCTTGCAAGAACTCTCAATCTTCGTCAGACGCCCGAGCTGATCTTTATTTACGATGAATCGGTCGAGAAGGGTGCGCATATTGAAAAGCTCCTTGAGAAGGTGCGTGCCGAATTTACCGATGACGACGATGATGGCGACGGCGATGAAGAATAAGACGCCTTTTTCGGGCATTCTTCTGATCGACAAGCCCGCGGGCATCACCTCGCATGACGTGGTCTTCAAGGTAAGAAAGCTATACGGCACGCGCGAGGTCGGGCATACGGGCACGCTTGATCCGATGGCAACGGGTCTTCTCGTTGTTCTCGTGGGCAGAGCGGTCAAGGCATCCGACATGATCATGGCGGAGCGCAAGCGCTACGTAGCGGGTCTGACGCTCGGCATGACCACCGATACCGAGGACGTGACGGGAACGGTACTGACGCGCTCTGACAGAATTCCGTCCTTTGACGAGGTAAAGGCTGCGGCAGAGTCCTTCATCGGGGATATTTTACAAGTGCCGCCGATGTATTCCGCTTTGAAGGTCGGAGGCAAAAAGCTGGTGGATCTTGCGCGCGAGGGAAAGGTGATCGAGCGTGAGGCACGCCCTGTTACGGTGCATTCCTTATGCGTTACGCGGGAGGATGATATGCGTTACACCCTTGACGTATCCTGCTCAAAGGGTACGTATATCCGCACGCTGTGTGCCGATATCGGCGCAAAGCTGTCGGTCGGTGGCGTGATGCATTCGCTTCGCCGTGTGGCGAGCGGTTCGTTTACCCTGGATGGGGCTTATACGCTTGAACAGCTCGAAACGATGACCGCGGAGGAACGCGTCTCGCTTCTTCGTCCCGTGGAGGAGGTCTTCTCCGAGCTGTCCTCACTGAAGCTTCCCGCGTTTTATGAAAAGCTTTTCAAAAACGGCTGTGAGATCTATCTCGAAAAGATCGGAAAGCATTATGCCGAGGGAGAGCGTCTTCGTCTGATGGACGCTTTCGGTTTTTACGCACTCGCTGAGGTGCGCCGCTATCCCGACGGACTTGCCGTCAAGTCGCTCAAGCGTTTTGATATCAACTGAAAAAACACCCTCAAAAGGGCTTACTTTTGAGGGTGTTTCTTTACGTTTCGGGATAAACGATGGCTTTGATGAGCGCAAGGGTACTGTCGTAATCGACGTTGAGAGGGCTTTTCTGTGTTCGGATCGAAAGACAGATCTCGGTCATGAGGGCGGCGAAGGTAAGGTCGATCAGCCTGTCGGGATCGTCAAACGATTTCTCGCTGTGCGAAAAGGCGTTCTCAACGGCATGATGAATCAGTGAAAGTCCTGCTTCTAACAGGGTGTCCATGCCGTAAAGCGTGCGAAAGCATGAAACGTCAGATCGGTGCAGACCGATCGAAAGATCGACAAGGGAGAGAGGTGCGGCGGTTTGCTCCGCGGAAGTGCCGAAGAGCGTTTCAACGAGCGGCGTTTTCAGAATGGCTTGGATCAGAGCGGGGAGATCCTCTTCGGAATTTGGAATCGGCAAGGGCAGTTCCTCGCGCATCAGAGCGGTACGGAGCTTGAGATTGTAGCTTGAGATCCTGTCGGGATCGTCGTAAAGCTCTTTCAAAAACGTTTGCGTGAACACCGTGCCGGCTCCCTTTGGCGCATGGGTCTCGATTCCGTATTTCTGATAGCGGGCAAGCACTACGGTGTCGCCGTCCGTCTCAAAAACGGCGTGCTGTAAAACGATTGCCGCAACGAGGGCACGGCATGCCCGCTCGCGCTGTGTTTTCGCAACCGCTTCGGGGATCTCGGGCATGGCGGAGAAGCGATTGCGCGCGGCAAATACGTGGGGCGCCTCGGTCGGGCTGTACAGCAGCTGCCGATAAGCGTGATACACAGAGGCGCTTCGGTCGGGATCAAACAGATAGCGGTAGGTATCGGGACGGACGAAGGCACTGCGAAAGACAAACAGAATACCCTGCGAAAACGGGTCGATAGGATTGGAAAGGATCTCGCATTGGCGGTGATCGGGCAGGATACTGTTACGGTTTTCTCTGAAGAAATCCGCCTCATGATCGGGCAGGACCACGGCGGTCAGAGGATGGTTTTCGGAGTAGTCGAAAGCGTGGACAAGCTCATGAAACGCCTCGGGATCGTAGCCATCCTCCTCTTCGCACAGGGTACGGGCGATCGAGAGCGTCTCGAGCGCCTGCATTTCGGGTGAGAGGCGAAGCGAATCCCGAAGAAGGCGAAAGGCTTCGGGATAGTGTCGGGCGGCATCAAAGCTTTCGGTATAAAACGCCCTTCCGAAGAGATCCCTGACACGGTTTTCGGTCATGGTATCGGGAGTCGGACGATAGGCATCCTCCTCAAAGGAAAGCGGACGAATGTGGGGCAGATACGGGGTATCGGCGTGTGAGAACGGTGTTTTTTGGGTGCGTTCAAAGGCGTCGAGATACTGTCGGATCAGATGATCAAGCTTGTTTTCAAGAGCGGTGTACAGCACGTGCCGTGCGCATGTCTCACGGTACTCACGGCGCAGGTCGATCTGCTGTTCGGCGAGGTACTGACAGTCTTTTTGTAAAACGGTGAGATCGTAAAAGACCGAATCCCATGCCGACCTGCAGGGAACCGAGGAGAGAAAGCGTGTCTTTCCGCTTTGGTAGTAGTGGCTTTTCCGTGCGGCGTGTGAAAAGGCGCTGTCGAAGTCGGGACTGTATGACAGAGAGAAGCGCTTTCTTGAATCGGGCAGGGTGACACAGAGCGCCTTGTGTCTTTCGGATACCGCACGGTAGAACAGGCAAAGCCTCTCAAGGGCTGCGGTCGGAGACAGGAATAGTCCGTGTTCCATGAGACCGAGTGCTGACAGTGTCTCGGTATTTTCATGGAAAAAGAGAGCTTCGACAAAGGCGGGGATCTTTTTGGCTCGGACAATGTGATCGGCAGGCGCGGTCTCGTCCTTCCAATAGTTCAGGATCGCCCGATATACGGTATTGACCGCTTGCATGAAGCCCTCTTCCAGGTCGGCTTTGTCCTTGTGATAGGAAAGAAGACCCGGTTTTTCGGGTGCGGGGAGTGTGAGAGCCTTTCTCAGCGCGCGATCCTCTTCGGGATCGGAAAGACCGACGAGGACTTCTTTTTCGAACGTGTCAAGGAGGGTGAGCTGTGAAGTGAGAACAGCGTGAAGCACGTTTTCGGTTTTTCTTGTCAGAAACAAGGTGTATACGGCATCAGCCAAGGCGTCGGGGTCATCGGTTGTCTTCTGCGGATCGCGTTCCATGATTTCTTTCAGTGCGTGATGATCCGAAAAATCCGTAAGACGGTTGCCATGCTCCGCGGTGACGCGCTGTAAAAGATCTTCCTTCGGGAAGGCGGCACCGAGTACCGAAAGCTCCGAGATCGCGGGAGCAGAGGTATAGGTCGGGGAGAGAAGCTCGACGGTAAGGGCGCTTTCGAAGGCCGCGCGGTTCTCGGCAAGCGTTTGGCTTGTTTGTCGAAAGGGGACGATACGGATATCGTGGATCAGCGTTCCGCCGTTTGAAGAGCCTGCCGTAAAAGAAAGCTCCTTTAAAAGCGCGTGCGTCGTGGCGAGCATATTGTGATAGACGGTGAAATTGACAAGGTGATCGGGTAGGATAGCGTGTGAGGGCAGAAAGACCTGAACGTAGGGTCTGATCCCGATGACACGGCACAGTGCCGTCAGATGGCAGATGAGGGGAATCAGGATGCTTGTGCCGAAATGCCCGATCGTTGAAGTGACAAAAAGAAGCTTTACGTAACGGTGTCCCTCATGGATGAGTTGCCGAAGGCATTCTTCGGGTATGTGAAATCCGTTATTCAATTCGGCGCGGCGATAGGAAAGATAGGCGCGTTTTTTGGGAGAAAGCGGAATATGATTCCCCTTGCGCAGCTCCTTAAGCTCGTCCTCGGTGAAAAGTGATGTCTTTTCTTCGGCGCTGAGCATATCAAAGATTGCCTGTACCTCATGATGGGTCTCGACGCGCGGGATCGCTACGGCAGAAAAGGTGCCGAGCGAATCGAGTTCGTAGGGATCGTCATTGACGGCAATGGCATGAAGCGGGGCTGCGGTGTGGGAGAGGGCAGTCTTATAAACGGTATGTACCGTCTTGCTTCCGATCCCGCCGAGACCGATCATCAGGGTCGGAAGAGGCGGTACGGTAAAGTTGATGGCGGCGATCTCTTTGGGACTGTCATTCGCGGGTATACGGTAAAAGGGTGTTTGGGCGCTAAAAGAGGTGAAAAGCCTGTTTCTGAGAGCTTCCTTCGGCTCTTCACGGCAGGGCTTCAGAAGGGGAGTCTCATGAAGCTTTTTAAGAAAATCGTCAAGACTTGTACAGCGGAAAAAGTCTACCGCGTCAGCGTCTTGCAGGATCATTCGCATGCTTGTGAGCAGGCGTGTCTCTGTCAGTCGGATGACGAAGATCGGCTTTTCGAGTTTATTGGCATAGATCAGCTCGTCACGAAAGCAGCGGTTGAGGACGGCATTTTGCGAGAGAAAGAATACAGCCGCGTGAGCGCTCTCAAGTCGCGCGCTGACGGTATTGAGATCTTCGCCTCCCTCGGAAATACCGTCCTGATACCAAAGACGGTAGACGTCCTCTCGCATGGCGCGGGTGAGGGACTGTATTAGCTCCTTATCTCTGTCGGCATAGCTGACAAAGAGGTAGGGGGAATTGATAGCGGTGTTTTCCATACGCTTTCTCCTTGGATTGATACCGACAGTATACCATGGTTTTTCTCCCCCGTCAAGGGGGAAAACGTCAAGGGGAAGAGGGGCTTCAAACAGAGAAAAGCCCCTGTCGGGCGGATGCCGACAAAGGCTTTTCTTACGGTTTGGTTTTATTTGCCGCTTTTCAGCAGTGCTTTCAGATACTGTCCCGTGTAGGAGGACTCGCAGAGAGCGACTTCTTCAGGAGTGCCAAGGGCAACTACGGTTCCGCCGCCGTCACCGCCTTCAGGACCGAGATCGATGATATGATCGGCGGTCTTGATGAGATCGAGGTTATGCTCGATGATCACCACCGAGTTGCCGGCATCAACAAGACGGTTCAGAACGTAGATCAGACGGCTGACGTCATCGGAATGAAGACCGGTGGTAGGCTCGTCGAGAATATAGAGGGTCTTACCCGTTGAGCGTTTTGACAGCTCGGCGGCAAGCTTGACACGTTGCGCCTCGCCTCCCGACATGGTGGTGGAGGACTGTCCGATCTTGATATAGCCGAGTCCGACCTCGTACATGGTTTTGAGACGGTTATAAAGGCGCGGAATGTTTTCGAAGAAATGCATGCCTTCCTCGATGGTCATATCGAGAACGTCGTAAATGCTTTTGCCTTTATAGAGGACCTCGAGGGTCTCACGGTTGTAGCGCTTGCCCTTGCAGGCGTCACAGGTCACGTA
>JAFVYN010000034.1 GCA_017508605.1 Clostridia bacterium
ACAATCTCGAAAACTACCGTGCCGGAGGCTTTGGCGTGATGGGAGAAAGGGAGACCCTTGCCCGCTATTGGGCAGCCCAAGTGGAATGCGCCTATCCGGGCGCTAAAAAATATCTTGCTTACTACGTCGACTACAACGGGGTAAGCTGATGGAAGCCGACGAAGATCCTTGCCGCCGCCCGGTGAAAGACGGTCGAGTATTGTTGTTTTTGCGCCTTGTCACGGCTCAGGCAAGCGATCACGGAAGCTTCGGAAAGGAACAGTCATGGAAAACGAGATCAAAGCACCGCTTGACGGTGTCACGGATACCTCCGCCGTTACGGAGGACGAAGACGTTCTTGTCAGAACGACAGAAACGCCTGCGGAACTACCCACGCCAAGCCCCGCGTCCGAGAATGCGCTTGCCGATGCCCTCTCTTTTGCTTCTCTCTATGCCAAAGAAGGGGGCGAGGTCGGTGAAGAGCTTGTGAGCAGTGAGGTCTTCCGCCGCTTTACCGCCCTTCGCGGCATGGGGCTTTCGGTCAAGGAAGCCTTTTACGCCGCCGACTCTTCAAGAGACAAGAGAAGCACCCTGCCGAGTGCGGGTAAGGAGCATCTCACCGCTTCACACACCAAGTTGCGGCAGAACGGACATTACGTATCGGGCGAGGAGCTTTCGATGATCAAAGAGCTTCTCGGAGAGGATTATTCGACCGATGACGTTATGAAGCTCATTCGCCGCGTATCCCACTAACACAGTGTTTTGTAATAAACGAAAGGAAGGAACTACACTATGTCTTTCATTTACTCTGTATCAGACGAATACAACAATTCGAAGATCGGCAAGCTTGCCACCCCTCTCAAAGTACTGATCGAAGCCGAAAGCGACGCTCAGCGTAAGAAGGGCGGTGCGCTCACCACCCTTTTCAATATCGAAAAATCCAACCGCTACGGTGAGACCATTCAGTACGGCGACGAATTCACCGCCTTCTCGGCAGCCGCTGAGGGCACTGCCGCCGAAGCAGACTCGCTTTCCGATACCTTCTCGAAATTCATCGAGCATATTCCCTTTATGAAGGAATTCGTCATCACCAAGCAGATGCTTGACGATTCGGTCTACGGTATCGGCGCCGATGCCAAGCGCCGCGCCCAGAATTTCGTGAGAGCGTACTACCTCACCATGAACAAGATCGCCGAGGCAGCGATCGCCAACGGTAAGAAGACCTCGATGAGCTTCAACAAAGCCACCGTCGATCTTTCGACGGCAGACGGCTCGGCGCTCTTCTCGACGCTTCACAAATACGGTGCCTCGGAATCGCACGGTATGGGAACGCAGTCGAACTACTTCGGTATCAACCGTTATGACGGTGAAAACCGCAAGCTGACCCTTGCGGACGTCGAGGATGCCATCACCAAGGGCGCTGCCAGAATCCGTAATATGAAGGATGAGACCGGCGAGGTCCTCGGCTACACCGCCGACACCGTGATCATCCCCGGCAATCTCCCCATGCTTGAAAAATATGTCAAGCAGGTACTTGGCTCTCCTTATGAAGCGTCGAGCGCCAACAACGGCATCAACATCCATTACGGCAACTGGAATCTTGTGGTACTTCCCACCTGGCAGTATGAGCTTGCGTCGGATGAAACGCAGCAGACCTACCCCATCATCGTCATGTCCTCGGAAGCCAACCGTAATCTTTGCGGCAATATGTTCTTCAACCGCATTCCCCTGTCGGTCAAGCACTGGGAGGACTGCCACACGAGAAACTGGATCTGGAACGGCTACTGCCGTTTCGGTATCGGCTTCGGCACGTACAAGCATATCGCCCTGATCGAATGCTATTCGGCAAGCGCCAACGGTACTCAGACCCAGATCTGATCAACAATAAAAGCCGTTTTCTGCCTTCGGTATGAGAACGGCTTTTATCCCAAAGAAAGGAGTTCAAAATGAATGCCATACACGTCATGGAAGACGTCAGCGCCCTCATTTCCCTTGGAAAGCTGACCTCCGAGCGCGCCTTTTATGCTTCTTTGAACCGCGCGCTTTTTGAGATCGGACAGCGTTTTCCGAGACGGGAGCAAGAAACCATCGCGCACAGTCTTCCCACACCCCTGTATACCCTGCCCGGCGCCGTCACCGTTGAACCGCACACACCTCTTCACCTGACGGGAAAGGGGGTCTATGCCTACAGCCTCGCCATGTACGGCAAGGGAACGCTCACCGTCACCGTCGACGGTGTCCGCCAAGAGGAATACCGTGTCGACGCGGGACAAAGCCTCGTCCTCACATCGCACATAAAGGCGGATACAAGCGCCGCAGACAAGCTGCTTTTATCCTTCTCCTCAGAGGAAAAGCTCTTTGTCACCGACCTTGCGCTCTATGCCACTCCTTGTGAGGAGGTCCCCCGATACCGCCCGTATTATCCCTATCCCACAAGCCGTTTTCAGCACCGCTTTCTTGCCTTCAGCGGCAGGATCATGAAAAACGGTATGCCCTTTTCCAACCAAAGCGGTGATCTGCGCTTTACCGAGGATGCCGTCGAGATCGCCTTTTCGAAGGACGGCATCTATACCGTCGAATACGAAGCCCTGCCCGACTCAGTCGACGCGGGTACAAGAGAGGAGGAACTGTATGTCAGAGAAGACGCAAAGCTTCTGGTACCGCTTCTTACGGCTTATTATTATGCTCTTGAAGACGGTCATGAAATGGCTGATGCCCTCCTTGCGCGATACGAAGCCGCAAGAAACAGCCTCACACGAAACCGAAACGAACGAGTCACCGACGTCAACGGTTGGTGATTCCGAGCCTGACTGAAAGGAGGACGCGATGACAAACAGCACGCATCATAAAAAAGGGGGTCTTGGCAAAAAGACCGTCTACAATTACAAAAGCACGCCGACATACGGCATGGATCTCTCGCTGCTTCATCGCCAGGGAACGGGAGAGAAGCTTGCGTGCCTTGATAATCTCTACCGTGACAAGACCGCGCAGAGAGAGGCTGTCGAGACCTTTCCCGGCTACCGCAGGCTCATGAAGACCCTGAGCCGCAAGGAAGACAGCGTCAACGGTCTCTTTTGCCACGAATTTGACGGCGTGGGCTATCTCTTTGTTCACGTCGGGCACTATCTTTACTGCTTTCGCCATGACAAGCGGGATCTTGAAGAGCTGCTCCCCACCCTCAGCTACGTGGAGGATCGCCCCTCACGGGGTGTATCTCTCGGCAATATCTTTTACTTTTTCGATGGCAGCCGTATCCTTCGCTTCACATCACCCGACAGCTTTTCTCCCTGGGGTGATGAAGACTATACCGAGGAGATGGAGGAGCTTCGTGAGTTCCCGAAGACCGATGCTTACGTTCCCCTGCTGTCAAACAACGGCGAAACGAAAGAGGAAAGAAACCTTCTCACCAATTACTACCGTGTCGAAGATATGACAGGGGAGCATAACCGTGTTTATGACGATTTCGGGCTTACCGTCCGCATGATCACCGAAGGGGAAAGCCCCTCGCTTGAGGTAACAGGCTGTACGGGGGATCGCCGTATTCTGTATATTCCGAACACCATGCGCTATCGCGGTAAGACCTTGCCTGTTACCGCCATCGCTTCGGGCGCGTTCCGGGGCATGGAAATGGAGTGGGCGATCGTTTCGGAAAACGTCAAAAGGATCGGCTCGTCAGAGGACACCCTCGGCGCTTTCGAGAGCTGTCCGAATCTGAAAAACGTCTATCTTTACGGCGCCGAGGTGCTTCACAACAATACCTTTGCCCTTTGTTCCGCTCTCACCGAGCTTGTGATCCCCGCAAGTCTTACCCTCGTTGCCGCCAACGCCTTTTACGGCACGTCCTCGCTGAAGCGCGTGTATTACGAAGGCTCGGGAACGTTGCCTTACACCTTCGGCAGTGATATCGCCCTCTATCCGAACACCTCTCTTGGCACGCTTTCGGTGGGTGAGGATCTCCGCATCGCCATCGATCCCGATAAATACCAGACGGTATATCGCATGCGGGAATCGACGGACGGTGTTATGAGCGCCTTCACACGCTTCGGCGGTTGGGAATCGGGGGTGTACGGCGATGCCGTCGGCTATGCCGCCGTTGCCAGAAAGCCCTGCTGTCTTTACGGCATCTGCTTTGATTCCCATCTGCAGGACATTCCCAACCGTTACGGCTTTTTCACAGTCGTCGGAGAGGGCGAATTCATCACCCCGAGCGAAGACCCCTTCACCACCTACCGCATCCCGATACCCGACCGATGCCGCTCGCTTGTCTCTCTGGAGATCGGCGAGACTGACGCCTCCTACACCGTTGAATTTGCCGACGGCGAGAGTCCCTCGCGCGTTCAGTCCCTTCTTGTTCACCTTCCCGCGCCGCGTGAGGTTTCGGTTTCAGTCACGGCATACGGCTATCCCGCCCGCTCGGAGGCTGTTCTTCGCCACCACCCGTCCTTCAGCACCGATATGATGAGTGCCCTGCGTGGGGCTGACTGTGCCGCCGTGTATAACGGCGAGCTGTATCTTTCTTCGCCCGCCCTGCCCTCCCTTGTCTTTTACAGCGAAAGACCGAAGGAGGATCCCACCGCCGATCACAGCTTTTTCGCAAACGGAGTCCTCTACGTGGGCGAGGGAACAGTCAAGGGGTTTCTTCCGTTATCGGACGGACTTGCCGTTCTGAAGGACAGCGGCATTGCCATCGTCAGAGATCACACGCTGATCTCTGAGATCGCAGGGATCTCGGCGGTCGGGGAGAGCACCGTTTATCATGACAGACGCTTTCTCCTTCTCAAGGACGGCGTATATGAGCTGAAGGAAGCAAGAGAGTACGCGTATCAGAACCTCACAAAGCTCTCTTCCCCGATAGACGCGGGAGTGACAAGCTATGAAAACGGAAGATTTGCCCTCTGGGAGGGTTATCTCGTACTCTTGCTCGGAAGCGTCGCTTACTTACTTGACCCCGACAGAAGCTACCGTGAAAACGGCATGACCCTTCACCCGTGGTACCGCCTCACCGATCTCGGACACACGGTAGGGGGCAGAGAGATCTTCCGTCACGTTGAAAGACTGCCCGACGGACTGTCGGGCGAATATCACGCCCTCGGAAGACCCGACGAGGCAAAGGGCGATATCCTCACGAAAACGACGGACGGCGTATCCCTTTGCTACACCCTTCTTGACGGCAAACAATATCTCGTCGAGGGCGAGGGCGAGATCACCGATGCCGATACTGTGCCCTTTTGCTATCCGGCATCCTATGGCGGCGTACTTTACGCGGTCGCCGAAGACGGAACACTTTTTGCCGTCAACAGCGATCAGCGCGAAAACGGGATGATCCCGAACGCCTGTTATCATTATGATAACCGCCGCATTCCCGCCCGCGCCGTTACCGAGCTTGCCGACATGGGTTGCGACTATCTCACCAAAAAAATCCTGAGAAAAAGCCTTACCGTCGACATGATCCCGCAGCCCCGCTCCATACTGCGGCTTCTCTCGGAAGAGCCGGGCGAGGACACCGAGCCGATCGCCTATTTCTCCTTTGACTCGCTGTCATCCCCCGCGGCAACGCCCGAAGGGATCGTGCTTTACGAAGAAGCACCCTACGATCCCCACCGCTTCTTCCGAAAAAAGCGCTATATTCTGGAGGCGGCGGGATTCCGACGCCCGATCGCGCTATGTTCTCTCGCCTTCCGCTATACCGTTCTCTCCCGCCTCATTCGGTAACCGATCAGAGACCGACACATACACTGTAACGAACAGGAGGATACCGTTTTGGATCACAAACACTTACTCACACTTTTCCGCGCCTGTATCTCGGCGCGATACACCCATCTGGAGGGCGGCGCAAGCTATGCTGTCAAGCACGACAACCATACCGTCACGATCCTCTTTGAAAAATCGAACGGTGCGCTCGACTGGAGAAACAATCTCCGCTTTTCGGCACGTCCCTACCGCGATATGAAGGAGGTCTGGTACTGCCACCGCGGTTTTCTTTCGGTCTTTCGGCAGGTGCTTTCAAAACTTGAAGAACTGCTTCTTGACAAAAGCATCGAGCATTTTGTCCTGGTCGGCTATTCTCACGGCGCCGCTCTTGCCCTTCTTACACACGAATACATTCTCTTTCACCGTCCCGAGCTTGTCGGAAAGGTCGAGGGCTACGGCTTCGGCTGTCCCCGTGTGATCGCGGGCGCTCTGCCCGATTCTCTGAGAGCAAGACTTTACGGCTTCACGGTCATACGGAATATCGACGATCTCGTGACCCATCTGCCGCCCCGTCTCTTCGGCTACCGCCATCCCGCAAAGCCCTATCTCATCGGAAGACGCGGCAAATATTCCCGCATCAACGCCCACCGTGCCGAGGCGTACGACGAAGAGCTTTCCCTTCTTGCCGCGCGGGACACAATAACATTCACCTGAAACAAGGAGGATTTCAATGACACAGGAAGACGTCGCGATCGCCCTCACACGCTGCGAGAACGATATCAAAAGCCTCAAGCACCGTGTGACGAACTGCGAAAGCGAACATGAGATCACACATCAGCTTGCCCTTTCGGTCAATCAGCTTGCCGTCAATATGGAGCATATGCTGAGAGAACAAAAGGATCAGGGCGCGCGTCTGAGCGTCCTTGAAAAAGCGCCCGCCGAGAGCTACACCCGACTGAAGCACACCGTTCTTCAGTGCCTGGTCTCCACCCTTCTCGGCACACTCATCGGCGCTTTAGCAACGCTGATCTTCAGATGAGCCATACAAAAAAGACCCGACCGTAACGCATGAGGCGTTTGGTCGGGTCTTCTATTTATTTTTTCTTTTTGCGAAGCATCAGCGCAAGCGCGGTCGCGCAGATCGGGATCGCCGCAAGGAAGGGGAGAACGGTGCGGATCTTACCGTCGTTCTTGCCCACAAAAACGTATGCGGGATCGTTGGGTCCGATATCCGAGATCGTGCGGAAGGGCGCTTTGTCGCTCTCTTCCTCTGCCTTGGTCTCGCTGTTCTTCTTGCGGATGGCGGCGGCACGGCGCAGCATGTCGCGATAGCGTCTTCTGGTGGGTTCATCCTGCTTGACGCTCACACGGGGCGTGCTGTCCTCAGCACCGTCGCCGCTATCAAGCGCCTCACCGTCAGTATCGGTCGGCTCCTCATCGGATACCGCGGGGGTAACGGGTGTCTCATCTATCGGAACAACCGGTTCCTCGGGAGTGACGGGGGTCTCTTCGACAGGAACAACCGGCTCCTCAGGGATGACGGGTGTTTCTTCGATGGGAACAACCGGCTCCTCGGGGATGACAGGTGTCTCTACGACAGGATCTGCCGTCACGACCGTCGGTGTTTCGACGGGAACTTCCTCAACCGCCTCAGTATCGGTGGGATCGATCGGAGTATCACTCACCGTCACAAGCTCTGCGGGAAGTACCTCTTCGGGAAGAAGCGGCTCGTCGAGAGTCAAAGGAATATCACTGAACGAGGGATCGGATAAGAGAATGGGCGCAAAGCTGACGTCAAGGGTATCGTCAACCGTGACTTCCTCAATATCGACCGGAACGGGCGCCACCTTGAGTCGGGAGGTCCTTTCCTTCTTTACGGGTGCTTTGGGCGTGGGCGTTACGGGGGACGCGGGTGTTTCTTCTACCGTTTCTACCGTTTCCACGGGTGCAGACGGTTCTTCAGGCTCTTCGGACACCCCTTGCGCGGACGTCTCACCCGAAAGCGTGACAGTAGGCGTAACAGCGGGGAATACCAACGAGAGCGGAGCGGAAAACAGCGCGCACAGGGCGATCAGACGGTCGGCATCCGGCTCACTTTCGCCGCGCTCCCACTTGCTGACCGATTGACGGCTGACCGAAAGCGACTCCGAAACCTCGATCTGCGAGATCCCGCGGAGGGTACGAAGCTGTTTCAGACGCTCGGCGAAGGTTTCGCCTTCGAGCGAGGTGATCTCGCAGTCACCCTCAAAGGGCTTACCCGTGAGGATCTCGTCGGGTGTCACGTGATACAGAGCAGCCAGAGAAGCGTAGGCGTCAAGCGAGGGGGACGCCTTGCCGCTTTCCCACTTGCTGACCGCCTGACGGGTGACCGACAGAAGATCGGCAACGGCGGTCTGCGAAAGCTTGGCTTGTTTACGGAACGCGATCAGGCGTTCGGCAATAACAGACTGATTCATATGTGTCCTTCCTTTCGGGGAGGTGAATTATTGTTGTTTGGGGGCTTTCATCGTCAGCGAGATGCGTTTTCTCTTGACGTCAACGTCCATGACCCAGACGGTCACGATATCGCCGACCTTGACGACCTCGGAGGCTTCCTTGACAAAGCGGTTGGAAAGCTGGGAAATGTGAACAAGACCGTCCTCGTGAACGCCGATATCCACAAACGCGCCAAAGGAGGTCACGTTTCTGACCGTACCCTTGAGCTGCATACCGGGCTTCAGATCCTCAAGGGACATGACGTCGGTTCTCAGCATGGGAGCGGGAAGCTCATCACGGGGGTCACGGCCGGGGCGCTTCAGCTCGTTTATGATATCATGAAGGGTGGGAACACCTACCGAAAGCTCTTCGGCAAGCTTAGTCTCACCAATGCCTGCCACCCGCTCACCGATGTCCTGAAGACGGCGGCTCTTCACGTCGTCATCGGTATAGCCGAGAGCGGCAAGAAGCTTCTTTGCGACATCATAGCTTTCGGGGTGAACGGAGGTATTGTCAAAGAGATTTTTACCCTCGGGAATACGAAGGAAGCCTGCGCACTGCTGATATGCCTTCGGTCCGAGCTTCGGCACCTTGAGAAGCTGGCTTCTCATCGTGAAGGCACCGTTATCCGAACGGTAGGTCACAATGTTCTTGGCAATGCCGGCATTGATGCCCGATACTCTCGCGAGAAGCTGTACCGAGGCGGTATTGAGGTCAACGCCCACGTTGTTGACGCAGTCCTCGACAACGCCGTTCAGCGCCGAGGAAAGCTCAGCCTCGGGCATATCGTGCTGATACTGACCAATGCCGATCGCCTTGGGGTCGATCTTGACAAGCTCGGCAAGGGGATCCTGCAGACGGCGTGCGATCGAAACGGCGGAACGGAGGGATACGTCATAATCGGGAAATTCTTCGGCGGCAAGCTTGGAGGCGGAATATACCGAAGCACCTGCCTCGCTGACGACCATGTAAGCGACCTTGCGGTCGATCTCGCGGATGACCTCGGCGGCAAAGACCTCGGTCTCATGGGAAGCTGTGCCGTTACCGATGGCGATCACATCGACCTTGTGCTTGGCAATCAGCCCCTTGACGGTAGCCTTCGCCTGTGCCACACGCTTGAATTCGGGAACGGGGAAGATAACGCCGGTATCCAGCACCTTGCCGGTCGCGTCGACAACAGCCACCTTACAGCCGGTACGGTAGCCGGGGTCAAGACCGAGCGTGACCTTGCCCTTGACGGGCGCTTGCATCAGAAGATTGCGGAGATTAAGCGAGAAGACCTTCATGGCGCTTTCGCAAGCGGCATCGGTCAGAGTGTTGCGGATCTCACGCTCGATTGAGGGGAAAATGAGGCGGTCATACGCATCGTTGGCGGCGGCGATGACGGCATCGGTACAGGGAGAGCCCTCCTTGACGTGGCAGGAGAAGACGATCTTCATTGCTTTCGCGCGGTCAAATACCACCGATACCTTGAGCTTGCCCTCCTTCTCGCCGCGGTTGACGGCAAGCACACGGTGGGAAGCGATCTTGTCGGTTCTTTCGGAGAAGTCAGCGTAGGTCGCATAAACGCCTACGTCCTCCTCGGTTGCCTTGGCGGTGATCTCGCCGTTCATCAGGCATACGTAACGAAGACGCTTTCTCAGCTCAGCATCGTCCGAGATCATCTCGGCAATGATGTCAGATGCACCCTGAAGGGCTTCTTCCACCGTGGTAACGCCAAGCTCCTCGTTGATATAGTCGGGCGCCATTTCTTCGGGGGTCTTCGATTTCTTTTCCTGCGCGTAGATGGCAATTGCCAGAGGCTCCAGCCCCTTTGCCTTTGCCACCGAGGCACGGGTCTTTCTCTTGGGGCGGTAAGGACGGTAAATATCCTCGATCTCGGTCAGCGTTTCAGCCGCATCGAGAGCGGTCGAGATCTCCTCGGTCAGCTTACCCTGTTCTTCGATGGCAGCACGCACCTTTTCGCGCTGTTCATCGAGATTGCGTAAATATGTCAAACGGTCGGAAAGCGCGCGAAGCACCTGGTCGTCCAGCGTGCCGTGTGCCTCCTTACGGTAACGGGCAATAAACGGAATGGTGTTGCCGTCGTCGATCAGGCTGACGGCAGCTTCGACCTGCCATTCCCCGATCCCAAGCTCTTCGGCAATTTTTGCGATAATATTCATTGTGATCAGTACCTTTCGCATGATGATTTCTTAACAGTATCATTATACCAATTCTGATAGGGAAAATCAAGTGTTTTGACAAGAAAAAACAGCGTTGCATCCCAATATCCCAATCAGATCATATCGAGCTTTTGGGCGATCAGCACCATGATGCGGCATTTTCTCTCATAAAACGCATTGGGGGACATCAGCATGCAAAGAGGCGACCATCCGTGACCGCGCCTTTCGGCAAGTGCCTCCAGAAATAAAAGCTTGACACGTTCACTCTCGCCCGCGCATACCGTGTCGAGTGCCTCGGTGATCGCCGTATTCAGTCTTAGATTCCGATCCAGTACCTCGGGGCGGCGTTCTCCCCGTTCGATCTCGGCGGCTCGTTTTTTGAAGCCCTGACAGATCGCCATGATCTCACGCTTCTCGTGAAGGGTGAGAAGATCTCTTGCTTGTACTTTATATGGCATAGTGTTTCCTTTCTCCGATTTCGGTTACAAAGCGGCATATAGATCGGCGATTTATGAGTGGTACTCATATTATGACAGACTTTTCTTCTATTGTCAAGAGTTTTGCTCATATTTTGTAAAAAAATTTTCAAAAACCCCTTGACAAACAAGAGCGATGCTCTTATACTATAGACAGAACTCCATGTAAATCAAAGAAGGATTGGTACCGATATGACGTTTCCGAACCGCATCAGGATCATTCGAAAATCGAATACACTTTCCCAGAAGCGCTTCGCGGAGCTGTTCGGTGTCGATCAGACCGCCGTTTCCAATTGGGAAATGGGGAAAAACAACATTGATCTCGCTCTCGCCGACAGGATCGCGGACTATTTCAAGCTGCCCGTCGAATTCGTATACGGCAAGCCCTATGCGATCTCCCGCCCCTTCTCCGAGTGGTCGCAGGATGAAAAAGCCCGTTATACCGCGGCAAGCGAGGAAGAAAAGAAAATGCTCGAATTCACGCTCGGACACGGCGTGTTTGAGGGCAGCGGTGCCACGGTGCATACCAACACCCCTCCCAGCGAGCATGCCATCAAAATTGCCCTGTTCGGCGGTGAAGACGAGGTTACCGACGATATGTGGCAGGAGGTAAAGAACTTCGTCGCCTTTATCAAACAGAAAAAGGATCAGTGAACCCACCTTGACATTACTTGAAAGACTGTACGAACAAGCCGAAAGCGAAGGGATCGCCGTCACACGCTTTTCCCTTCCCGCGACCGCTTCCGCCGCCGTTTTCATCGACGGACGGTATTACATCGGCATTGACCCCTCACGCTTCGAGACGCGCATGGAGGAGGCGGAATGCCTCGCTCACGAGATCGGCCACTGCAGGACCGACGCGCTGTACTCCCTCGGGGAGACACGGCGCAAAAAGAGTGAAAAGCGCGCTGACGAATGGGCGATCCTTACGCTCATTCCCCCGAAACGCTTCCGTGAAGCGATCAGAAGCGGTTGCCGTGAGGTGTGGGAATTTGCCGAGGAGCTTGGCACAAGCTATGCCTTTGCGGAAAAAGTCGTCACTTACTATCTGAACCAACGCCCGTGAAACACGGCACGATCATTTCACTATTTTAAAAGGAGAATCTCCCATGTCTACCATTTGGACTCCTGCCAAGCGCGCGATCACCGCGCTGACGCTCGGAAAACCCGACCAGATCCCCACCTTTGAGCTGGAATTTCAGCTTTCCGAAGAATTCTTCGGCTATCCCCTTGACGATCCCCGCCTGCACGGTGAGGAACGCATGAAGCTCTCCGCCGCCGAGCTTGAAAAAGCGGCATATGACCTTGCGGACAAATATGCCCGTGTTTACGGTGACAAGAGCGCCAAGGAGCTTGGCCCCGAGTACTGCTCGGGTGACGAGGAAAAGGATAGCCGTCCCGGACTCGACTACGCCATCATCCCCGTTTACTGTCCCGAATGGTGGAATCCCACCTCGCCCGTGACGGTTGCCTTCCGCCGCCGTCTGCGTGAGCATTTCGGCAATACCCGTCTCTTCGGCGGCCACGGTGACGGTACCTTCGCCATTCCCTCGGGCAGCGATATGTACGAATTCGTATACCGCATCGCCGATGATCCCGACGAGGTTCTCGCCGAGGCGGAGCGCAACGCAAAAAACGCCATTGAATCCAACCGCCGTCAGCACGAAGCCGGTATGGACGTCGCCCTGCTCTGCTCCGACTACTGCTACAACTCCGGTCCCTTCCTCTCGCCCGCCATGTTTGACGAGTTCATTACCCCTTATCTTGCCATGATCTGTAAGGCAGGTAAGGAAGACGGTATGTATATGATCAAGCATACCGACGGTAATATCATGCCCATCATCTCCTCGCTTGTCGAGGCAGGTCCCCACGCGCTGCACTCCATCGACCCGATGGCAGGCGTGGATATCCGTGAGGTCAAGCGCCTCTACGGTGACCGTGTCGCCCTCTGCGGTAACGTTCACTGTGCCGCCCTTCAGACCGGTACCGACGAGGAGGTCATCGCCTCTGCCGAATACTGCCTCAAATACGGCGCCGAAGGCGGCGGCTACATCTTCGCCACCAGTAATATCCCCTTCAAAGGCATGCCCGCCCACCGCTACCAGATGATCCTCGATATCTGGAAAAAGAGACGGAATTATTAATCACCGCACTCAGCCCCGTCCATAAAGTCACGGATCGGGGCTGAGGTTTCTTTTCACGCGACCGTATCATCCGAATGACACGGTCATATCGTTTTTAAGGAGAGACATTACCATGAAACGCAGAGCATTCTTATCCTTATTTCTGATCCTCCCCATGCTGCTCACGCTTACCGCCTGTATCGGGCAGGGAGGACTTTCTGCTCCCGAACAGCTCAGACTGACAAACGAGACCCACCTCAAGTGGAATTCCGTCGGAGGCGCCGAGCGGTATGCCATTCTGATCGACGGCTATGAAGAAGCAACGACCGACAAAACCGAATTCGATCTCGGCAGTCTTTCCCTGAATGCGGGACAAAGCTACACCGTCAGCGTCAAAGCCCTCGGGAACGGCACTCTTGCCGATTCTCCCGCCTCTCAGAGTCTGACCTATACGCATAAAAAGACAAGCACCGATACCCCCGAGCCGCCCTCAACAAGCGCGGACAATCCCTCAACAGAAACACCCGAAGGCTCTCTTCCCGTCCTCAATTCCCATGACGGCTTCTTTTATATCGCCCATCCGAGCGATACGATCAAAATCGAATACGCCTTCACGGATAACGAGTATCGGTATTATTATTTCTATCTCGGCTATCTTGAAAACTTTCCCCTTGTTTACTCGCCTTCTCAGTATATCATACCGAACGGCACAAGCATCACCTTTTCCAAATCCATGCATGTCGAAAGCATCGACTCCATTGAGGAAGCCGTCAGCGACAGCGTCAGTGTCACCGAAGCCCAAAGTACGTCCTGGAGTAAAGAGCTTGGTGTCAAATTCGCTTTTGAGGGCGTAAAAATCTTCAAAGCAAAGGCAGATGTCGAGGTAGAAGCCAAGACCGGTGTCACCGACTCCTGGGAGGATTCCGAAACCAGATCGCACACCCTGACGCATACCGTTGCCAAAAGCATGGCAAACGGCATCACCGAGACCGTTTCGCAGACCTTTGATGCCAACGCATCCAAAGGTCATTACCGCTACGTGCGATATGCCAAGCGCTGTGATGTATATGTTCTCACCGTACATGACCCCAAAACCAACGATTATGGTTGGACCTACGTCACCTTTGCCGATGACAGCGTCAAGAACATGGGCGAAACCATTGAGTTCAGTACCGAAGGTACCTTCTCTTCCGACCGAGAAAATCAGCTCCGCTATGATGAAGACAAATGTCTTTCTTGCATCGACCCCAAACAGACGCTTCCCTACCGTTCAACAGGCACACCCTCCGAAACGTATGCGCCGATCTCCATTCCGATGACCTCGGTGCTTTGCGCCGAAAATAAGGATTACGATCCCAATCAGACGTATAACAACGATTATAAGAATAACGGCGCATATGATCACGGAAGCTATACCGTCGGTACGTTTGTTCTGTACGGATGCTCGCAGAACGAAGACGGCAGCCTCAAGATCGTGGATCCCGACAAGTTCAAGATCGAATTTGTCTTTGATCAAGACCCCACCCGCCTGCCCAACGAAAAGAACAACGAGCTTTACGTCACCTCCGATACCGCCAAAAACGTGTTTGATACCGATATCCGCAACGGCGACGAGATCGGAAAAGGCGCGTACTATATCGTGATCAAGCTGAAGAACGGCTCTTCCCTCGCACCCATCACCGGTCTGAACTTTATGGATAACAAGACCAAAGGCTCCGTTATCACCATTCTTGACAGCTTCAACCTCGACACTCAGGAGATCGCCTCGATCAGGATCGTTGCCGTCTATGAGCTTCAGTACTATGCCGGTTGGTTTGACCACCACTTCACCAATTGGAGATTCGACCGTACCGTCACCTTCCAATAAAAGCCCCCAACGCATAAACGTTTTTCATATATCATGCTTTATCAAACGCACATGAAGTCATAGGAGTTTTTTATGCCATTAACTGCTTATACCGGCCATAAACCGTATATTTTCATCAGTTATGCCCACAAAGATAGCAGCACGGTATTACCGATTATAGAATCATTGATCGATTCCGGCTTTCGGGTTTGGTACGATGCCGGAATTGAAGCCGGCACCGAGTGGCCGGAATATATCGCGACAAAATTAGCACAAAGTTCCCGCGTTATTGTTTTCGTTTCAAAAGCCGCACTTGATTCACAAAACTGCCGTCGAGAAATCAATTATGCTATTTCTCAGAAAAAGGAGATCATCTCCATATACCTTGAAGATATTGAACTGTCGAGAGGCATGTCTATGCAGCTCGGCACAACGCAAGGAATGTATTTTTACCGCTCTCCTTGGGAAACTTTTATGAACGAGTTGATTTCTGCTCCGATCCTGACAGTATGCCGAGAAAAAAACAAAACTGTTATCGCCAAAGCTCCCATAAATACTAAGCGAAGAACCCATGTCATCCCGTTTTTCGCTATCGTTATCACAATTTCCCTGTTACTCGTTGGTTTGGGGATTGGACTTTACCCATCGTTAGTCCCTGCCACATCGACTGCTTCGACCTCGTCCGATATACCTTCCATTACCTCTCGTACTCCCACGCCCTCAACAACGGTATCCCCCTCGACAACAGTTCCTCCCTCAACAACGGTATCTCCCTCGACAACAGTTCCTCCGTCAACCGATTCCCCCACCACGCCGGAAAAACCTGCCAGCGTAGGATTGGAATTCAAATTAACGGATAACGAATACCATGTTATCGGCATTGGTACTTGTACAGACACTGATATTGTAATTCCCGATACCTATTTAGGAACGCCCGTAACTGTTATCGAGGCTTATGCTTTTGATAATTGCTCCTTCCTCACGTCTGTTACGCTTCCCGATACCATAACAACGATCGGTCATTCCGCATTCATATTCTGCGAAAACCTTACAAGTATCATCATTCCTGATAGTGTCACGACCATCGGAAGTGACGCATTTGCTACGTGTTTCAAACTTACCATTTATTGTGAAGCAGAAAGCAAGCCTGAAGGATGGCACGAGAATTGGGAACCGGGAACCCGCACCGTCATTTGGGGCTACAAAGAACCCTGACCTTACCAAGTAAAACATCCCCGAAGGCAAATGCCTTCGGGGATGTTTTGTATGTTAGCCGTTTTCACCTGTCTCACTTCGTTACGGCATTTCCGCTGATATTACCTACGGTGTATGCGGTTACGTTGTCGAGGGAGATGACGTACAGTGCCGATTCCGCGGGAACGGTATAGAGTGTATTGCCGAGCGTTACACGGCGGGTCAGGGTCATATCGGAGACCTTCACTTCCATCGTCTTGCCGCCGGCTGTCAGCTTAATGGGGGTATCGGTCAGTCTCGGACCGCTGACACGCTTGAGTACAACGGCGACCGTCTTGCCGTCGGTATAGACCTGAAGCGAGCCATTGTCGGTAAGAAGGGTGTTCGTGAACGCCATTTCTTCGCCGTAGCGCACCATATAGGTCGGTGTACCGAAGCCGATGATACCGTTTTCGCAGCCGAAGAGACGCTCGTTTGCGTAGGTATTGATGAGGTAAGCCGCCTCACCTGCCGCAAAGCGCTCAGCGGTCAGCTGCATACCGTCGGTGCGGTTATACGAGCCGTTTCTCACGTAGCCCGAATAGGACTGGCTGAAGTTACCGGCATAGTAAGCCAGCGCACCGTCAGCCGTCGAGCCTTCGATCGCGGCATTCACAAAGCAGTTTGCCATGACCGTACCGTTGCCGTTACCGATCACGCCGCCCGCGTATTTGCCGTTTACCGTCGAGTCAGAGACCGCGCACTGTGCGATCGAGAATTCCGAAGCATAGTTGGACGAGCCGCCCACAGCACCCGCGCCATCGGTTTCAGAGGTCACCGTGACCTTGCTGACGGCGATCCAGGATACCTTGGCGATCGCGCCCGAGGAGACCGTGCCGAAGAGCGCACCTGCCGCACCCTTGGCTTCTACGGTAGCATCCGAGAGCGCAAGCTTCGTGATAGCGGCGCCCATGGTCAGCTTACCGAAGAGACCGCCGTCCTTGTCGGTCTTGATCCTGAAGCTGTGAACGGTGTGCATCGCGCCGTCGAGCTTACCGCCGAAGGGATGCGCGTCCGAGCCGATGGGAAGAAGGGTTTCATTCTTGCAGTCGATGTCAGCCGTCAGAACGAGCGATTCTCTGCCGTTCAGTCTGCCTGCCTCGAGATTTGCCTGATACCACTTCAGATTTTCAAGCGTTCCTATCTCATACACGCCGTCCTTGACGTTCGGACGGTGTGCCGAGGGCTTACCTGCCTTGACGGTCACCGTACCGCAAGCCGAACAGGTCGAGGTGATGATACCGTCAAGATAGCCGTCCGGCTGGGTCTCGGCATCGGTATAGGTATGTTTTTCTTCACTTGCCTTGGAAAGCACCTTGCCGCAGTCGAGACAGACTCTTCTGCCGCAAGCGTATTCCTTGATATTTTCGTGGATCACAACCTCGCGCGCAAGGATGGGATAGCCGTCGTTGATGCCCGTGGTATCCTCCACAAAACGGTTGCCCTCAGCCGAGGCGGGATACGCCGAAACCGTCTCAAGAAGCGCCGCCTTGTCGGCAACAAGCTTGACAGAGGCATCGGTCACTACGTTGAGAGCCGCCTTACCCGAAAGGTATGCCGCGTTCTTGACGGTTGCCTTGTCTGTCTGATGGTTCGAGAAGGCGATGGCGTAAGCGTTCGAGGCGCTTACGGTATTGACGATCTCACCGGCGTTATATACGTTCGTGATCTCACGCTTGCCCGTCGGGGGATCGAAGGAAGCGCCGCCCACGATACCGCAGGCAAAACCGCCGCCGCCCTTCATGGTGATCTTACCCATGTTGTAGCAGTAATCCACCTTCAGGGTCGATTCCTTGTTTTCATGATATTCACCGACAATACCGCCGCAGCGCCAGTCGGTTGCGGTGATCGCGCCGAAGTTCACACAGCCGGTCACGGTAAGACTGCCGCTTCTGCCGCCGTTGACGTTTGCCACGATCGTGTAAAAGCCGCCCGCACTGGAGTTGCCTGCCGTAACGGTGGCGTAGTTATAGGAATTGCGGATGGTCACGTTGGCGGAGCTGTCATTGGAGAGCGCAAAGAAGCCCGCCGCGGGATTGCCCGTGATCGTGCCGTAGACCGCGCAGTTTTCCACCGTCACGTTACCCGACTGTAAGTAAGAGGAAATGCCCGAGGTCTTGCCGTCGCCCTTGACGTTGGCGTAAACCACCACGCCGTCAAGCTTAGCGCCCGCCTTCATCGTGCCAGCGATCGCGGCGACAGAATAGCCCGAGCCCGTGGAGGAGACCGCGATCGGCGCGTCCTCGCTGCCGATGATGATATTCTTGAGCGTTCCCGCGAACCAGTTTGCGAAAATACCCGCGTCGGAATTGGTGCCGTTGATGGTGATACCGGTCAAAGAATGACCGTTACCGTCAAGAACGCCCTTGAATTCCTTGCTGTAAAGATATTTCGTATACGAGCCGCCCGTGAAATCAATGTCATTTGCCAGATAGTATACACCCGAGGGATCCATCGCGATGAATTCCTCAACCGTCGAAACCGGGGTGCCGGCGGGAGCATCCGAAGCCATAATGCCAAATGCCGATGCTGTACAGGTCAGTAAGGTCAAGCTTAACATAATCGCAATCACTTTCTTCATTCTGATACCGTCCTTTCTCAGTTTGCGGAGAGATACAGACGGACGGTGCCTTCTTCTGTGGTGTTAAAGGTGACACTCGATGCGCGGGTGCTGTCGCGGGTGATCACGATGTCAAAGGTAGTGCTTCCCACCTTGAAGCCCTTGACGGTCGCTTCGTTGACACCTTCGGGGAGATACGGCGTAAAGGTCACGCTGTTTTCACCGATCGAAGCGCCGAGAAGCTCGTAATAGATCAGCGAAATATAACCGGTCGCGCTCCAGGTCTGATGCGAGCAGGAGCCCCACATACCGAAGTTGTTGGGTCCGAATTCCTGAATACCGCCGTATACCGCACCGGTATCGGGATGGTAGATCTCATAGAACTGACCGTCACGGACAGCCTTTTCCGCCATCAGGAACATTTCGTATTCATAACCGTATTTGTAACCGTACATCGAGCAAGCGCGTGCCCAGAAAGCCTGACCGTGGGGCCAGATAACGCCGCAGTGTCTGCCGTAGCCGCCAAGCTCGAGATATCTGTCAAAGCAAGGCCATACGATGGCAATGCCCTGCTCGGTCACCTGTGTATTCTGAAGCACCAGCGCTGCCTGACGCTCATCGGCAATACCGAAGAGAAGCACAAGACCAAGACCGATGGCTTCCTGATAATCGCATTCGTAAGCAAGATAATCGTAATTGCCCTTTTCCTCGTTCCAGAACGCCTTATTGATCGCCGCCTTCATGGCTTCCGCCTTCTTCAATGCGGTGGTAGTGTCCTTGCCGAGCATGGCGTTGAGCTTTGCCTGGATCACATAAGCCTGATAATAGCAGCAGTTGGTGGAAAGCGCCTTCATGGGAAGACCCTCGCCGATGGGAATGATCTTATCAGCGTTGGCGGGATTGTCCTTGAAGCCGCCGACACCGGGATTGGGCGCATCTACCGCATAGTGATCGGGATAACCCGCAATGCCATCGCCGTAAACCGCGGGACCGCGGAAGAGACCGTCCTTGGCATCGTATTCTTCCCGTTCAAAGCGCTTCAGCGAGTTGGTGATCGCGTTCTGCGCGATGGCGGCAAATTCCATATCGTGCGTTACGTTGATGAGCTGATACGCGCCGATCGACCAGATGATCGCATCCCAGTACTGACCGTCGATCTGATACTGCGTGCCGTTCTTCTTGAGGACCGAAAGAAGAGTGTTTTTCGAAACCTCGGGGTTCATCAGCGCAAAACCGTTATAGACGTTGATAGCGGCGTCGCGCGTCCAGGGGGTATCGTAATCGGCACCTGCCATGAGACAGGGAACGGACGAGGTCAGAACGCCCGCGCCGTAATTCACGATATTACCCGTGATATCGGAAATCGCAACCTTATACGCCTCTGTCAGAGTCTCGTTGTCACAGGAAAAATACAGCATATTCTTGTAGTCCTTTCCGTCGTTTTCGATGACCGTATAGCATACGGTGCAGTACGAGCCGTTCGTCGAGAGCTTGTGCGTCTCGCAAACGGGAGCCGTCACAAGCGCCTCTCCCTGTGTTTCGGGAACGGTCGTCTCGGGAATCTTAGGCTCAGTCGTGTCCGGTGTGCCGCCTTGGGTCTCCTTCGGTGTATCTGTGGTCGTGATCGCGGTGGTTTCGTCATCGCCGCAAGCCGTCACACAAAAGACCGTCAGAACCACAAGAAGCAAACAAAGACAGGTTTGGAAGATGTGTTTCATGAGCAATCATTCCTTTCTTTGATCCATGCTTATTTTTTGCGGTGTGCCGAGGGGGCAACACCCATCATCCGTTTGTAAGTACGGCAGAAATACGAGGCGTTCTGAAAGCCCGACATAAAGACAACCTCTCCCACCGAATGCCCCTGCCGTAAGAAATCCCGTGCCTTACGGCAACGGATATAGAGAAGATTTTCGGTCAGCGACTGCCCCGTTACCTTGGAGATCACGTGACAGAGATAGCTGCGGCTGAATCCAAGATAGGCGGCAAGTGCCTCACCGCTGAAATCCTCGGAATAATGCTCTTCCATATACTGAATGGCGCTCTTGGTAATGCGCATGGCATTATCGCCCCCCATTGAGGGTGCGGGAACCGACGCATCAAGGCCGTGCTCACGCAGAAGAATAGCGGTCATCAGCACCAGATTGGCACGGATACAGCTCTTATAATAGGGCGCTTTTCTCTCAAATTCCGAAACCGTCTTCAGAAAGAGCGCGCGGATCTCCTCGTTTTTCACAAGATGCTCGTCCGACAGTGCCCGAAGCTCAAGACCCGCCGAGGTCAGAATGGAGTTGTCGGGGATGATGCAGTAATATTCGCATTCGCCGTCGATCGCGCGGAAGCAATGCGGCGAATGGGGATTGATCGCCACAAGATCGCCCTCATGATAGACCGTGGCAGTATCGTCAATGCGGATCTCCACGTCACCCTCGGTCACATAGATCCACTCCAGTGTCTCGTGCCAGTGAAGTTCATATTTCGGCTCATAAGGTGAGCGTCTCTGAAGCATATAGTAGATGGGAAGTTCTTTGTCAGCATGTACGTGACGTTCAAAAAACATGGCTCCGCCTCCTTATCACACAGTACTTTTATTCTATCACCCTTTCGGTTTTCCGTCAAGTCAATATCTGCTTTCCAATTGTACAATTTTGCTTTTTTATTAGATTTTGTACAATTTTACGCCAAAAAGATGTATTTTTTTATAAAACTAAAACACAGGTGTGACAGAGTTCTTTTTCACCGAAACTTTTGCCCACGCATATAGTAATACAGAAGAGTGTTATCTCTTCAACATTTCGGAAAGGATTCGTGATACCGAAAAAGATCCCCTACCGCAGTCGGTATCACACAGTGAAAGCGCATATGGACTATCAACGAAACGACCGATTCCGTCCGGTCTGCCCCACCTGTCGGAGCCGCGCTTCCGACCCCTACTGTCAGGATAAAGGCAAAGCGCGGAGCTATCCTCCTTATTCGTGTGAAACACACAAAACAGCACCGGGCATCAACACCGTGAGCGATCCCACCTCTCTTGCCATGGTATTTTCACCGAAACAGCCCTGGCAAGCGCTCTATGATGCTCCCGAAGCGCTCTCGCGCGGCACGCTGTTCAAGGAGCTGGATAAACCCTTCGCACCCGCTTTGCGCGAAAGGAGCTGCTATGACTGATTCCTGCCAAGCCCTTCTTCAGAAGATCCGCGCGATCGACCTGCAGATCATTGATTCCGGGCTTTATCTGAACGCCAACCCCTGCCCCGAGGCAGAAGCTTTTTACGAAACGCTGATCCGGGAAAGAGCCGCTCTTGCTGAGCAGTATGAACAGAATACCGCACCTCTCACAAAATCCGCGGCGATTCCCGTCAGCCGTTGGACCGAAACACCCTGGCCGTGGGAAAGGGAGGCTGACTGATGTTTATTTACGAAAAGAAACTGCAATACCCCGTCAAGATCAAAAATCCCAACCCTGCCCTTGCCAAGGTCATCATCTCTCAGCTCGGCGGTCCTCACGGTGAGTTGGGCGCCGCCACACGCTATCTCCAACAACGCTTCTCCATGCCTGACAGACGTATCATCGGCATGTTCACCGACATCGGAACCGAGGAGCTTGGGCATATCGAGATGGTCTCTGCCATTCTCTATCAGCTTACACGCGGACTGTCTCCCGACGCCATCAAAAAAGCGGGCTTTGACACCTATTTCGTCGATCACACGACGGGGGTCTATCCCCAGGCGGCATCGGGTGTCCCCTTCTCCACCGAAACGCTTTCGGTATCGGGGGATGTCTTTGCCGACATTCATGAAAACCTCGCCGCCGAACAGAAGGCGCGCCTTTCGTATGACAACATTCTCCGCCTTGTCGACGATCCCGACGTCAAGGATCCCATCCGCTTCTTGCGGGAGCGCGAGATCGTTCACTATCAGCGCTTCGGCGATTGCCTCGGCATAGCGCAGGAGACCTTTTCCAACAAGAAAAACTTCTATCAGTACAATCCCGCCTTCGACAAATAACGAAAAAAGCAAGACTTACAAAACCGTAAGTCTTGCTTTTTGATCCATAAAGGTGTTCTCATCCCATCAGAAGTAAGGGAATGAGAATGATCGCGGCAAGTCCTAAAAGAACTAAAAGCGCGACGGGAAGAATGATGAGGAGCGCCGATGCCACCATAGCAAAGGTATCCTTGCGGCTGACACCACCCTCGTTTTCGATATCTTCCTTGAGCTTTTCAAGCTTTTGGGAATTGTCTTTTTTTAAGTGATTCCACCAAGCCATACCGTTACGAACGTGCCTCGCGCTTCGAGGTCGCTACGTCAAAGAGGAATTTGCCGTTTTCATCGAGCTTTCTGTCGATATTGTGGCAAGCCACGAAGTGACCGGGCTCAACTTCAACCGTCGGAGGCGGTACGCGCATACACTTATCGCACGCCATAAAGCAGCGGGTGTGGAACTTACAGCCTTCGGGGGGACGGATGGGGCTGGGGATGTTGCCCTCGAGAATAATGCGTTCCTTGTTGACATTATCGGCATCCGTCGTGGGGATCGACGAAAGAAGCGCCACGGTATAGGGATGGCGGGGATCCTCAAAAATGGTCTTGGCATCGCCAAGCTCGACGAGATTACCGAGATACATAACGCCGATACGGTCGGAAATATAGCGGACGACCGAAAGGTCATGCGAAATAAAGAGATAGGTGAGATTTTCCTTTTCCTTCAGTTCCTCAAGAAGGTTGATGATCTGCGACTGAATAGACACGTCAAGCGCCGAAACACATTCGTCACAAACGACGAATTTCGGCTTGACGGCAAGGGCACGCGCGATGCAGATACGCTGTCTCTGACCGCCCGAGAACTGGTGAGGATAGCGGTGAAGCATATAATCCTGAAGTCCGCACTGACGCATGACGTCAAGGATGTATTCCTTCATCTTGGGCGAGCCGTGTTTGAAATAATTGTGCGTGACAAGACCCTCTTCGATGATCTGACCGACCGTCATACGGGGGTTCAGCGAGGAATAGGGGTCCTGGAAGATGATCTGCAGATCCTTACGGAGGAAGCGCATTTCGGAGTATTTCAGTCTCGCAAGGTCGATACCGTCGTCAAGATAGCCCTCATACTCGTCAAAGAGCGGTATACCGCGGTAACGCGCACGCAGAGACTCTACGGCATCATTTGCCATTTTCTGAGCTTGGGTTGCTGCCGTGATTGCGGATTCGATGCCCGCCTTGTCACTTTCGTACTTGGCACGGCGCTTTTCAAATTTCATAAGACGCTTGTCAAGCTTCTTCTGCTTCTTTTCACTGCAGCCGTTCTTCTTTTCTTCACGGCATTCCTCAATAACAGAGGATGCGTAGTCGATCTCGGCATCCACTTCAAGAAGCTTGCGTCTCAGCTCGGTCAGCTTGACATCCGCCTGATATTTATTGAGAAGAAGCGTAGCGCCTTCGGTGACGTTCGGAACCGTCATAAAGCCGCCAAGGATCTTAGCGACATCAAAGAATGCGGTCTCGGTCTCGGCAAGCGCCAGATTGCGTGCCTGGATCTGGAAGAAGGAGGCGCCGTCGCCAAGCTGATTGCATTCGAGAGACAAAGCATCTGCCTTGGCTTTGGCTTTCTGATAGCGCTCAATCATCTTGGTCGCGTTTTTCAGGGTATATTCCACATAGGAGGGAGCAACATCGGCAAGCGTTCTGCCGTAATACAGCGTGCTGCCCGCGGTCTGATCGTAAAGCTGAAGAAGAACTCTTCCGAGCGTACTCTTGCCGCAGCCCGACTCACCGACAAGACCGAAGGTCTCGCCTTCGTGGATATCAATGGAGATCTCCTCGTTGGCGCGAACGTAAAGCTGTTCCTTCTGGAAAATGCTGTTCTTGGCAATCGGGAAATATTTCTTAAGATTCGTGATTGACAACAGTTTTCTGGTGTTCGGCACTGTTTCTTACCTCCTTTTCAGGATAGAAGCAACGGATCATCTGACCCGGATTGACCTCGACGAGAGCAGGCTCTTCCTCGAGGCATTTTGCCGTCGCATATTTACATCTCGGCGCAAACTTGCAGCCCTTGGGAAGCGCGAGCGGATGAGGCACGACGCCGGGAATAGGCTCAAGACGGTCGGTGATGTTGTCGATGCGGGGAATGGAGTACATCAGACCCTCGGTATAAGGGTGGCTGACGGGACAGTCGGTGAAAATGGTTCTCGCGGAGGTCTTTTCGACGACCTGACCGCAGTACATAACGACAACGTCGTCCGCCATCTCGTTGATGACGCCGAGGTCGTGCGTAATGAAGATGATCGACGTACCGTTTTCCTTCTGCAGATCGTTCATCAAACGGAGGATCTGCGCCTGAATGGTAACGTCAAGCGCCGTGGTAGGCTCGTCGGCAATCAGGATCTTGGGCTTGCAGGCAAGCGCCATGGCGATCATGACACGCTGACGCATACCGCCCGAAAGCTGGTGAGGATACTGACGCATGACCGCTTCGGGATTGGGGATCTGTACGGCGTACAGCATCTCCTTGACCTTTTCCTTAGCTTCCTTTCTGGTCATACCCTGGTGGATGATGAAGGGCTCGGAAAGCTGCTTTTGGATGGAGAATACGGGGTTGAGCGAGGTCATGGGCTCCTGGAAAATGACCGAGATCTTGTTGCCGCGGATGGCATACATCTCCTGCAGAGAGATCTTCGTCAGATCCACGCCCTCAAAGAGGATCTCGCCCTCGTCGATATAACCGTTTCCGTCGAGCAATCTCAGAATACTCATGGCGGAAACGCTCTTGCCCGAGCCGGATTCACCAACGATACCGATGGTGCGTCCCGGCTCAAGCGAATAGGATACGTCGTTAACAGCCTTGACAATACCTTTTCTCGTCTTAAAATAGGTATGAAGGTTTTTGATCTCAAGTAATGCCATAATAAACCCTCCCTATCTTATTTCTCTTGCGAGCTCTTGGGGTCAAGAACGTCGCGAATGGTATCACCGATGATGTTAATGCTGATGGTCGCAATGGCAAGGAAGATCGAGGGGAAGAGCCACTGCCACCAGTAGTTCTGGATGACGATCGAGTTGTTGGCGCCGTTGAGCATGTTACCCCAGGTAGGTCTGGGCTGCTGAACGCCGAAGCCGAGGTAAGACAGCGAGGATTCGGTCAGAAGGCATCCCGCAAAGTCGAGTGCCATCGAAACGAGAATGACCGAAATGATGTTGGGAAGAATGTGCTTGAAGGCGATCTTCGATTCCTTAACGCCCATGCTCTTGGCGGCGGTAACGAATTCCTTTTCTCTCTCGGCAAGCACCTGACCGCGGATCATACGGGCAAGACCCGTCCACGACAGCACACCGAGAATGATCATGATAATGAAGATTCGCATGTTTTCCGAAATATCGTAGTTACGGATGACGTAGGAAAGCATCATCGCGAAGGGCAGGAAGGGGATCGCCGAGAAGATCTCGGTGATACGCATGAGAAGCATATCCACCCAGCCGCCGAAGTAACCCGAAAGACAGCCGATGATGATGGCGATGATCGAGGAGACGATGACCGCCACAGCGCCGACCGTCATGGTCATCTTACCGCCGTGGATGATACGCGTCAAAGTATCTCTGCCGCGGTTATCGGTACCGAAGGGGTAGCCGCGAAGACCGTAACTGTCCTCAAGCTCATAGCCCACACCGTTCTGATAGGAAGCGGGGGAAGACACGCCGGTGTCGTCATTCTTTTCGGCAAGATATGTCTGATACGAGCCGGCATATACCGCGTCGCACTCGACACCGTTGATCTTGGACTGACCGTAGTCATTGTGACCCCATGCGTAAGCCTTGCCGGCATCTGTCAGAGCCACGAAGTGACGGGTACCCGAAACCAGGTTCACGACCTTTTCTCCTGCGGGGATCGTGGGAATTTTATCCTCATTATAACGGGAAGCCGACTGGACAAGAACTTCGCCGTCAGAAAGAAGGAAGCCGAAGCAGTTGTCGGTTGCCGTGATGTTCACAACCTTCTTGGTTGCGAGATAGCTTGTGAAATTCGAGACCTTCGTTCCCTTCGAAGAGGAAGCGGAAGCGAAGTTGAAGTAACCGCCCTCGCAGGCGATCGTGCCGTCCTTGAAGAGAACAACAGCGTAATAGTTCGAGAAGATGACCTCCTGAACGCCGGTGTATTCCTTCTTCAGCGTATCGGCAAGGTTGAGACATGCCGAGCCGTTGCCCCACATATAGAGCTTGCCGTCGATAACCAGCGCGGTAACCTGAAGACCGCAGGTGAGAGAATCGACCTTCGACACATCGATCGTGCCGTCGATCAGCTCCTTGGGCATACCGACAAGAGCGGGGTTGGCGGTGTTTTTGTTTTCACCGTACTGCGCAAGCGACTTGTCACCCCAGCCGACGATCTTACCGTCGGTGGTGATGGCAATGATATGGTCACGGCCCGCAGCGGCATACGCCACGTTGCCCTCGGTGATCTCAGCGGGGAAATCCGCCATATCGACACCCGTCAGGGCATCCTCCGTCGCGCCCCATACATAGAGATTGTTATCGTTGGAAACGCCGACTGTGAAGTTTGAAAATCCGTTGATCGAACGAATATTGCCGCGAAGCGCGCGCGGAACCGAGCGCATCGACATCACGGGAGCGAGATTCATCTGAAGGGGATCGGTGTAGTTCATATCCATCGGGAAGATAACGGGACCGACGAACACGAAGAGGAACATCGCGATCAGAACACAGAGCGCCACGACCGCGATCTTTCTGCGGAAAAATGCCTTAACGGCGAGTTTGGAGGGGCTTTCGAGCTTTTCTACCTCAAAGATATCCTGATTGGCAAGATCCTTCGAAGCGCCCATGAACATACGGCGCGTCCAGTTCCAGAGAGTCTTACCGACACGAACGAAAACGTTATCGATCTTTTCATGCTTGTTAGAATTCTGATCCATATCGGCACCTCCTTACTTATTGACTCTGACGCGGGGATCAACGAAACCGTAAACGATATCAATGATCAGGTTGCCCGCAAGCGAAATAAAGATATAGAACATCTGCAATGCCAGAACGATCTCGTTGTCATTGTTCTGGAGTGCGTCATAATAGGTCTTACCAATGCCGTTGAGCGCAAAAATGTTCTCGATCATCAGAGAACCGCTGAAAATACTGAGGAACCAACCGATAACGAGGGTTACGATCGGAATCAGTGCGTTACGCCACGCATGGCTGTAAATGACGACCTTCTCACGAAGACCCTTGGCGCGCGCGGTACGGATGCAGTCCATCGACAGCGCTTCGATCATCGAGGCACGTACGTAACGGGTCATGCCTCCGAGCGAAGTGAAGGTCATAACGATCAAAGGCAGACAGAGATGATACATTTTATCCCAGAACTTCTGCCACGAGGTCCAGCTATCGCTGCCCGCCGTCGCCATACCGCTGACCGGGAAGAGGTTAAGCACGACCGCGAACAGCCAGATAAAGACGATGGCAATGATGAAGGTCGGCAGGCTGAAGCCTACGATCGTACCGACCTGAACTGCGGTATCACGCTTACTGCCGCGCTTGACCGCGCAGAAGATACCGAGCGGAATGGTAATACCGAGCGCCAGAATGGTTGCGAAGATGTTAAGGAAGATGGTATTCTTCATCGGCTCAACAAGAACCTCGCTGACGGGCTTGTTAAAGAGACGGGACTCACCGAGATTACCCTGAAGAAGGCCGTTAAAATAGCCCTTCTCCCCTTCCTTGGTGGGGGTATAACGGTAGACACCCAGCCATCTCAGATAGCGCTGGAAGATATTACCGTCGAGACCGTACTGCTTTTGCCAGAATTCATAGCGTTCGTCATAATTCAGTTCGCCCTTACTGCCCGAAACCTCTGCCTTGGCTTGCTCGGCAGCCTTGTCGACGGGAAGCATGTTGTAGATCAGATAAATCATCAGAGAGAGCAGCAAAAATACCACAAGGATATAGAAGAGTCTCTTCAGTATATATTTACCCATAAAAAATCCTCCTTATTGGACTTGTGAGGTTTTTGTGTCTGTGTCTTGTGAAAAAATAAGCAGATACTGCCGCAGATAGCACACTATCTGCTGGTTTTTTCACAAACACAAAATGGGGGATAAAGTAGACATAGGTAGGGACGGCAAATTGCCGGCCCTACCCACGTCGTCGTTTATGTGAAAATTACAGTCATTCCGCCTTACGGCAGGAGTGAATTAGTTGTAGTTTTCCCAGAAGTCAGCTTCATCAGCGATGAATGCCATCTGATACTGATCGTACATATCGGGATTGATGGTCCAGTTGAACGAATAGTCATAGATAGCGCTGGTGAAACCGGTAGCAAAGTTAACTGCATTGAGCTTGGGAGTGCCGTCGTAGCCGTACTGCTCGTAACGGTAAAGTTCGCCGTAGAGACCGCCGTTGAAGTCGCATTCGGTGTAGGTGATGTACATGCCGATAGCGGTGGTTGCATTGGGGTTGGTCTGCCATGCGGTAACGAGCTGGTCAGTTACGTCGTTGGGCTGAGTGCCGTACCAGTTAATAGCGAGAGGCATGTAGTAGCTGCCATCGATCTTAACGGTCTTGTACTTGCTGTCGATAGACTTGAAATTGAGGTTGTCGGCGCTGAGTTCATAGCCGGAAAGCTTCTTGTAGCGGACTGCATCGGTTTCGGGGTTGAATTCTTCACCCTTTTCGTTGTAGATCCAGCCTGCATCGGTCAGAACCTTAATAGCGTTGTCAGAGGAGTAGGTGTACTGGTTGAGCTTGATCTCATCCTTAACTGCCTTGTAAGCAGCCGAACCAGTGTAGTAAGGACCGTGAACAACGGCACCGTAACCGCCGGTGAAGGTAGCTGCGAATTCAGGACGGTTGATGGTGTACATAATAGCCTGACGTACTTCAACCATCGAGGTAGGACCGTAGTCGGAACGGAAGCCGAGCTTACCGTAACCTGCGCGGTCATAGTGAGTTTCCTTGAACTTGCCGTTGGACTCTTCAACGATCTTAAGAGCGTTCTTGGTGTCGGTACCACCGGTAATGCCGGCAACGACGTCAAGCTCACCCTTGGTGAACATATCCATCTGAGTTTCGGAAACCTGCTTGATATAAATGATCTTGTCGATCGAAGCCTTGCCGCGAACGTCCTTGGTGTAGTTGGGGTTCAGGGTAAGGGTAGCGGTAAGGGTGGACTCATCGTAGTTGGAAACTACGTAGGGACCGGACCAGGGAAGGTTCGAGTTCCACTTGAGGTTATCAAGAATCTGAGCTGCAGTCTTGTAGGAGGTCTTGCCGTCCTTTTCTTCGGTAGCGTAGAAAGCTGCGTTGAGACCGCAAGCCTTGGTGGTCTCGTTAACAACGATGTCGCCTTCGCCGAGGTAGAGAGCAAGGGGCGTGGGGCTGAAGCTTGCATAGCTCATGGTGTAGTAGTAACCTGCGTAGTCGGCGGTGAAGGTTACGGAGAAGGTGTAATCGTCGATCAGCTTAACGCCGTCAAAGTAAACGGTTTCGCCTTCGCCGGTGTAAGCGTTGAATGCTTTAAAGCCAACGAGCTGGAGACCGCTGGTGCCGGAAGCGCCTGCTTCAACAACAACGGGAGTGGAGTTTGCAAGAAGAGAAGCGATGTAGTTCTTAGCGTTGATAGCGGAGCCATCGGAGAACTTGAGATCGCTCTTTACCTTGATGGTGTAGGTGAGGGTGCCGTCTTCGTTGGTGGTAGCAACAGGAACAGCTTCAAGAGCGTCCATGTTCCAAACGAGAGCGCCGTCCATGTTGGTCTGTACGGTTGCATAACCGCTGGTGAGGTTTTCGATGTCGAGGTCGGACGAGCCGGGCGACGACTTACCGAAGGAAGAGCTTCTGAAAGCACCGGAAAGGTCGGTCGAAGAACCGAGAATTACCTGGGTGTTTTCGCCTTCGATGGTAGCTGCGATGACAGCATCAGCAGGAGACCAATAGGGGGTGGTGATGAAGTTTGCGATCTTACCGTTGTAAAGATCGAAATACTGGTTGGAATACAGCGGGATCTCAGGGCAGAGATAGTTCCATCTCTGGATGTAAAGCTTCCACCACTCGTTGTAAACGTCCTCGCTGGACTGGTAAGCGGAGTTGCCTTCGGGAACCTGGGTGTTGTAAACCATTGCCATGGAGAGGAAGTCCATACCGAGTGTATAGGTCTTGCCTTCTACTTCAACGGTAGCGATGCCGTTAGCATCTTCCTTAACCATGTCGATCGTTACCTTACTGCCGATCTTATCATAAACGGAAGTAAAGTCAGAATGTGCGACGGCGTCAGCAGGATCGATTTCCTGGTATTCTACTTCTTTGCTGCAGCTTGCGAGAAGAGCAACAGAGCCAAGAACGAGAACGATAGCCATCACAAGGGAAAGAATTCTGGTCTTTCTCATGAGAATAATCCTCCAATAATTTTTTTATATATCAGCCCTTGCGGGCATATATATACGGAATCTGAAGACCGCTGTTTTTGAGAATAACAAAGCCACGGTCATCATTCCTTCGGCGGCGAACAGTGTTCGGGCGAGCTGATGCTTTTTTTCGAAGGGTATGAAAACCGCACGTGTTTGTTTTTCATTATGATGCAGCGGTAAGAATGAGGTCTCTTCGACAAAAATTTTGCAAATGCATAAAAAAATGAATGTCTTACGAAACCGCTCTACTATTATAAACACGTTTTTTCATTTTGTCAAGGGTAAATTCCGATTTTTTTGCCTAAATCTGCCATTTTCCACAATATTTTAAACTCTGTCATTTAACATATTTCACGAACTTGTATCAATTCCGACCGACTTTGTAAAGAATGTTTACTTTTCAAACCCTTTTTGATACAGTTTTGTGCATTGTGCCGAATTGTTTTTTCTTAATTTTATAGTTTTTGTGCATTTTTCCATTTTTGCATAAAAAATACAGTATGCATTGATTTTTTGCATACTGCTCACAATTTAAATTATTTTGGCATATCGCAAAAGATTCAAAATATTTTTTGAAGTAATGCAAAACATACTGTTCTGACTTTGCGATATGCCAAATTATTTTCGAAATCAAACCGTTAAAATTACCGAGGTCAACTCTTTACAGGAGTTCACAGTGATCTCCGCACCGGCGCGGTTCAGCTCCTTAAGGCTGCCAAAGCCATATCCCACACCGATTGCGGCAAGACCCACCTTGTGCGCGCCCTCGATATCGTAAAAACGGTCACCGACCATCACCGATTCCTCAGCACGGATTCCTGCTTTTTCGAGAAGGAAGGTAATAACCTCCTCCTTATCGTCCCTGCCCTTGGGAATGAGCGACCCCGTGATCTCGGTAAAATAGTCGCGGATGCCCGCCTTTTCAAGGATCTTTTCGGCATAGACCTCGGGCTTCGAGGTTGCGAGATAACAGCGTCTGCCCGATGCCGTCAGCTTCTTGAGCATCGTCTCGACCCCGGGATAGAGCGTGAATTCAAACATACCCGTAGGCGAGTAATACTCACGGTAGAGCGCCACCGCCCTGACAGCATCCTCCTCGCTCATGCCGATATACTCCTGAAAGGAATACACCAGCGGCGGACCGAGAAAGCGCATCAGAACCTTTTCCTCAGGCATGGCAATGCCCATTTTGTCAAGTGCGTAATGAATCGAATGAAAGATGCCTGCCTTCGAATCAACAAGCGTGCCGTCAAGATCGAATAAAATATTCCGGATCATCGTTTTTCTTCCTTAATTATATATTTGTCTGATAAAAATCAGTGATGATAGTCCTTCATCACCTGCGTATAGGTCTCATAGCGTGCGCGATAGTGAAAATACTCCTTTTCCTTCAGCTTGCCCTCGCGGTAAAGCTCTTCCACGCGCACGCCGAGCTTTTTTCTCGCCTCATGCGCGGTGCTTTTGTAATTGTTTTCAAGATTGACGTCAATCTCGAAAATGATAGCGTCAAGCTCCCTGACGGCTTTGGAACGAAACCATTTCATCGCTTATCCTCCTTGCGGATATTTCGGGGGAAATTCAAACCGCACTCTGCCCTCTTTGATGACGAGCCTTGCCGTAAAGGGCTTTCCTGCCCGCGAGATGAAATCCTCGCGGTATTCGGTTGCCTCTCCCGACAGAAGTGCCACAAGCTCCTTCTCGTCGATCGCATGCCGGCAGATGGTCTTTGGGATCGAAAGATCACATCCCTTGGCACTGCACGCCCACCCAAGCTCCGTCACCTTGACAGCCTTGGCGCAAAGCGGACATTTTCCTACCTCGCCACCGGTAAAAGTGCCCTTTTCTCTGGGCTTGTATGCCCGTTCAATATAGACACCGCGGTGCGAAAAGATCTCCGCGATCTCCTTTTGCGCCAGCGTCACCGATTCCGCGATCGTACTCTCGCCGCGGTACACACGCTTGAGCGACTTACCAAGCTCCGCTGTCTTGTATTTATCCATTGAGATCATCATCTTCTGAAGTGTCTCGATCAGATACTTGCCATCGGGCAGAATGGTGTAAACGTTATTCTTCAGTAAAATATATTCCGATTTGCGTGCATTGTCAATAATGCCCGTGCGCGTGGCTTCGGTGCCAAGCTCAAGACCCTCGAAGACCGCGCGGTATTCCTCGCTGTCATCGTCATCGGCAAGCTGCGCCTTGTCCTCGCGGAAGGGATTCTTGAGATAATTGTTCAGTGTCTCAATGGTATAATGCTTGGGAGGCGAGGTCTTCTTAACGGTGGGCTTGAAGATATGATTGACAAGGTCGCCTTTTTCAAGAGGGGGCAGGATCTTGTCCTTGCCCGAATAATCGTCGTATTCGGTCCAGCCCTTTTCGAGCATTGTCATCCCCTTCAGGGTAAAGGTCTCACATCCCACAACATCAATGACGATCTCGGTGCGCTGAACAAGACAGTCCTTTTCGCAAAAGACTGCCACAAAACGGCGGAATACCGCCGAATAGACCTGAAATTCCTTTTCGGTCAGCTTATCCTTACCGGGGATCTTGTGCGTCGGGGTAATCGCCGAGTGCGATTCGATCTTGCTGTCGTCAAAGATCGTCTTCGCGTTCTTCATCACCACGGGATAGCCCATGTTTTTGATGATGCCGAGGATCTTTGCCACCTTGTCCTTTTCCGCCGTCGCGAGATACTCCGAGTTTGTTCTCGGATAGGTAAGATAGCCCGCCTCATACAGCTTCTGAACGATTTCAAGCGACTCGGTCATCGACATTTTATATTTTTTACCGAGAAAGCTCTGTAGCTTCGAAAGAGAATACAGCTTGCCTGCCGACAGCTTGTCCTTTTTCCGCTTGACCGATACGACTCTCGCCTCGGCGGCGTTATAGCGCTCACACATGGCTTCGGCATCGCCCACACGGTCGGAATCAAACTGCTCCTTGGAGACAAGCTCGACAGGAGCGCCCTTCGTTTCCTCCTGAGAGGCAATGGTATAATATTCGCGGGGTACGAAATTCTCGATTTCCATGTCCCTGTCATAGATCGCCTTGACGATCGGCACCACCACTCTGCCCACACGGAGAAGCTTTCCGGTCTTGATGGTGGCGTAGCGCGTGAGATTGATGCCGTACAGCCAGTCGATATAGGTACGCGCAAAGCCCTCGTTGGCGAGATTCTCGTATTCTGCCTCATCCTTCAGCTCCCTCAGAGCCTGCGCCACTGTCTCAGGTGTCTGGTCGGGCAGCCAGAGTCTCTTCAGCTTCTTGCCCGCCACCCCCGATTTGATCATGCAAAGACGCACGATGATCTCTCCCTCGCGGTCGGCGTCCCCCGCATTGATCACGGTATCGACATCAGGACGGCGACAGAGTGAGCGGATAATCGAAAATTGCCGCACAACGCCCTCGTCGCCTCCGCGAAGCACGTACTTGAACTGCTGCGGAAAGCAAGGGAGATTGTCAAGCGTCCATTTGGGCTTATCTCCGGGCTTATAATCGGGATCAAAGTACGCCTCTGCGTCGGCAAGAGAAAAAAGATGACCAAACGCCCAGGTAATGAGGTATTCACTGTTTTCAAGATATCCCTGTCGGTTCCGGAATTCGCCGATCCCTGCCGCGATGTTTCTGGCAAGCGATGGTTTTTCCGCAATGATCAGCTTCATTCTCTTCTCCTTTCTGTCAGTTTCCAAGGTATATTGTCAACCGTCCGTTGCCGATTGATTCAAAATGTAAACCGATCGTTGCTTTTTAGCCGAATACCGCCACGGGACGGTCGGGTCTTTTGGTATATACGATCTTGGCATCCTTTAAAACGGGACCCTTGCCCTGATACAAAGGACTTGCCTCGATCACGACCTTGGCGGTGATCTTGACCCACATGCCGGTCTTCAGATCCTTTGCCATCGGGGTCTTGACCGCGAAGCCGCGGTAGGAGATATCATCGGCGCAGCAGATCATCATCTGTCTGCCGATAGCAACGGTATCCTTCGGGAAATTGTCATCCTTTACGCAAATACCGGTAAAGGAGACCGTCTTTCCCTGATATTTCAGAAGCTCTTCCGACATATCACGGTAGAAATACGCAAAATCGTCATCGCCGACCGTGACAACGGGCGCGTTGATATCAAAGGGCAAGGGATCCTCGATCTCATCGGGCTCGATCGTGCCGTCGGTATATTCATACACGATACGCGCCGAACGAGAGACGCCGCGTACCGCCTTGTGATAGGTCATAACGTCGGCATCGGGTGACACACGGTTGAAGATCACGGGATCCGCACTCTGCAATTTGTCAACCACAAGTTGCCTCATATTGGCATTATATTCCGTGAAGGTCGAGCCGTCAACGAACATGACCTCCTGATAGACCAGCCAGTGCTTGGGCATTACACGGTAGAGATTGTCAAGAAGCCACATACCGTTATACTCCAGCATCACACGGTCTGCGCCATGCTTTTTCTCAAGCGCCTCAAGATACTCCGCCGTCAGAAGCTCAGGAGAATCAACCGTCTCAAGAAAGACCTTGTCCGAGGGGTAGACCGAGGGATCAAGCTCCTCTTCCCCCTCCTCGCAGAGAATGACAAGCGTGGTTTCGCCCTGATAAAAGCCTTCATCCGAAAGCGTTTCCTGTAAAAAGGTGGTTTTACCCGATTCCAGAAAACCGGTGATCAGATATACGGGAATTTCTTTTTTTGCCATAACGTCCTCCCCTCGCTCAGATGCCGAAGAGCGTCTTCAGCTTGGTTTCATCGATCTTCGAGCCGATCACACAAAGTCTGCCGATGATACCCGCCTTGCCGCGGCGGATGTCAGGCTCGCCGGGAACGTAGTCGAAATGGATCCACTCGCCACCGTCAGCCGAAGCCACGATACCCTTGGCGCGAAGCACCATGCCGTATGCATGTTCGTCCTCAAGCGCCTCTAAGATCTCGCGAAGGCCGTCCTCGGTAAAGGGATGCGCGGTCTCAAAACCGCAGCTTGTAAAGACCTCGTCCGCGTGATGATGGTGGTGGTGATGTCCGCAGCCGCACTCCTCTCCATCCTCATGATGGTGATGATGTCCGTAGCCGCACTCCTCGCCATCCTCATGATGGTGGTGATGGCCGCAACCGCATTCCTCTCCATCCTCATGGTGGTGTTGATGTCCGCAACCGCACTCCTCGCCGTCCTCATGGTGGTGATGGTGTCCGCAACCGCATTCTTCGCCATCCTCATGATGGTGGTGATGTCCGTGATGGCGGTGATGCTCTTCCAGTGCCGCAAGCTCCTCGGTAAGAGTTGAGCGCTTTTCCATCGCGGCAAGAATATCCTCGCCCGAAAGCAGGTCCCAATCGGTCGAAACCAGTACGGCATCAGGATTATGCTCACGCACAAGCGCAATCGAAACCGCAAGCTTGGCTTCCGAAAGACCGTTCACGTGGCTGAAAATGATCGCGCCTGCCGACTCGATCTGATCGTTAAAGAACTCACCGAAATTCTTCATATACATCTTGCACTTCTTGGCATCCACAACCGCGACCGTGCCGTTCAGAAGAAGACGCTCATCGTGAAGACCTTCCACCGCGCGGATGATATCGGAAAGCTTGCCGACACCGGACGGCTCAATGATAATGCGGTCAGGGGTATAGGTCTCGATGACCTCGGAAAGCGCTTTGCCGAAATCACCGACAAGAGAGCAACAGATACAGCCCGAGTTCATCTCGTTGACCGTAATACCCGCATCGGCAAGAAAACCGCCGTCAATACCGATCTCGCCGAATTCATTCTCAATGAGAACGACCTTTTCGCCCGCGTAGATCTCCTTAATGAGCTTCTTGATCAGCGTGGTCTTACCCGCGCCCAAAAAACCGGAAAAAATGTCAACCTTGATCTGTTTTGTCATAATAAACCTCTTTATAATGATATAAAATAAACCGTTTTATCTGTAAGGATGCCAAGGAGCCATCCTTCACCAATTACAGTATACCACAACTCATCTCGCTTGTCAAACAAAATCGGGAATTTCTTGAAAAATAGTCCAAAGCACCCGAATGCCCCGAAACGGATAGCCTTTCTACTGTTTTCTCATAGCTTGCGTGCATTCAGACCTATCGCTCCCCGACCTTGACAAGCATCGATAAATCTGCTACACTGTACGTATCACCCCATCGGAGGTATTTATGTCATCTTTTTCCTATAAGACCCGCGGCAATTCCTCGCCCCAGGGCAAATCAAAGGTCTATTTCGCTTGCCATCCCGAGGATCTCCACCTTTTCGAAGCCATTTCCGACGATATCCTACGCGAGGTCAACTGCGCCGTGTTTTATCACAACTCCCCCATCGAAAACGAGAAAGAGCATCTCCGCGACCTTTCAGAGATGAACGTAATCGTCATCCCCATCACCACGAAATTTCTCACCACCCCCTCTGCCGCGCGCGATATTGAAATTCCCTTCTCCCAACAAAAGCATATCCCCGTTCTTCCCTTGATGCAGGAGCCGGGGCTTGTTGACGTTTTCAACAAGGTCTTGGGTGACATCCAGTTTCTCGATAAGAGTGCCCGCGACGATACCGCCATCTCCTACGAGGAAAAATTCAAGAACTTCCTCACCTCGATTCTCGTCGGGGACGAGCTTGCCGAAGAGATCCGCAATGCTTTTGACGCCTACATCTTCCTCTCTTACCGCAAGAAAGACCGCGCCTACGCCCAGGAGCTGATGCGCCTCATCCACGAAAACGATTTCTGCCGTGATGTCGCGATCTGGTACGATGAATTCCTCATCCCCGGCGAAAACTTCAATAATACCATCGCCGACGCCCTTCAAAAAAGCAAGCTCTTCGCCCTTGCCGTCACACCAAACCTTCTGGAAGACCCCAACTACGTCATGACCACCGAATACCCGATGGCAAAGAACGCGGGCAAGGAGATCCTTGCCGCCGAGCTTGTTCCGACCGACAAGGAGGCGCTCGCAAACGCCTATCCCGATCTTCCGCGCACCGTCAATACCGCCGATCCCGAAAGCCTTTGCGACGGTCTTCGCGATGCTTTTCAGTGGGTCATGCTGCGTGATCACGATGATGACCCCAAACACAACTACTTCATCGGTCTTGCATACCTCTCGGGTATCGACGTTGAAAAGAACCCCGAGCGCGCCCTCTCCATGCTCACCTTCGCCGCCGCATCGGGGCTTCCCGAAGCCTGTGAAAAGCTCGTTTCGATGTATAAAACCGGAGAAGGCGTCAAGCGAGACTACGAAACGGCGATCCGTTGGCAAGAAAAACTCGTCGGGATCCGTGAAGACCTCTTTCAGAAGAACAAAAACGAGGACACCGCAGGAGACTGTCTCAGCGCAAGATCCAATCTCGCCGATTGCTATGAGGCGGTTTCGGATTATACCAAAGCCAAAGCCTCCGTTCTTGAGCTTCTGGTATGGATCGACACCATAGAGGACACCGTCAGCGACACCTTCCTCGACCGTAACCGCGCTTCTCTTTACGGAAAACTCGGATATTACAGTCAACATACGGGCGATATCGAAGGAGCAAACCGCTATTATGATGCCATGAAGCATCACAGCGAGCGTCTTCAGAAAAGCAGCGAGATGGAATCCGAGAGGATCCGTGACTTTTCACTTGCGTGGCTTGAAGAGGCGCGAAACGGGGAGGAATTTTCTCTGCCCGACGAGATCTGGAACGATCTTGCGGCACTCTTTCTCTCGTCCGCCGACGATTACCGCATCTACGCACGCCGCGAGCTGGCACAGTGCTATACCGCCCTCGGACTCACCGCGCTGGAAGAAAGCGACACCGAAACCGCCGCGCATTACTTTACGGAGGCACTCTTAATCACCGAAGAGATCGCCGACCGCTTCACCGATGCGCATTCCCAAAAAGCCGATCTTATCCGTGAGATCGCCATTCTTCACTGCTATCTCGGTGATATCGACAAGCTCAAAGCACGCTATGACGAAGCCTACGGGCGTTTTGAGAAAGCGAACGCGCTCTTTCTGACACTCGCCTCGGGGCAGGAGCTTCCTTACGATATCGCGACGGTATGGCACCGTATGGCGGGTATTCACGAAAAAAAAGGAGAGTACGATGCGGCGCTTGACTTAAAGCTTCGCTCTCTTTCCTTAGCACAGGACTGCGCCGAGAAGACCGGTACGGTACAGGCATACGAAACCCTTGCGGCATCACACGGAACACTTGCTTTTCTCTGTCGGGATCTCGGCAAGACCGAACAGGCGCGCTTTCACGCAATGGCTTCTCAGGAGATCATCGAAACCTGTCTGTCAAACCGACATGAGCTGCCGCCCGCTGTCAAAAGCTTTTACGATGCCATCCGCCGACTGGTCGATTCCCTGACGTAAAACATCCCCATCCGCAAGTTTTCAAGCTTACGGATGGGGATACTTTATTTGAAAAATCTCTTCAGCCTGTGGCGGAAGCGGAGCATATAGGTGAGTGTCAGACGCTTGATGAGAATATCAAAGAGCCAGAAGGAAAGATTGGCGATCACGTAATAGAAAACGAGAAGCCAGCCCGCAAGATCCTCGACGCCGAACAGAAAGCGCGCGAGGAGAAGGGCTGCCGTCAGAGCGGCGTTGAAATAGACAAGCTTCAATAAAACCTAAACAAGCCTTGGGGTTTTATCAAAAAAGCGCTTGATCAAGGGATACAGCCCCGTGAACACAAGATAGACCGCCGCAATGAATTTGCTGGGCAACAAGAGAAGGGAGAGAAAGGAGGTGGCGGCATAGATCATAAAGCCGTACCGATCCCCAAGCTCGATCATAGCGAGCAGTAGGATGGCGGAGGCAAACATCGAGATCGTGAGATCGGCAACCTCAAAGAGCGAGGCGAGTGACAGAATCGCCACGCTGAGCGCCGTAAACAGCGCTGAATAGGTGATCTTTTTCGTGGGCTTCATACAACCCTCAGCAGCAACGGATCAGATCGCCGCCCATACATTCACAGCAGCAGTCGGCACAGATCAGCCCCGAGCAGATATCACAATCCGAGCATCCGCCCGAACGGTGACGGGAATAGCTGTCACTGCGCATATTGGCAGTCGCCATGCGCATGCTTTCGAGCGCCTCACGGTATTCGCGGTTGTTCGGGTCTTCACGGCAAGCCGATTCCAGCATCCGCATGGCATCGAGATACCGTCCCATGCGCATAAAGAGGACGCCCTTCAAAAAGAGCCATTCGGCGCCCCTCTCGTTGTAGGGAATGCCCTCAAGCAGACGGTCTGCCTCGGAAATGCGGTTCTGATTCAGCATCACGCGGACCGTGGCGTAAATACTGTCCCCATTGTCATCGCGCGTTTCGGATGCTCCCTGATAGCCCTCTTCCCGCCACCGCTTCACGGTCTCATACGCCTGGTTGATCTCTTTCATCTTTTCGGCATAGGCATCGCGCATTGTCTCATCCTGACAGTTGTCGGGATGATAGCGCCTTGCGAGATCGTGGTATGCCTTCCTGATCTCGGCATCGGTCGCATTCGGCGATACGCCAAGAATGTCATAAGGCTGATAGGTCATAAGTCCTCCTTCCGGTTTTCCCGTAACAGTTCGACACGTTTTTTCTGATAAATGATCTCCCGCGATACGTCGGGAAGACCCAGCCGCAGAAGATTGTCAAGGATCTCATAGATCCCCCGATCCTTCACCGAAAGTCCGTCAAGCGTCCGTGACGCCTCGACCATTTCAAGATCAAGCGCCGTCACGAGCCGATGGCAGAACGCTTCGTCCTCAAGATCCTCGCCGCTTAAAACAAGGGGATTGTAGCGCCCCTTCTTTCGATCCTCCACACGGTCGGCGTAGGCATCGAGAATATAAATAAAGCGTCCCACACGGTAGCCGATCTCATACAAGGCAGCCTTCACTTCATCGGACAGGATATGTCCCCCGTCATAGCAAAAGACCTCGCCGAGAAGCGCGCCGAAGCATGCCGCCCCTTCATACACGTCCTGAGAGCCGTTTGCCTCGCAGGTCGAGAGCTGCGAAAGCTTTTCACTCACCGTTTTCGCAAGCGCGGGAATGGGCGCGTGCTTCATCGCCTTATCAGCACCCCTTGCCATCAGCCTTGCGCAAAGCCGACGGATTCCCCGCTCATCCGATATGTCATCGCGCAGCTTTTCATATAAAAGGATCGCCGAAACGCTTGCGGTATAGCGAAGGCTTTCGGAGGCGTCGACCGTCAGACAACCCTTCAGGGGGTGAATGGGACAGCGTTTTTTCTGAAAGCACGCCCTCTCGCCCGTTACTCCCAGTCGGATCAGGGCAAGAAGCACCATGTCATAGCTGAGCGAATAGCGAAGCCGACGGGAGAGCTTTTTCTGATGGTGACACAGCCCACAGTAGACCGCGCGGTAAAACTCGTATTCCTTTACACGCAGATCGCCCCTTCGCACCTTCACGTAGCCGAACACAATCTTCACCCCATTTTCGCCCGAATTCTTGACAAGACATAAAAAATTTGTTATACTGAATGTAGTATGCGGTACTGTCACCGTATACCGAATTTTCTATAGTGTAACATAAAGTTGTGTCCAAGTTTTGTCCGTATCGTGAACAAAACGTGAACACGAAAAAGGAGTACCCATGCCCAAGCTCTATATGGCGGGTCTTGTCATGGACGTTTGTCACGACAACCCGATCCTGAATCGGCAGATCGCCGATTATCTCACCGACAAGGACCCCGATTTCACCGTCGACCTTGATCGCTCCTATATCGAAAAAGAGATCGAGGAGGAGGTCAGAAACGATCTCGCCTTCCCACCGTCCTACAGTGAATATCTCGCCATTTACCGCTTTATTGCCACGAAGATCCTCGATTATGACGGCTTTCTGATGCACGGCTCCGCGATCGCGAAGGACGGCAGGGCTTACCTCTTCTGCGCGCCGAGCGGCACGGGAAAAAGCACGCATACCCGTCTTTGGCGTGAGGTCTTTCCCGATACGATCATGATCAACGATGACAAGCCCATCATCCGAAAGCTTGCGGGGGAATATCTCGCCTGCGGTACACCCTGGAGCGGCAAGCATGACCTCGACACCAATGTCTCGCTCCCCCTCAGGGGCATCGTCATCCTCGCAAGAGGAGAGAGCAACTATATCGAGCGCGTGCGTCCCGAAACGGTGCTGGGGCTTTTGTTCAATCAGATCTTCCGCCCCTCACAGGATGAGGCGTATCTTAAGACCATCGACCTTGTCAGCGACATGCTCACAAGCGTTCCCGTATATAAGCTCTACTGCAATATGGACAAAGAGGCGGCACTCGTCGCCGAGAAGACCCTGTCAAACAACTGAAAGGAGATCTCAGTATGAAGATCAAGCAAGGATTCATCTTAAGAAAATGCGGCGAGGCGGACATTGTTGTGCCGATCGGCGCCAACGTCGAAAAATACAAGAATATCATGATCACCCTCTCGGGTACCTCCCGTATGCTCTGGGAGCAGCTCGTCAAGGGCTGTGACGAGGAAGCCCTCGTTACCCTGCTCCTCACCACCTTTGAGGATGCGCCCGAGGACGTTGTCAGAGCCGACGTCTCGAGATTTCTGAAAACACTTGCCAAGGCAGGACTTCTCGATGAGTGAAGCTTATGAGGACGTGCTGAAGCGAAACGGCACGCTGGTCTTCACCCCGGGCGGCACCTCCATGCAGCCCCTGCTTCGCCATCATGAAAACCCCGTGGTGCTACTTCCCGTCGAGGGCAGGCTGAAACGGGGGGACGTTCCCTTTTACAAGCGCGCCAACGGTCAGTACGTGCTGCACCGTATCATCCGTGTACATAAGGATGGCTACGATTGCTGTGGCGATAACCAGACGGCGCTCGAAAAGGGCGTCACCGATGACATGATCTTTGCCAGAATGGTTGGCTTTTATCAGGGAGAGCGCTATATTTCCTGCGACGATCCCGCCATCGTCCGTTACAGCCGCCGCCGTATGGCATCAAGACCGATGCGCCACATCATCGCAAGAACCCGCTATCTCTTCGGGCGTGTTTTCAAGCCAAAACACCGCGATTAACAAAACCAATCACCGTTATCAAAGAAAGAAGGAAAGTATATGGATCGCGACACAAGACGTGTCAAGGAAAACTACACCATGCTCTGCGACTTTTACGAGCTTACCATGGGTCAGGGCTATTTCAACTGCGGAAAGCGTGATACGATCACCTATTTCGATGTCTTTTTTCGCGATATTCCCGACGGCGGAGGCTATGCCGTCTGCGCGGGACTCGATCAGCTGATTGACTACATCGAGGATCTCGCCTTCACCGAGGAGGACATCGAGTGCCTGAGAAGAAAGCGTCTCTTTTCCGAGGATTTTCTCAGCTATCTCAAGACCTTCCGCTTCACGGGTGATATCTGGGCGGTTCCCGAAGGCACACCCATCTTCCCCGGCGAACCCATCATGACCGTCCGCGCCCCCGCCATCGAGGCGCAGTTCATCGAGACCTTCGTCCTGCTTTCGCTGAACCATCAGTCGCTGATCGCCACCAAGACCTCACGCATCGTGGGGGCAGCTGAGGGAAGACCCGTTTCGGAATTCGGCTCCCGACGTGCCCAGGGTACGGCAGGCGCGATCCTCGGTGCGCGCGCCGCGTATATTGCGGGCTGCTCTTCCTCGGCATGTACCATTGCGGAGGAGCGATACGGCGTTCCCACGGGCGGTACGATGGCTCACTCCTGGGTGCAGATGTTCGATACCGAATTTGAAGCCTTCGATACCTACTGCTCGATCTATCCCGACAGTGCGACCCTTCTGATCGACACCTATAACGTTCTCAAGAGCGGTGTGCCCAATGCCATCAAGGCATTCAAGAAGCACAATATCAGACGGGGCGGTGTCAGAATCGACTCGGGTGACGTGGCGTATCTCTCGCGCCGTGTCAGAAGCATGCTTGACGAGGCGGGACTTTACGATATCAAGATCATCGTCTCGAACTCTCTTGACGAACATATCATCCGCGACCTCATTCAGCAGGGCGCCAAGATCGACGCCTTCGGTGTCGGCGAACGCCTTATCACCTCCCGTTCCTCCCCCGTCTTCGGCGGCGTGTATAAACTCGTTGCCGTGGAAAAGGAAGACGGCACGATCCTTCCGAAGATCAAGATCTCCGAGAATATCGAAAAGATCACCAATCCCCACTATAAAAAGCTTTACCGTCTGTATGACAGAACCACGGGCAAGGCAATTGCCGACCAGATCACCCTCTACAGCGAAACGATCGACGATACGAAGTCTCTTGAGATCTTCGACCCCCATTTCACCTGGAAAAAGAAGACCGTCGAGAACTTTATCGCAAGAGAGCTGCTCGTTCCCGTGTTTAAAAACGGTGTCTGCGTCTATCCCCGCTATTCGGTCGAGGAGATCCGTAGCTACTGCAAGAAGGAAATGGATACCCTCTGGGAGGAAGTCAAGCGTCTTGACAATCCTCACCGCTACTACGTTGACCTTTCGCATGAGCTTTGGGAGCTGAAGCACCGTCTGCTCAATGAAAATTCGCAGAGCTGATGATACCTCCCTTCTCAAGCCCCTTTTTCCGCTGTCCGATCTGCCGCGAGCTTTTGAGGCGGCAGGAAAACAGCCTCGTCTGTCCGCACCGCCATACCTTTGATATCTCGTCTGGCGGCTCGGTCAATCTCTCGGGCGCGTTCGGTAAAAAGCACGGTGACAACGCCGATATGGTCAAAGCCAGACGGCAGTTTCTCATAAGCGGCGCCTATGCGCCCATGCGGGCTGCCGTAAAGGATCTGCTCGATCGCTATGTCAAAGAAGGCGTCCTTCTCGATTCGGGATGCGGCGAGGGGTATTATTCCGAAGCCTTTGTCAGCGAAAAAAGACAGGTGTACGGCATCGACATTTCCCCGAAAGCCGCCATGATGTGTGCCAAGCGCCGTGTCCTTTCGGGCGTGGCGGTAGCATCCTGCTATAATCTGCCCGTTCCCGACGGCATATGCGATGCCGTCACCAATATCTTCTCCCCCTTCTGCCGTGAGGAATTTTTGCGCGTTCTGAAGACGGGAGGCTACGTGATCGACGTCATCCCCGCCGAAAAACATCTGTGGGAGCTGAAAAGCGCCATTTACGATACGCCTTATGAAAATACAATAAGACCGATCGGGATCGAGGGCTTTCGCCACGTCACGACCGAAAAGGTCGAAACTCGCTTCACCCTGCATACCCATGACGAGATCCGCGATCTTGTCCTGATGACACCCTATTTCTACCGCACGGGCAAGACGGGTCACGAACGCCTGTCAGCCCTTACTGAGCTTTCCGTCAGCGCCGAATTTTATCTTCTTGTTTATCAAAAGCTCTGATTTTCAAGAAAGGAGCCGATATGAGCCTCTTTTTCGAACACTGTAAACAAAGCCGCGGCGATACCAAGAGCGTTCTCGCAAGGCTTCTTGATCCCATGCTCCTCACCGAGGTTGCCGAAGCGATCGCCTCGCATTTTCTGAAAAGCGGGGTCACGCGCGTGCTGACCTCCTCGCCCGCGGGGATCGCCCTGGCTTACAAGACCGCCGAGCTGCTTTCGGCAAAGGCGGTATTTGCCAAGCCCTGCACCGAAGAGGAAAGCTACTCTGCCGTCGCCAACGCCAGAACGAACACCGTTTTGTCTCTGCCCAAGCGCTATCTCACCGCCGCCGATACCGTTCTGATCGTCGACGATACTCTTGCCACAGGAAGGATCGCCTCCGCACTTCTCGAGATCACGCGTCAGTCGGGCGCCGCGCTTTGCGGCATCGGAGTCGCGCTTGAGAAGAAAAGCCACGGCGCTTCCGATAAGCTCCGCGCGCGGGGGATCGAGATCTTCTCTGCCGTCACCGAAACCGAGGGTGCGGGAGGAATTCCCGTCTTTGAGAAAAACGAAGCCACCTGAACGCTCACTACGGTCTTATACCGGATAAAGCACCGGATCGGGAAATCCCGATCCGGCTTCTTTTTGTGTGTTTTTATTGTTTTTCGATACATTACTAAGAAGCCTCCGCCCGCCTTGTACAAAAATTTCGGCTTTCGCCGTTTCGCCCCTTCACACACGGAGAGACCTGCCCCTTTTTTATGCGAAGCTGATGGCATAACCCGTCCTTTCCTTGCATATCTTGGTAAAAAAGATCTCAAGGAGTATTCGGTATGTTTATTTACGCAGTGAAGGGCTCGACCCTGAAATTCACGGCAGCGCTGATTCTCTCTCTTGCCGTTCTCGTTCTGCTCGTCATCTTTCTGCCCGCCTATGACGGCGATGCCCTGCCCACCCTCTCGATCGACGGTAAGGAAGTCACCTTCCACAATATCCGCACCGATAAGGAACGCCGCGATTTTCTCACGCAGTTCGGCTGGACGGTCTCCGACAAAGAGCCGTTTTACGAGGAGGTCTCGATCCCCAAAGAATTCGACTCGGTCTTCGCCGCCTATAACGATCTGCAAAAATCACAAGGACTTGACCTCTCGCGCTACGGCGGTAAGATCTGCCACCATTATCGCTATGAGATCACCAATTTCGATACGGGTGAGACGGTCTATGCCAATCTTCTCATCTATCGGGGCAGAGTGATCGGCGGCGATATCTCCTCTGCCAAAATGAACGGCTTCTCCCTTCCCTTTACGGGCAAGGACAAAGCACCTTCCACAGAATAAAAAGCGGCAGTCCGCCGATCGGCGGACTGCCGTTATCATGTATACTGTGAATTTATACCACAATGCCAAGCGTCAGAAGCGCTGTCGCGAGAGCGGGAAGCGCTACGAACAGACCGACCTTGACAAAATCAAAATAACCGAATTTCAGATTCTGTTCCTTCAGCATCGAAGACCACATGATCCCGGCAAGCGCACCGATGGGGGTGAGGCAAGCGCCGAGATTCGATCCGATCACAGTGGCATAGACCGCAGATTCCGACGCACCCTCAAGAATGGAGGAATACAGAACGCTCATCGGAATGTTATTGATGAGATTGGATGCCACAAAGGAAGAAAGGCCGTATTTCAGAACGGGATGCACACCGCCAAGCAGTGTCATCATGCCGTCGGTCACACCGTTCACGTGAAGCGCCTCGACCATGACGAACATCGACAGAATAAAAGGCACAAGCTCCCAGGGCGCACGCTTGACACAGGAGGCAAGCATACGGGGTTTTCTGCGGCGAACGATCGAGATGATTGCCGTACAAACAAAGAGACTGATTGCCGAAACGAGGGATACGAGCCACATCTCGATGCCGATGTACGAGCCGATCGCGAGGATCAGCGTGCAAAGGGCGAGATGAAGGATGCCGACCGTCAGAAGAAGACGGTCTTTCGCTTTTTCGCTCTCGGAGGAGATGGACATGGGCTTTTGCAGATGGCGGTGGAAAAGCAGATACAAAAATCCGAATGCCACCGTACCCGAAAGCACAGTCGGTAAGAGCATGACCTTGAGGTAAGACACGAAATTACCGCCCGCCGCCGTCACAAGATAAATATTCGTGGGGTTGCCGATGATCAGCGCCATGCTCCAGGTATTTGCCGCCACAAACTCTGCCGCAAGATAAGGAATCGGACTGATATTCGCGTGCTTGGCGAAATAGCAGATGAAGGGCGTGAAGGACAAAATGATGATGTCGTTCGAGGTAAAGACCGTCAGAACCGATACCGTAACATACAAAATCAGAAAGAGCTTCGTCTGACTCTTGCCTGCGTGCTTCAGCGCGCATCCCGCGAGATAACGGAAAAAACCAAGCTCGTCAAGAAAGATCGAAAGCACCGTCATCGAAATAAACAAAACGAGAATTTTCAGAGGATTCACTGCCGTGTCGGCAAAGAGCGAGGAAAGGACGGTGTCGACCTTCACCGAGCCGAGAACGAGAAGAAGAAGGGCGCCGATCAGGGTGATCAGCCAATATGTACCGAGAGAGACTCTTCCGAGCTTCACCTTCGGGAAGAACAAGACCGCAAGGATCATCACAAAACAAGTCAGAGAAGCGATCACAACAGATGTCAGCATATATCTACCTCATACCGCATTTACAAATTCACAACAATTCCATATAGTAGCACTTCTTCCCCCGTTTGTCAAGAGGATTTTTCTATTTTTCCGACCTTTTTTCACAGCCCGAAGAGGCTTGACAAAGCCTGTAAAATGGTGTACAATCAAAGAAAAAAACGAAAGAGCTTTGATTATGACCTATACCTTCGTTGCCACTTGTTTATTCGGACTGGAGCATGCCCTGGGCGAGGAGATCGACGCCCTCGGCTATGAACGGATCGCGACCATCGACGGCAGAGTGACCTTCAGAGGCGATCTCTCCGCCGCTGTGCGCTGTAATCTCTGGCTTCGCACGGCAGAGCGCCTCTATCTTTCGCTCGGCGATTTTCACGCCGACAGCTTCGAAGCGCTGTTTGAAGGCACACGCCGTCTTCCCTGGGAGGCATTCATCGGAAGACAAGACCGCTTTCCCGTCACGGGACACGCCATCAAAAGCCGACTGTATTCCATTCCCGACTGCCAATCGATCGTCAAAAAAGCCATTGTCGAGCGCCTGAAGGCGAAATACGGCATTTCATGGTTTTCCGAAGAGGGTGTCAACTATGCCGTAGAGTTTTTCATTCTGAATGACCGCGCCCATCTCATGATCGACCTCTCGGGTACAGCCCTTCATAAGCGCGGCTACCGTCCTGTTGCCAACGCCGCCCCGCTCAGGGAGACTCTTGCCGCCGCCCTTGTCAAGATAGCCCGCCCCCGTGAGGACGTTCTCTTCTGGGATCCCATGTGCGGCAGCGGTACGATCGCCATTGAAGCCGCCATGCAGATGGCGAATATCGCCCCGGGCTTCCGCCGTTCCTTCGTTGCCGAGACCTTTCCGCAGATCGACAAAAACCTCTGGCTCTCAGCCCGTGAAGAGGTCGCCTCCTTACGGCGGGAAACAAAATTCGAAGCCTATGCCTCGGACATCGATCCCGATGCCCTTGCGATCTGCAAGGAAAACTGCACACGCGCGGGAGTTTCGGGCATCGTCAAGGCGTTTGAAAGAAATGCCCTGGAGATCAGAACCGGGGGCAGACGGGGTACGATCGTCACCAATCCCCCCTACGGCGAGCGCCTTCTGACCCTTGAGGAGACCGAAGCACTTTACCGCAATATGGGGAAGCATTTTGCCACCCTCGACGCATGGCAGATCTATATCCTCACCTCGCACGAGCAGTTTGAAAAGCTCTACAACCGCCGTGCCGACAAGGTGAGAAAGCTGTATAACGGCATGATTCCCTGCTATTACTACCAGTTCTTCAAAAAGCCCGATCCGAATGCCCGTTTTCAGAAAAACCGTCCCCATCCCGCATCCGCAAAGCCGCAGACAGAACGCGAAAAGTGGAAAAAACACAAATAAGATACATGCTCCCGACCGAAAACATTCGGTCGGGAGCATTTAATTGTTACGAATACTTATTTTCCGAGGATCACGATCTCGGAGATCGCAATGGGCTTATCGGCGTCAAAGGTGATCGTCACGCTTGTGACCTTCACACCGCGGCTCAGCTCCACGATCGCAGAGCTGCCCGCGTAAACAGATTCCTTATTTGCCTCATACGAATCACTCAGCACCTTGACGTTCTCTGCGCTGTAATACTCGCCCACCGTCACCTTGTCAACGGCGGTAAAGGAGGTCGCATAGTCCGAGCTGTTATAGACCAGCACCGAGGACACCTCGACAGCGCCCGCAAAGGTAAAGGTCAAAGTAACCTTGCCGCTCTCGGCTTTGGCTTCAAAATCACGGTACTTGCGGCTGGCATTGATCTGACCGTCGGTGAGATAGCCAAGTCCCGTGATCGTGCCCTCAGCCGTTACCGTTGCCGAAGGCGCCAGATTCTTGACGCCCGAGATCACCGAGGGCAGGGGCTGTGAGGTCACGGTCGGACCGTTGATATAGAGCGTGCCGTCCTCACGGAAGCCCACCGAGTCGATGGTGAAATGACGGAAGCCGTCCTTTTCGGGCATCAGCGTATGGTAAACCACGTAAAGCTCGCCCTCGATCGTCAGAAACATGGCGTGACCCGTGCCGTCGTAATAATCCCAGTTGCTGTCTTCCTTGGGGTCGATACCCATGATCGGCTGATTGGTATCCTTGATGTACGTACCGAGAGGCGAAGAAGAGGTTGCGTAACCTACGGAATAGTACTTCGAGCCGAAATAATTGGCGCTGTAGGTAAGGTAATATACGCCGTTATGCTTCAGAACGAACGGACCTTCGTTCCACATACCCTGCTGTGTCTCCCAACGCTGGGTGAAAACGCCCTTTTCCTTGAGAGTCGATCTGCCGACCTCAGTCAGCTTGACGGGTTCTGCGCCGTCCTTGATCGTGAAGGGGTCAGAAAGCTCGATCCCCCACAGGGTGGAACGGACGGTGGTATTGTTACCGCCCGACGAGCTGTTATCTCCGATCTGATCGCGTACGAAGAAATAATACATGCTGCCGTCATCGTCAATGAAGAGCGAGCCGTCGATGGTAGGGAAATTACTGCCGAAATCGAAGAGAGGCTTGGAGCCGTCAATTCCCTCGGCAACGCTGTTGGTGAATGGACCAAGGGGTGAGGAGGCAGTTGCCACACTGCCGTGCAGAACACCGTTTCCGCCCTTGGCGGCGGTGTAATAGAGATAATAGGTATCCCCGAGCTTATAGACCTCGGGTGCCCACAGACGGCTGGTACACCAATCGTTGCCGTCTGGCACAAAGCATGCGCCGCCATCCTCCCAGTTTACGAGATCCTTCGAGGTATAGACCTCAAATTCCTCCACGATCTTACCGGGCTTCACGTATTTTCTCGTTGTGCCGTAAAGGTAGAACGTGCCGTCCTCGTAATAGAGATAGGGGTCGCCCGCAAAGGGACCGGCTTTGTAAAGGCGGTTGTAATAAAACAGCTCCGACTCAGATGCCTTCAGGCTGTTTTGGTAATTCAGCACCGTGACCGACTGATCGAAGGGATCGGCAAGAGAGCCTCCCGACGTTGTGGTCGGCACCGTTGTCACAGGCGCTTTTTCGGTGGTTTCGCCTCCGATGACCTCAGTTGTGATCGGGGGAGCGTTCGTGATGGCGGGATCTGTGCAAGAGACAAACGCGGTGATGAGAAGAATGAACAGCACAAAAAGTCCAAAATGTTTGAAGCTTGTGTTCATGATTTTATTTCCTTTTCTTTGATTATATGACAAGTCTCAGGCAAGCGCCGACTGAATGAGCCGATCGATCAGCTCACGGTAAGCGATACCCGATGCCTCCATCATCTTGGGATACATACTGATCGACGTAAAGCCGGGCATGGTGTTGATCTCATTGAACACCACTCTCTCGCCGTCGACGAAGAAATCCACCCGCGCAAGACCCTTGCAGTCAAGCGCGCGGAAGATCTTTTTGGCATATGCCTTTACTTTTTCGCGTGCCTTTTCCGATATGCGTGCGGGAATATGATAGGTCGCTGTATTGTTTACGTATTTCGTTTCGTAATCGTAGAATTCACTGCCCGGCACGATCTCGCCCGGCTCGGCGGCAAAGATCCCGTCTTCACCGAGAACTGCCACCTCGACCTCCGCGCCCTTGATATATTCCTCAATGAGAACACGGCGGTCTGAAAGAAGCGCTTTATGAAGCGCGGGCAGAAGCTCATCGGCGGAATTCACACGGCTGACACCGCAGGACGAGCCTGAAGCCGATGGCTTGACAAAGAGCGGATAGCCCAGTGACTCGCACGCCATGGCAATACGGATAGGATCACGCTCGATCTCACGCCGATCGACCGCCATCGCCATTGCCTGAGGGATATTATAATTCTTCAGGATCATCTTGGCAGTCGCCTTATCCATCGAGACTGCCGAGGACAGACAACCGCAGCCCACGTATCTGACACCGCAGATATCAAAAAGCCCCTGCAATGTGCCGTCCTCACCGTTTTTGCCGTGCATGACGGGAAACGCCACGTCGATCTGTCTGGTTTCCGGCGTATCACCCACGATCATCAGCCTGCCCCCATTGGGGTCGGGCACGAAAAACGATTCTTTTGTGGCATATAAGAGCCAGCTATCCTTCGTGAGGTCGGAAAGCGCCCCTTCGTAAAGAAGCCACTTGCCCTCCTTGGTGATCCCGACTGTCGTGATCTCATATTTGTCACGGTCCATGACCGAAAGCACCGACGCCGCGCTGACGATCGACACCTCATGCTCCTCCGATACGCCGCCGAACAGACAGCATACCCGTATCTTGTTCATGATCAACACCTCTTTATCAATGTCTTACCTTAGTATATGCTCAGTGATGTTCTTTTTCCAAAAAATAAACCATCGAATCCGAAAGCGCCTGCCAGCTGGCATCGATGATGTCGGGCGAAACGCCGACCGTCCGCCAGACAGCCGTACCGTCAGTCGTGCTGACACGGACGAGAACCTTGGACGCAGTATTACTGCCGCTGTCAAGCACACGAACGGTATAGTCGCACAGACGGATCGAGGCAATGCTCGGATAAAAACGGATGAGCGCCTTACGAAGCGCTAAGTCAAGCGCGTTGACAGGACCTTCGCCCTCGGCGGCAGTGATCTCCTCCGCTCCTCCGACAGAGATCTTAACGGTTGCCGAGCAGATCGGCTCACGCTCCTTCTGACTTTCGAGGATCAGCACGCGGAAATTCTGAAGCGCGAAGAAACGGTTGACGCTTTCGCCAAACGCTGCCTCACGAAGGCGCAGGGACAGTGAACCTTCAGCATCCTCAAAGCGATATCCCTCTGCCTCGAGCGATTTAACGGTATCGACCGCCTTCTGCACCAAGGGGGAATCCTTGGAAAGCGTGGGCGAAAATTCCAGCATCTTGGCGTGGATCGCGCTTCTGCCCGACAGCGAGGTCACAAGAATGTTCCGCTCGTTGCCCACAAGGGAGGGGTCGATATGCTCAAAGGAAGCGGGGTCCTTATGGACCGCATCCACGTGCATGCCCGCCTTGTGCGTGAATGCCGAGCCGCCCACAAAAGGCTCACGCTCGTCAAAGGCACGGTTGGCAACCTCGTTGATATAGCGCGCCACCGAGGTCAGATGCGAAAGCTTGCCCTCAGGGAGAAGCTGATAGCCCATTTTCAGCTGTAACAGAGGCACAACGGTCGACAGATTGGCGTTTCCGCATCGCTCACCGATGCCCGATACCGTCACCTGCACCGAATCCGCGCCGCCCAGCACACCCGACAGCGTACAAGCCACCGCCATACCGAGATCGTTATGGGTGTGAATACCGATATGCGCCTCTTTGAACTCCGCTCTGACACGCTCGGTTACCATACCGATGATATCGGGGAGCATGTCGCCGTTGGTGTCGCAAAGCACGATTGCGCTCGCCCCCGCCTGAAGAGCGGTTTTCAGCACCGTCATGGCATAGGGCGCGTCATCGGCATAGCCGTTGAAGAAATGCTCGGCGTCGAAAAAGACTTCCTTGCCCTTTGACACGAGGTAAGAAACGGTGTCATGGATCATCCGAAGGTTTTCCTCGGGCGTGGTTCTCAGAATATCTCTGACGTGTCCGAGATGCGCCTTGCCGAAGATTGTGATCGCCTCAAGCGGACAGCTTGCCGCCCTCACCAGCGCCTCGTTGTCCTCCACACGGGTGTTCGGATACCGTGTCGCGCCAAATCCCACCAGCCTTGCGTGTTCAAGCTCCATCGCCGAAGCCCGCTCAAAAAGGCGCAGATCCTCCGAAAGCGCGAAATTACCGATCTCGACATAGTCCACCCCAAGTGAATCCAGAGAGCGGATGATCTTGATCTTATCCTGCTCGGTAAAGGAAATGCCAAAGCCCTGCGCGCCGTCGCGCAGTGTTGTATCAAATACCTGAATTTTCATAATCCGTTCCTTTCACGGTCATACAATCGGAAATAGCAGTGCTACACGGTCATTTTTGCCGTAATCCTTGTATACCTCACAGGTATAGCCAAGTCCTGCGGCAAGCGATCTGATCGCCTCGCCCTGATCGAAGCCGATCTCGAAGAGAAATCCCCCGCCCTTCTTGAGGGCGGCTCTGTGGCGTATCAGAAGCGCGCGGTAAAAATCCATGCCATCCCGTCCGCCGTCGAGCGCAAGGATCGGCTCGTAAGACAGCGAGGGATAGCGCGCGATATCATCGGTCGGAATATAGGGCGGATTGGAGAGGATAAGATCAAAGCTTTCGTTGGGAAAGATGATCTCCTTCATATCGCCGCGGATGAATTCCACCCGCTCCGACAGACCGAGCGAGGCGGCGTTTTTCTCAGCTACCGCCAACGCCTTTTCGCTGAGGTCGAGCGCCACCGCTCTGCTGTCGGGACAGTGCTTGAGTACCGTCAGCGCGATCGCGCCGCTGCCCGTCCCGAGATCGGCAAAGACAGACCCCTTTTTCAGAAGCGGGATCGCCTTTTCGCAAAGACGCTCGGTATCGGGTCGGGGAATAAGAACACGCTCATCCACGTAAAAGAGGCTGTCGAAAAAATACGCCTCGTTGGTGATGTACGCCAAGGGCTTACCCTCTTCGATCATCGCCTTTGCCTCGTTGATCTTGTCACTGAGCGCCGTTCCCGAATAGCCCCTGCGGGTAAAACAGTCAAAAAGCAGCTCCCGTTCGGGGTCATTGGTATGAAAAAAAGCCATGAAGCCTCCTCATTCAGCCAGATTGATCACAGAAACGCCCTTTTTCTTGGCGTAACGCACCGTTGCCGCCGTGCCGCCCTCCTCACGCTGCATATACGCTATGACAAGGGAGGCATGATCCACCATATAACGGTTTCTCAGCATCATGCAAAAGCGGGTGTAATGCTCGCAGAGTATCTCCACGTGATCGGCGCGCTGTAAAATGCTCTCATACAGCAGGCGGTCGCTCTCCTGCCAGCGTTTTGCCTGCTCGGGACAGGGGACGGCAACCGTCAGCGTCAGGTCGGGATATGTCGTTTTCATATTCAGAACGGTCAGCGCCGCCAGCGTATCAAAGCCGAGCGCGCCCCCGCAGTAATAGTCGGTATAGCCTTTCTGATACAGCTCCTCCACCGTACGGTAAAGCTTCTCGCAAAGGGCGGACACCGTCTCTTTGTCGAGATCCCGATGCCCCGTAAAGGCAACGGCATGCTGTTTGTCTTCCATTGGCAAAAGCCTCCTTAGGTCGTTGTGCCGTGCTGTTGACGGCGAAAATCCGAAAGTGCCTCCACCAGCGCTTCGTGATCACACAGCGTGGGGTTGGTATTGAGAAGAGCGGCAGCCTCGGTGAATGCCGCCGTAAAGAGCGCGGTATCCTCACACTGCGAGGCAATGCGGAATCTGACCTCTCCGCTCTGCCTCGTGGCATCCGCACCGGTGAGAAAATCACCGGGACCGCGCTGTTGAAGATCAAACTCGGCGATCTCAAAGCCGTCAGACGTCGAGCAGAGCGCGCGAAGACGGCGGAGCGACTCCTCGTTTTCGGTACTGCTCATGAGTATACACCAGGATTTATATCTGCCTCTGCCCACGCGGCCGCGGAGCTGATGCAGCTGAGAAAGCCCGAAGCGGTCGGCATTTTCGATCACCATCAGGGTAGCGTTCGGAATATTCACTCCGACCTCGATGACCGTCGTCGCGACGAGGACTGAGATCTCGCCTGACTCAAACCGACTCATGACCGCGTCCTTTTCTTTTGACGACATTCTGCCGTGCAGACAGCCCACCGTCACATCAGGCAGACAGCGGGAAAGCTCTTCGGCATAATCGACGGCGTAGCGGATAGGAAGCTTTTCGATCACCTTGCCGTCAAGACCGACAAGCGAGGCACCCTTTTCGTCCTCGTCCTCATCGATCTCCTCAATGGCGGGACAAACGATATAGACCTGCCGTTTTTCAAGCGCCTGCTTACGGATAAAGCCGTTCAGACGCGCGCGGTAGCTTTCGTCACAAAGAAAGGTTGAGACCTTTTGTCTGCCGGGAGGCATCATATTCACCGAAGAGACCGCCATATCGCCGTAAAGCGCAAGTGCCAGGGTGCGCGGGATCGGAGTGGCGCTCATCACAAGGGTGTGAAGCGCGGTTTCGCCCGCCGTCTTTTCCGAAAGCGCCTGCCGTTGGCGGATACCGAAACGGTGCTGTTCGTCGGTGATCACCAAAGCGGGACGGCGAAATCCGACACCCTCCGATAATAAAGCGTGCGTGCCGATCACAAAATCGATCTCACCGTTTTTTAACTGTTCGTGGAGCATGCGCTTTTCCGAAGGCTTCAGCGCCCCGATCAGAAGCGCAGTCTTCATGCCAAACGCCGTAAAGGTCGGCGCAAGATCCGCGTAGTGCTGCCGTGCCAGGATCTCGGTCGGCGCCATCATGGCTGCCTGATACCCGCCCGACACCGCAAGATAAGCGGCAAAGGCGGCGATCACCGTCTTACCGCTGCCCACGTCACCGCTGACAAGACGGTGCATGGCATAGCCCGAGGCAAGATCATCTCGGATCTCACGGCAAGCCGCAAGCTGTGCCTCGGTCATGGTAAAGGGGAGCGCCTTGAAAAAGCGGGCAACAATGCCGTCGGATACCGTAATGGGGTATCCCTTGACAGCCGTTTTCTCGCGTCTGCCCTCGGCAAGCGAAAGGGCGAACAAAAACAGCTCCTCAAAGATAAAATAGCGCCTTGCCCCCTCAAGCGCTTCGGGATTGCGGGGACTGTGCAGGGTGTACAGTGCCTCCCGAAGGCTTAAAAGCGAATGCCTCTCTCTGACCTCTTCGGGCAGGATCTCCTCGACCGCATCGAGGGATGCCAGCGCGATCCCCACCGTCGAGCGCATCATTTTCTGCGAAATGCCCGCCCCGATCGGATAGACCGGCACGTAGTCGGGCAGCCGCCTCACCGAATCGTAAGGCTCAAACTGAGGGGAGGAGAGCGACCATCTGCCGCGCTGAAAAGTAAGCCTTCCCCAGAACCGATAGGTCGCGCCGAGCGAAAAGGCGTCCTTGATATAATTCTGATTGAAAAAGACAACGTCACATTTGCCCGTATCGTCAAAGACCTGAAATTTCGTCAGCACCTTGCGATTGGGCAGCTGTGTCGAAACGGGTCGGGTCGCCACCGTCAGAAGCATGGCGCATGGCTCAGGGGTCATGCCTGCCTCGGCGAGCGTGCGGATATCCCCACGGTTCTGATAGGCACGGGGAAAGCGTCTCAAGAGATCTCCCACGGTGTGGATGCCGAGCTTTTCAAACATCTCGCCCTTTTTCGGCCCGATGCCCGCAAGCGCCGTTATCTTACTGCCAAGCGTGATCATCCCATCCCCCATTTCGTATTCTTACCCGACGGCGAAGACCCTCACCGCCGCCGATATTCATCCATAATAATCTTACCACACCCACATCCTTTTGTCAAGAATTCTTTCAAAAAAGGAAGGCCTGCCCGATACCTGCAAGTCAAAATGCGAAAAAAACTGTCCATGACGCAAATCGCGTCATGGACAGTTTTATGAATTCTCAGAAGGACAGGATAGACCGCGAGACAGTTATGCCGCCGTGTAGGTCGCCTCCGTCACCGTTGTGCCGGAGGGTGCGCCGGTGATCACAACGCCGAAGATCACAAAGCCTTCTTCGGCCTTGTAAATGTCGAGATTGCCGTTGACAAGCACCTGAACGATAGAAAAGCTGGTATCGTTCGGTCAGAATGCCCGGATGAAACCGTAGCTTGAAGCCTTGTCAAGCGTCACGGTAAAATCGACCGTACCGCCCGCACCGCCCGAGCGGAAGTAAGCAAGCTTGCCCGAGGGCATTCAGGACATGCTCTCGTCTTCCCATGCTCTCAAAAGGGTCGAGAGCTTTTCCGCCATCAGAATGTGTCCGCGGTCATTGGGATGAAGCTGATCGGGGAAATTGGCTTTGCCCACCTCTTCCTTTGTGAAGGTATACATATCGAAAAAGCGGCTCTTCACACCCATTGCCTCAAAGCGGGCGGGCAAAAGCGCCTGCAGGGTGCGTACCTTTTCACTGCCCGAGCCACTTGTTCCGTAATACATCGGACAGTTCATGACGACCACCTCCACACGGTCATTGTTGAAGGTCAATTCCTCCACGAGCCTCTCGGCGGAGGAAAGATACTTCTCATCCGAGGAAGCTGGCCAGGAGCGGTCGAAATAGGAATCGTTCGTACCGAGCATCAGAAGAGCGTAATCATACATCGGCGCGTACCGTCTCATGGCGGCATGCGGTACCGTACCCCGATAATGCGAGGCGAGATCGTCACGCATGGTCTTGCCGCTGTTTCCGAGGTTGACAATGAGATAGTCCTGCCAGAGAATGCGCCCCAAAACGGCGGGATAGGCGTGGAAATCGCGTGCGGTAGAGCCTGCACCCTCGGTGATGCTGTCACCGATGCAAGCGACGGTGATCAGATCGACCTTTGTCGAAAAATCGGTATTTGCATCAAAGGTAAAGCTGTCAATACCCGCCGCCATCCGCTCGACGAGCGCCCTCTCCACACTGTCCCAGGCGTGATAGGTGGAGGCGTAGCAGTATGACTCTCTTTTGTTGCCCGTGTAAGGGGTGGAGACGTATCCCGCGCCCACCACAAGCTTTGTGCCGACAAGCTTCACACAGGTCTTGAAAACGTCCATCGTATCAAGCGCGTCGCTCTCTTCACGGTTGGTCGGACCGACGAGGATCTCATACATGGCGGGGTCACTCTCGCTGTCACGGACAACAGAAAGCACCGTACCGGTCTTTTCGGCAATGCGCGCCTTGATATCCTCGGCAATGAGCTTGAAAAAATCATGCTCGGTTGAGAATGCCTCAAGCACCGAAGGGCTGTAAAGACTGTCGGCATACACGATGGTATAGGCGGACAGCGGCTTGTCTTCAAGGATGATCCCGATCTTTGTCACGGGCGGCTTTTCGGCAGTCGGCTTCGTACTCGAGACCGTCGGCTCAGCAGTCGGGGGGAGCGCCGTCGTCAGAGCGGCGCTTTCGGAATTCTCGGCTGACGTGGTGACGTCGGACTGCGCCGCGCAGGAAAAGAGCGACACCAAGGCTGTCAGCAATATCAAAAGCAGTAAAAGTTTTTTCAAGAAAAGCCTCCCGTTCGTTAAAAAGTTCGAAATGATATTTTATTTTACCATGTATTTATAAAAAAATCAAGATACATGAGGAGCTTTTCCCGTTATTTATGTCCCCGTCGCGGGATCGCGCACCCGCGCGTCGGGGATTTTTCCGAAACCCCTTGCATAAATCCGAAATATTTGGTATACTAAGAGTAACGAAAACTCCCGGAGGCAACGATGATCCTGAAAGGCGATATCTTAAAAAACTCCTTACGGCAAAAAGGAGTCGCGGCACTGGAAAAGCTGCCCTCTCCCTCGGTCCGCTGTCATTTTGATGACGGGCAGGACTATTACGGAAAAAACAGCTCAGCACCCTTGTTTTCCTGGCACGTGAAGGGCGATTTCAGACTGCCCCTTCTCCCCGTGATCAGCGCCGCCGCCCTTCTGGGATGCGCCGCCGCCGTCAAAACCGTTTTCAAACACAAACACAAGTGAGGTAACCATGGCAAAACTGCAAAAGGGCTATCCCTTTTTCTTCGAGTATATTGATTTCATCAACTATTGCTTCGGGATGAACGGCACCACCCACGCCTTCGATAAGCTTTTGCCGAAGCTCTATGCCAACAATAAATCATCGGGCAACGATACCTATTTTGCGCTCGAAAACGATAAGATCATCGGCACGGTGCTTGCCTATCCTTTGACCTTCTCGGTCGCGGGCAAGACCCTCACGGCACGCGGCATCGGTTCGGTTGCGACCCATCCCCGTTACCGCGGCGAGGGTTTTATGAAAAAGCTGATGAAAAAGGCGCTCGACGATATGGTAAAGGACCGCATTGCCTTTGCGGTGCTGGGCGGCAGACGCGGACGTTACCGTCATTTCGGCTTTGAAAAATGCGACGCCATGACCTATTACGCCCTTACGCCCAAAACCGTCTCCTATCTTCAGCCCAATACCGAGGGCTATTCGATCAGGGAGATCAAGCGCGATGACACCAAATTGCTCAATCTCCTACATATCCACATGCACAAGCGCCCCTATTACACCGTCCGCCCACGCAAGGAGCTTTTCGACATCCTCGTTTCGTGGCAGTCCATTCCCTATGCTTATTTCAAGGGCGACACCCTCGTCGGCTGGGCGATCCATTACCGCTCCAAGCGTCAGCTTTCGGAATTTGAATATCTCAATACCTCCGACGTACCTGCCATGCTTGCCCTCTCGACCGCGCGCTTTGGCGATATTTCAGTCGCCGTCCCCGTGTATGAAAAGGAAAAAGCGGCGCTGATCGACCCCTATGCCGAAAATGTCACCTCGGTCTCCAACGAGTGCTTTCTCGTTCTCGACTGGCTCACCACCCTCGATGCGCTCTTTTCCCTGCAAAAAGAAAGCCGTCCCTTGTGCGACGGCAAAATGACGGTAGAGATCGAGGGCTATCAGCGTACCGTCACGCTGACCGTCACCGTGAAGAACGGCATCCCCGCCGTATACGAGGGCGGAACCCCCGAGCTGACGCTGACCCTCCCCGAGGCTGAGCTTTTCTTCTTCCGCAATATCGCCCCAAAGCGCGCCGCCGTCTCCCCCGAAGCCGCTTCGTGGCTGCCCCTCCCCCTCTTCATCCACGAATGCGATAACGTGTAAGTCCCCTGTCCCGCCAAAAGGATCTCCGCAAAAGACCCTTACACCGTGAATGCCTTACCGCACCCCCGTCCTTCAGGCACTCAACATACCAAAAGCCTCACGCCGCGTTGGTAGCACCCAACGCGGCGCAAGGCTTTTTTCTGTTATGTGCCATTCTATCCCGTCATGCACACCGTCTTATCTCATCAAATCGCATCATTTTGTGTCATATCCCGCCCAAAAGGGCTTTCATGAAAAATTCAGCGACCAGATCGCCTCGGCGATCCCGGGGGTCATAAAGTCGGTGGCGATAATGCCGACGAGGGCGGGCTTTTCTCCAAGATAGGAAAGCAGCAAGGGATTCACGTGATCCTTGATGGTGTTGATATTCGGGATACTGAAGAGGCCGGGCTTGTAGCCTGAGGTATTGTTGAGATAATAGCATCTCGCATCGGGAGTTTTCATCACGTTGAAGAATGTCTCAACCGCCGTCCACTTGGCGGCACCGCTGTCGTTCTGATAATAATCCTGGGCGCGAAGCTTGTATGCGCCGTTGGTGATCGTAAAATCCGAGGAATTATCGGCAAAATCGTGCGAGGCATCGAATCCGTAGCTGCCCGAGGTACCGAAGCGGCGCATGAGAACACATTTGCCGCGCACCTTACCGAGCGTCGGAATGTCACTGCCGGTATACCATTTGGCGCTCTCTTCCGAAAGCTTGGCTTTGACCATGGTATCGAACGCCTGATTCTCGCCCTCGGCATCCGATTCCTCCTTGATACAGACGATCAGAGCCTCGGAAGGGTTCTTGTCAAGGAAGGTATAGAACGCCGTCAATACCTCGTCAAAGGAGAGCTTCTGGTCGACCGTGCCGTGGTAGACGTGCAAAGCACCGTTCACACGGCGAAGACGGATGTCAAAATAGCGCACGCCTGCCGTAAGCTGTTCGGCGATCGTCAGCGTCTGGCATTTTGCCGTTCCCGCAAGGATCATATCGACCGTTGCGCCGCTGTCATGTGTACCGGGCAGAGCGATCATCGAAAGCGGGGTGTTATCGTCAATGGCAATCATAAAATTCTCCGCCGTATAGGTAATGGGCGCCGTTGTCACGGGTACGGTGGTCACGTCGGGCTGTGTACTTGTCACGGTCGGGGCTTGTGAGGTGGTTTTGTCGGTAGTGGTGATCAAAGCTGTCGAAACGGTGGTGTCATTTTCGGTACTGCCGTGCTGTTCAGTCGTGATCTCAGCGTCAGCGCAAGCGGCAAACACCAGGATCGCCATAAGCAAAAGGCAGAGGCAAAGGCATACGCGTTTCATAAATATCTCACTTTCTTTTGAAGGTATTTTGATTATACCACAGTCTCAAGCATATTGCAACACTTACACAAAAAACGGAACGGCAAGAACCGTTCCGTTTTTTGTGTGGAAATTATTCGTCGATCTTTTCAAGCGTGATGTCGATACCAAGGAACTTGCACTTGATAGCATCGTTTTCCTTGTCATAGGTCCAGCCGGAAGGAGCCTTTTCAGCATCTTCGCTGTCATCGTAAGTGACGAGGATTTCGTTGTTTTCACCCATCTCAAAGGTACCGGTTGTCGTCGTGCTGGCAACAAGGATCTTGAATGTAACAGAAACCTTATCGCCATCGAATTCAACGGTAACGGTTTCGCCACCGTACTTACCGCTGGGCTTGTTGCCGCAGGAGGTCAGGGTGAATACGAGAGTGAAGAGCATAACAACTACAAGAAGAGCAGAAATGATCTTTTTCATGATATGTATTCCTTTCAATGTCTTGGGGAGTCCCCATATTTCCTTTACAGTATATCACAAAAGCGTCAGATTGTCAACAACTAACCGTCAAAAAACTTTTTTTGACAAAAAAATTAAAAAAACTCTACAAAAAAATTCGCGAAACGCTTGACATTATCGAAAAACCGTTTTATAATACAGTAAACCGTTGAGTAAGAGATAACGGAATAAGACAGCACCCACAGAGAGTCGGCTACAGCTGAGAGGTCGGCGGCAAGCGCTTATTTCAATGGACTTACGAGGGTTCGGAGGAACGTGAGTATTCCGGAACGTGTTGGCACGTTACAGCCGTAGAATGTGATGGCATTCGATGAGTGGGCGGATTTCCGTCAAGCAAGGTGGTACCGCAGGAGTTTTTGGCTCTTGTCCCTGCAGATTTCAGTATGGGGACAGGGGCGTTTTTTATTGCCATCCCCAAGAAAGAGGTAAACGATGAAACAGATCCCTTACAAAATTTATCTGAGCGAGGACGAGATCCCGCACTATTGGTATAACGTACGTACCGAAATGAAGGAGGATATCGCTCCCCTTCTGCACCCCGAAACCAAAAAACCGATCACCCTTTCCGACCTTGAGCCGATCTTCTGTCATGAGCTTGCCAAGCAGGAAATGAACGCGACCGACGCCTATATCGAGATCCCCGAGGAAGTCAGAAACTTTTATAAAATGTACCGTCCCTCGCCCCTCGTTCGCGCGTACTGTCTTGAAAAAGCGCTCGGTACACCTGCCCATATCTATTACAAATACGAAGGCGGCAATACCTCGGGCAGCCATAAGCTGAATTCCGCGATCGCGCAGGCGTATTACGCCAAGGAACAGGGCATCAAGGCCCTCACCACCGAAACGGGCGCAGGTCAGTGGGGCACGGCACTCGCGATGGCTTGCGGCTATTTCGGCATCGATCTGAAGGTCTTCATGGTCAAATGCTCCTGCGAGCAAAAGCCCTTCCGCCGCGGCGTCATTGAGACCTACGGCGCATCGGTCACGCCCTCGCCCTCAATGGAGACCGCTGTCGGCAGAAAGATCAATGAAATGTACCCCGGCAATACCGGTTCTCTCGGCACGGCGATCTCGGAGGCAGTTGAGGTCGCGACCACCACACCCAATACCCGCTATGCGCTCGGCTCGGTCATGAACCAGGTGCTTCTCCATCAGACCATCATCGGTCTTGAGGCGGGCAAGGCGTTTGAAAAGATCGGGGAATATCCCGATATCATCATCGGCTGCGCGGGCGGCGGCTCGAATCTCGGCGGCTTGATGGCACCCTTTATCTCTGATAAGCTGAACGGCAGACGGAATCCCTATTTCATCGCCGTTGAACCCTCCTCCTGCCCCTCGATGACGCGCGGTAAGTTCGCCTACGATTTCTGCGATACCGGACACGTGACCCCCCTTGCGAAGATGTATTCGCTCGGCAACGGTTATATTCCCTCCTCGAGCCACGCGGGCGGTCTTCGCTACCACGGTATGAACTCGGTACTCTCCCAGCTTTATCATGACGGCACTCTTGACGAAGCACGCTCGGTCAAGCAGACCGAGGTATTCGAGGCGGCGACCTATTTCGCTAAGGTCGAGGGCATCCTCCCCGCGCCCGAATCCTCCCACGCCATCCGCGTTGCCATCGACGAAGCCCTCAAGTGCAAAGAAACCGGCGAAGAAAAGGTCATCCTCTTTGGTCTCACCGGTACGGGCTACTTCGATATGACAGCATATATGAACTACAACGCCGGCAAAATGGAAGACTACGTCCCCACCGACGAAGAGCTTCAAAAAGGCATCGCTACCATGCCGAAAATGGACTAAATGATATCATAAAAACCGAGACAGTCATCATGAACTGCCTCGGTTTTTAATATTTCAAATTCAATTCTCATCTGGAATATACTTTATAATGTGTTCAATACCGCAATCTAAAATACTACACAAATCATTAAGTGTTACCGTGGAAATCGGTTTATTATGTTTTAAACGGTCTAACAAACTTCTACTTATACCATACTGATTAATCAGCTTGTATGTTGTAATTCCTTTTTCTTTGATAGTTTGGTAAAAAGGCTCATATGTTATCATAAAATCACCTCAAACCTATTATAAAATATGCTCCGCCTATTGACAATTGTCTATAAATAGAGTATAATATCGTTATATAGAGCATATTCGATCAGATAGCTTTTGGTGCAATGATTTATTTATCATACAGGAAGGTGTGTTTTATGAAAAAAACATCAAAGATCATTTGTATTCTTCTAACTCTTATTACCTTATTAGGAATTGCTCAGTTCACAGTTAGTGCTGCAAATGCGTGTGTTAATGTACGTGGCAGTGCGGCGGATTGCGATAAATGGGTAACCATAAAAGTTAATACTGGAAAAAACTGGGGAAAGAATACAATCACATTTACTCAAACCAAAGGCGTAATGAAGTATTACTCTTCAAGCTCCAACAAAAGCACTTATGGTGCATATACAATCAAAGTAACGAATCAAGACACTGGGAAAACAACGGAGTATTACTGGAAATATACCAAAAACTACACTTTAAAATTATCGGATAATACCGACTATATTATCAAAATTAAGCCGTATCAACCCTCTACCGTAGGTGATCAGAACTTAAAAAACAAATCTTTTGACACAATACTCGCTCGTCTTTTGGGCGGTTATCGCAAAACCGGATGGGAATGGCAAACTCCAGCTACTTGGACAATCAAATCCACAAAAGCTGTAAATTGGTGTGTTTCTAAGTAATCATTTGCTTCTTCTTTTAACACTTTTTTTTCTTAATTAAAATCCAAGACATTGCGCCGAAATGTCTGTCTTTTATTATGCTCTTATGCTCGACTGCAATTGATTATTTATTTTCAAAATTGCAGTCGAGTCCATTTTTTACACCATTCAACGAAGGAAATCGCCACCATGCCCATTCTTGATGAATAAAAAACTGCCGCGCTTTCCGATCGAGCGAAAGCGCGGTAGTTTTTTTATTGGATCATGAGGCATCAGGACAAGAAAACCGATCTTCCGTTTCGCAGGATCTCAATGATCACCTTTTCACAGTACCGATCGTTCTGACTGTGCTTGAATTCCTTCAGAATATTTTGTGTTGTTGTCAATCCAAATCGCATCTATTGATTGATTCGTTTCACGATGCTGACGGTATGATACAGATCTATCACTCTGAAAGCTATCACCCTCTCAGTTTTTTGAGTTCATCCATTGCCTGCCATGACACAGCAGGGGTCAGTCCCCAACGCCTCAAAGCCTCCTCGCCTTTTTTATTGTAAAATCTGTGTAAAGTCAAAACTCGCTTCAAAAAACAGTTGCTTTTTCGGGGAAAATGTGTTAAAATGAATCAAAATGGGGGAGATGTGCGAAGTACTCCCCGCAAAAAAAGAACAGGAGACTTCTATGGAACACAAGTTTTTGGAATTCCTTTATGAGAATTTCGTCAACGTCACCCCGATTGAATGGCTCAAGTATGTGGTCATGTGGATCATCGGCATTGTTCTGATCTTCCTCGCCATCAAAAAAGAGATGGAACCCACACTGCTTCTGCCCCTCGGTTTTGGCACGATCATGGTCAATCTTCCCTTCTCGGGCGCTATCACGCAGGGGCTTACCGAAGGCCCGCTCTCGGTCCTGTTTGATGCCGGTATTGCCAATGAATTATTCCCCCTGATCCTTTTCATCGGTATCGGCGCCATGATCGACTTCGGCCCGATCCTCTCTAACCCCAAGCTGATGCTCTTCGGCGCGGCGGCGCAGTTCGGTATCTTCTTCACGCTCTGCGCGGCCTCGATCTTCTTCCCCGACGCAAAGGATTTCGCCTCGATCTCCATCATCGGCGCGGCAGACGGCCCCACC